>JALYHT010000153.1 GCA_030776225.1 Acidobacteriota bacterium | reverse complement strand
TTGGTGGAGGCGGGGGGAGTTGAACCCCCGTCCGAAAAAGCCCGAAATGAAAAGACTACGTGCGTAGCGCGGTTCTTTTGATTCGGTCAGCGCTTCGGAACCGGCAAAAGCAGCGCTGCACCTAGTCCGATTGATCTCGAGTCTCGGCTCCGGACCGAAGCCTGCTCCCTATCCCACTGGATGACGCTCACTAGCCAACCCGTGGGCTGACTGGCCGGAGCGACGCTCACTTAACTTTAATTAAGCAGCGTATGCAAACTGCATGTTATTGGCAGTTTTGTTTTTCCGATCGTTTTACGGGAGCTCGGAACCCGGCACGCCTTCCCATCGCGATTCAATCCCGTCGAAGCCGTTGCGCCCCCATGCGCTAACCGAATTTTACCACCGTGTGGGCGAGAATAGTCGGGAATGCCGTGGAAGATCACCGCCGAAGCTATAGCCGTCGTTTTGTGTGCTGTGACTCTTTTGCGGCCTGTTTCCCGGGGTCGGCGCCCAACTCGCGTCTTCGCGAAAAAGCTCGAGGCTTTCACGCGTCAAAAGGCCCTGGTTTACATTGCGGCTGCCCTGATTGTCGCCGGCATCCGCGCCGCGCTCCTGCCGGTCTGGCCGGCGCCGCAACCCTCGATTTACGACGAATTCAGTTACATCCTGCAGGCCGACACCTTCGCCCACGCGCGTCTCGCGAATCAGCCCCATGCATTATGGCCCTTTTTCGAAACCGTATATGTTCTGCAGCAACCAACGTACGCGTCAAAATATCCACCTGGCCAGGGCCTCGCCATGGCAGTGGGAAAACTGGCCACCGGAAGCCCCTGGGCGGGAGTCTGGCTGAGCTGCGCCTTGCTTGCAGCGGCATTGTGTTGGGCTCTCCAGGGCTGGCTCCCCTCGCAATGGGCCTTGCTCGGTACGCTCATCGCGCTCGACCTCTGCATTTTCAGCTACTGGATGAACAGCTACTGGGGCGGGGCAGTCGCGGCCATCGGCGGCGCGTTAGTCGTCGGTTCATACGGCAGGATATTGCGCCGTGACTCCGCACGTTCCCTGCCGTGGGTCTATGGCGCGGGCGCCGCGATACTCCTGCTGACGCGCCCTTATGAAGGCTTCCTGCTGGCAGCACCCGTTTCCATCGCCCTGTGGTTGCAGGTAAAACGTCGCCGCAGCCAAATCTGGCTCCCGATCGCTGCCATAGTCGCGGCCGCACTCGCATGGACGGCCTTTTACGATTACCGCGTCACGGGGCACCCCCTCCGCATGCCCTATCAGGAATATTTCGCGCGTTACGAATCCTACCCGCCCCTCATCGTTCTCCCTGTTGAACACACCAAAGCTTCGCAGCACTTCGATCTGGACTTTCTCAATCGCGGGTGGACGCGCGACATGAATTCAAAAGCGCGCAGCCTGCATCTGTCCGTAATACGACTCGGCGATCTCTACCAGACCGCCTCCACGATTTTCGGCGACCCGCTCTGGCTCGCCGCGCTGCTCCTCGGCACGCCGCTTTGGCTTCTTTCGAAACGAACCAGGCCCCTCGTCCTGCTGGCCGGTGTACTCATTTTGGGCGCGATACCCGAAATGATTTTCTACGTGCATTACGCCGCGCCGTTCACTGCCGTGCTGCTGATCCTGCTCGTGCAGTCGCTGCGGCGTACGCGGGCCTGGGCTGCCCTGCACCTGCCGGGAGGCAGACCGGCCTCGCGCCTCGCGCTCACGATTCTCTGCTGGATTGTGCTCGGTACTGGGTTCGCTTCGCGGGCGCTCCATGTTTACCGGGGCGACACGCCGGATCGCCGCCAGGCCGTGAGTAGCAGCAAAGGTGCTGTAGAAGCCAATCTTATGGCGAGCCATCCGGGAAAGCACGTCATCTTCGTGCGCTACACAGGCATTCAGAGCCCGCATGAAGAGTGGATTTACAACCTTGCGGATATCGACCACCAGCCTGTCATCTGGGCGCAGGATATGGGTGCGGAGAACAGCCGCCTGGTAGCCTGGTACCCCGACCGTTCCTTCTGGATGTTCCAACCCGACATCGACCCGGGGTATTTGCAGCCTTACAGAAATCCATAACGAGCGGCGGGCTCTATCGCGCAGCGCCCCGAACCCTTTATTCTGTTTCTACATGACCCGAGGGATTTCATGCGCCTGAGTACCCACGCAGAAAATCATTTCACGGCCAGCGACACCGTCCGCGACGTGGTAATTGGCATGTCGGACGGGCTGACAGTTCCTTTCGCACTGGCAGCAGGACTCTCCGGCGCGAAAGTCGGCACCTCCGTGGTGGTCCTTGCAGGGCTGGCCGAAATCGCTGCGGGGTCCATCGCGATGGGCCTGGGAGGTTACCTCGCCGCCCGGACCGATCAGGAGCATTACCAGAACGAACTGCAGCGTGAGATCGACGAAACCCGCGAAATGCCCGACGAAGAATCCGCCGAAGTCGCGCGCGTATTTCAGGGCTGGGGCCTCACCGATCAGCAAATCCAGCCCATTGTCGCGGCCATCAGCTCGAATGAGAAGCAATGGGTGGATTTCATGATGCGGTTCGAACTGGGACTTGAGGAACCCGACCCGAAACGGGCCTTCCGGAGCGCTTCCACCATCGGTGCCTCGTATATTGCGGGTGGTTTGATCCCACTGACGCCGTATTTCTTTTTGGGCGATCTACAGCAGAGTCTCATCGCTTCAGTTGCCGTAACCCTCAGTGCTTTGTTCATCTTCGGCTGCATTAAGGCCAGATTTACGGGCACCCCCATGTGGCGGGGCGGCATGCAGACTACCCTTATCGGGGGTCTTGCGGCCGCGGCCGCCTTCGCCATCGCGAGACTTTTTCGGTAACCTGAATTAAGTTGCATTGCAAGCGTTCGCCACGTCTCGGTAGACTGAAACCTGGCACACGCAGTTTGAAGCAATAATTCGAACTCATATTACAAAATGGAGGCCGCCCCCAGTGAGCATGTGGAATAAAAAAGAAGAACCCCCGGCGCCGCGACCGGCCAGCGCACCGCCTGCAACAGTAACCGCACCAGAAATCAAAAAGGAGCCCGCACCAGTGTCATCTACCCCGTTCCGGACACCGGAGTCCGAGTCGCGAAATACTGCGACGATTGGAAAAGCAGTGAGAATCGTTGGCCAGATCTTCACTAAGGAAGACCTTTATGTCGATGGTGATGTCGAAGGCACCATTGAATCGCATGAAAACAAAGTCACCATCGGGCCGAATGGCCGCGTTCAGGCCGGAATTCGGGCACGCGATGTCATCATCCTCGGCCAGGTGCAGGGGAATGTGGAGACAAGCGACAAGGTCGATATTCGTAAAGATGCCAAACTTGTAGGCGACATTACCACCTCCCGCATCAGCATTGAAGACGGCGCCCTCTTCAAAGGGAGCATCGATATCAAGAAAGCTGAACCGAAGAATTCTGCGCCGGCCCCGAGTCCGTCTGTGCCCACACCATCTGTTACGCGCTCAAATGAGCCGGTGCCTTCACCTGTGGCCGCGGGAGTCGGAGCCGTCGGCGGCGTGAAGAGATAAGGGCCGCGGAGCGCGCCTGTGGTCAGGAAACGCAATCGGAAAATCGGCTGAGTATGTTGCCTGAAAAGCTGCGTTCACTGTTTCGCAGAGACAGCGATCCTGTTGCTCAGACTTCCGGCCATTCCGGCAAAGTTTCAGGATTATCCGCGCGCTCCGTTTCCGCCACCGCCCGTACCGGCAAATCGGGTAAAAAGGAACCGCCACAAACCCGGCAAAGCCGCGGACTCGAACAATTCTTTTTCAATATTCGCGATGTCGTCGGCCTGTCAATACTCGATTGCGCGGGCGCCAATCAGGACAACATCAATTTCCTGATCAATCTGGGCCACAAGGTCTACTCCCAGGATCTGGTACGCAATCTCGATGAAGCGTTCGATTGCGATCTGGGGGAGCAAACCAATCCCAGCCGGATCGATTACTTCCTGCGCCAGAACTTCGAATACCCTCCCGACACGCTGGATGGCGTGCTGCTGTGGGACTCTCTCCAGTTTATGAGTCCCGCACTGCTGAACGCCACAGTGGATCGCCTTTATGAAGTCATGCAGCCGAAGTCATACCTGCTGGCCTTTTTCACCGCTACCGAGCGGGCAGGCGAAGTGCCTTCCCATTCCTTCCGGATCGCGGACAACAAAACCCTGGTGCTCACGGAGCGCGATATGCGGCCGGCAGGCCATGTGTTCAATAACCGCAATCTCGAAAAGCTTTTCGGGAAATTCGAGTCGGTGAAGTTCTTTCTGACCCGCGAGAGCCTGCGCGAAGTTATCGTACGCCGCTAATCGCTCGGCAAGCTAATCCCCAAGGCTCGCGTAAAGGCTGGCCTGAGCTCTTCCGATTTCCCGCCAGGAGTATCGCAGCGCCGTTTCCCGCGCATGTTGCTCAATGATTCGCCTTGCCGCGGGGTCCTCGGTAAGATCTTCAAGCTGCCGCGCCATCTCCGCTGCCGACTCCGCCACCAGACAGTCACGGCCCGGCGTCACGTCCAGGCCATTGACGCCCGCCCGCGTGCTTACAACGGCCCGGCCCATCGCCATCGCTTCAAGCACTTTAATATTGGTGCCTGCCGAGGCCGTAAGCGGAGCGAGGACCACTTCGGCATTCCTGTAGCTCTCCCGTACGTCGGATACGAAACCATCCAGCTCAATGCCGGGCTGCGTTAAATCGATTTTCACCTGCGTATGGTAATACTCGAGGAAGTAATCCGGGCGGTTGCCGGCGATGATATGCAGCTTGAACTCCCTCCGCAGCAACACCCACACCTTCCTGAGGAAAAAGTCGAGCGCCAGCAGATTCGGAAGATGCGCAAACGATCCGATGAACAGCAGACGGCGCGCTTGCGGCTTCTCGCCACTCGGCTGGAATCGCTCCGTATCCACTCCGTTAGGCAGGCACGCAACGCGTTTTGCGCCGGTCACCGTTTGTTCGTCTTTCGATGACATAGTGACAACGCAGTCTACTTTTTTCCACGCGGCTGTCTCAAAAGCCTTCCATTTCGCAAGCTGTTGATGCAGCTCAGGCAGCGGCGAGCCGGTGTTGGTTCCCGCAGCCAGCGTGGTGGCAAGTAGCTGCTGGTGCAGATCGAACGTGATGTCATGTTCCACCAGGAGCGTTTTCGCGCGGCCGCAGTCGGCGGCGTATTGGGCCATCTGCGTAAATTCCAGTTGCACCAGCGCGGGGCGCCACCGATGAATCGTCTGTTTCAAACAGGCCCGGAAGGCCTCTGACGCGAATTCTTCGACAACATCCGGCCGTTCCGTGGCGAGCTTATAGTGAGAGCCGTGCCGGCGCACCAGAATCACCTCACGGCAGATCGCGAGAAGCTCGGGCGGAGGCGCTGTGAGCTCATCGCAAAAGGCGAGGAGTATCTGACTCCGTTCCCCGGCCGATTGCGCCATCAGGTTATACATGCGCACCGCGCCTCCGTGCGAAAGCGGATACGGGAGATAAGGGCTGGCAATCAGAATGGGTTCGTTCTTTGTTTCCTGCAGTCCCGGAAACACAGCTACATCCCCATTCCCCAGCGCGAGAATTTCGTCTTCGGAGAGATGCCCGGTGGATCTCGCCGGCTGCGGACCCACGCCTGGAACATCGCGCAAAGTATGCAGCGCCGAAGCCTCCCCGGCCATAGCGCGCAGTTGTAGTCGCCGGATCGCTTCCAGCCAAAGGCGGCGGAACAAAGCGGGCGACCCGACCGCATGAACCAGAAACCGCAGGTAATTGAGTTCGACGAAATGGTCGAGTTGTGCCGGCGTGTAGTATCGCGATGTGGTGGCGCGATGGCGGTGTTCCACCCGCGCACCCGCTGCCAATACGGTAGGCCAGCCTTTTTTCCACGCCCGGTAGCCGAAATCGAGGTCCTCCACGTACGCCGGATCGAAGACCTCGCTCACGCCTCCGAGGGCGCGCAGCTTTTCCGTATCGAAAAGCGAGCAGCCTCCGCTCCCGTAGAGAACCCACGTGTGATCTTCGCCGGCGATCGGCTCATCGCAGCGCACGGGAAAGTCCATAGGAGACTCGCGGCGCCAAACCGCTTTGCCTGTTTCTTCGCGGCGCACGCCCGGAGGGAAAAAGATCTGAGCCGTCGCGCAGAAGAGATCCGGGATCGCGCCAAAAGGCGCCTGAAGCGCCTCGATAAAGCCGGGCTCCGCCACCATATCGTTGTTCAGCAGCAGCGTATGACTGAATTTCGCCGCGACAATGCCGGCGTTCACCGCCCGTGCAAAAGAAAGCGGCGCTCTGGCCGAGAGGACTCGAACAGAGGGATAACGCGCGGCAAGCCAGGCGGCGGTGCCGTCCGACGAACCGTTATCGCTTACGATAATTTCACCGGCCTGCAGTTGCGGCGCAAGCCCGCCTAACAGAGTTTCGAGAAGTTCCCGCCCGTTCCGGCTGGGTATGACGACGCTGACGCCGGGCGCGAGAGGTGTAACGCCTTTCACCGAAGTTTCCGGCTGCGACGCTCGCAAACGGCTGCAGACCAATCCGTAAATCTGAGCCGCACGGGCTCGCAGAGGAATTTCGGCGTCAGCGGGGTGGCGCAGCCGTTCCAGCCACCGCCTGGCGCGAGGTGAATTCGCGGTTTCGCCTATGCGCGAACGCACATATTTGAGCCAGCCCGCTCCCGCGAGAGGCGCGAGGTTCTCGTCATAGATTGTGAGTGATCGTCCCGCAATGCGCAGAGCAATGACCCGGAGCCTGGTCAGCGGAACTCCGGGCGCAACGATGGCCGCCGCCATCTCGATCCCCTGGCCCCCGATGGCCGCCCGCACGGCTGCCAGATTTTCCGCGGTCCCGCGCCGCACATGATAAGGGATCCATTCGCCGTGTTCAGGTTCGAATTCGGCGACGACCAGCAACGGCAGCTCCGGCCGCAAGGCGGCGGTCCGCTCGATCAGTGCGCGATTGAGATGCGAATTCCCGGAAGCGAAAACAATCCGTATCAGATCGGAATCCGGGTCCACGGGGCGTCGTCCTCGGCGCCGTCTTTGGTATTGCGTTGGGCTCGGCGCCACATTTCGAGAGCCTGAATCGCGAACACCGTGGATACGGGATTCAGGTGCGAAGACATTTTACCGTCTCGTCTGCCGAACCGGAAGCCGCCGTCGATGCGCGGATCGCTGCTGACGGCCTGAAATCCCGTCAGCCGCTCGGCTTCTCTCCGGGCCGCTGCAACGTCGAGCGGCGCAATTGCGGCGCCACAGAGGCGCGCCCGCAGCAGTTGCGCATAAACGTCCGAACGAACGAATGTCGGTTCGATTTCATGCAGCCACTTCGCTACGGTCTTCAGCCCTTCGGCATATGCCGCCGCGCATTCGGGCCGGTCCAGCTCCGGCGTCAGCCCCTCGAGGAAATAGCAATAGGGATGCAGCCGGTCCATGATACGTTGAGGGCACTCGGCCCCGGGCAGAAATGCCCCGTGAGTCTCGGTGGTCTCTTTCAGGATTTCGAGCCATGCGTCGGTGAGCGCGCGGTCGCCTGTGATCTGCGCCACCTCCCGCCACGCGAGGGCCGATTTCAATTGATAACACCCGGGATTTCGGGACCATTGCCAGCCCCGAGGCAGGGGAGCCTTCTCCGGCAGAGTCAGAATCGGGTGATACTCCGGATGGGCGTGGAAATCGGCAACCATGCGCTGTGCCGCAGCGCCCGCTATTTCGAGCAGCATTTCGTCATGGGTTTGCCGCCAAACCGCGAGCAGGCCCCGGATAATGATGCCGCTGTCGAAAAAATACGAAAGGTGTTCGCTTTCGGGCGAGGGCGACGGGTGTTCAAAAGGGAAGGTCTGTAAGCTGCGATCCCACGCTCTTACCAGAAAACAGGCAGTTTCTTTTGCGCTCGCAAGGTACGCCTCGTCGCCGGTTAACTGAAAAAGGTAAACCAGCGCGCTCGCCGCATAGCCGCTGATCTCAGTCGAAACCGCCCGGTTCTTTCCCGTTTCGGCGTCGTAATACCGCGCGAAACCGCCCGATGAAGGTTGCCGGATTCCCGAGTGCAATAACCAGCGGCCAGCTGGAGCTATCGAAGTGGCGACGGACAAACGGCTAGTCTAGCATTGCCTATTCTGAAGACAGATGGGACGTCTGCCAATCGCGGCTAATGCACAGGCCCCATCTTAGTCAGAGGCCAGTACACAAAAACCGCCTTGCCGTAAATGGCTTTCCGCCCCACAAACCCCCACACACGGCTG
Source organism: Acidobacteriota bacterium (assembly GCA_030776225.1). Lineage (GTDB taxonomy): Bacteria > Acidobacteriota > Terriglobia > Bryobacterales > Bryobacteraceae > BOG-234. Next base: position 3,788 of record JALYHT010000153.1, on the reverse strand, counting down.
TCGTTGGATGAACTCCGGTGATCGCCCAGCACGAAATAGTGATCTGGTGGCACAGTCTGCTTCTTCACCGGCACGTCGTCGCGGTATTCGGGAGGCACATATGGCTCGTCCAGCTTCTTCCCGTTTACATACACCACGCCGTCTTTGATCTCCACCGTGTCCCCCGGTATCCCGATGACGCGTTTGATGTAAGACTGGCTGGGGTCGTTCGGGTAGTGGAACACGACAGGGTCCTCGCGCGAGATCGTCCCGGCGCCGAGCTTATACGTGTACTTGTTGATGAAGATCCGCTCCTGATCGGTCAGACCCGGCATCATGCTGGTGCCTTCGACCTTCACGGGCTGATAGATAAACACGATTACCACCACCGAGAGCACAACGGAGATCGCGATATCGCGCAGCAGCGAGAGCCCGCCAAGAGCAGGCACGGCCCTCTTCGTACTCTCAGGCGGCGCGGGAACGGTGAGTTCGTCCATGGTCTGCGTGTTTAAGAAATTATAACGCCCTCAAAGACTCTTGCCATCCAGCAATCGCGCCAGCACCGGCAGCGGCACGGCGCCTTCTTTCAGCGCGCGGTCGTTAAAATCGCGCAGGCTGAACCCGGTTCCTTTGGTCTGTTTATCCACTTCGCGCACGCGCAGCCAGTCCCGCCAGCCGACGAAATAGGTGGGCAGCTGCGTGGAAGAGAGCTTCACGCGCTGCAGCTTGGCCACCGCTTCCTCATGCTCCTGAAAAGTGTCGCGCTCCATCAGGTTCATGGCCTGTTCGTCGGTCATGCGATTCGTCTGGATCCGGATGTCGATAATCGCGTTCGCATCCACGCGCAGTTCCTGTTTGAGCAGCGTGAGCCGCAGTTCGGGCGGGTGATCGAGCAGACCCTCATCCAGCATCGTCTGCGTAATGTACTGCGCCCAGCCCTCCAGATAAGGCCCGCTGCCATAGATCGCGCGCAGCACGCGCCGGCTTTTCGGTTCAACAGCATTGGCAAATTCTCCCTGCACATAGTGCCCCGGCATGGCCTCGTGTATCGTCAGCAGTTTCAGATTGTAGAAGTTGTATTCGCGCAGTTTCGATTCCACCCGGGCCTTCGGCCAGTCTGCCGGAATCGGGGTGAGCCAGAAAAACGCGCCAAGTTGAGGTTCCAGAACAGGCGCGGGGTTAAAGCCGCCCACCCCGTAAATGCCCCGCTCGAATCGCGGCGTTGGAATCACCTGCAGATTGTCGTTGCGGGGAAGCGTCAGCAGATTCTTCGCCTGCGCGAAACTGCGAGCTTCATCAAGGTCCTGGCGCGCATCGCCCAGGTAAGTAGCGGGCGTCGAATGCTTCTCCGCGATCCTGTCCAGCACTTCGCGCACGATCCTGTTAAGACGGTCGTCCCCCTTCAGATCGGCGTGACCGGCGTGCCCCGGGAACATGCCGGCATGCAGCGGCAGCGAGAGTTCCAGCATCCGGCCGCGGACCTCTCTGAGCCGCGTCTCCGCATCCTTCAGAACTTCGTCCGCACTACGATCTGTGGCAAGGTTCAGCCTGAATTTCGTCGCGTAGCGTTCGGGCCCCAGTCTCCAGTCAGGCGCTACGCCGGGACTTTTCGGGATACCCGCCTCAAGGAATTTATCGAAATTACGCAACGCTGCGAGAGCGGGGCCGGCGGCGGTTTCGTAATCGTTTCTGCGGCCGGCGGGCGCGCCTTCCCGCAGGGTTTTATCGATCAACTCGATGTTGCCGGCGTTCTCTTCCTTCGCCACCTGCGCCCAGATCGGCGGCACATCGCGAAGCTGGCGCGCGGCGACATCGCAGAACGAAGGCACTTTTCGCAGCCTCGCAATGATATGTTCGTACCGCCTGGGCTTCGGCGCGTACTCCAGCACAAAGGGATTGAAGAGCGCCGCGCCGAGCAGCTCCACATAACTTTGCGGACTATGCTGCCATGATTGCGCGATATCCATGTCGAACAGCGCCAGCCCGATCTGCGTATCGATGATGTCGTAATCGGCTCGGTCCTCCGGCGACAGAGCTTTCTTATCGAAAGTTTCCAGTTGCTTGTGCAGGTCGAGATAGTAACTGCGCTGCGCCCGGATCGCGGCCAGGCTCAGATCGTCCAGGTCCGTGTCGAAATTTTTTCCGTTATATTTGTGAAGCCCCTGACCCGAAGCGGTTACAGGGGAAAACGAAAGCGTCGCGTATACGAATTCGCCGGTGATCTTTCCGAAGTCCGCGGCGGGCCGTTTTGGCGTACAGGCCGCCAGGTTCAGCAAAAGCATAACGGCGGACGCGCGCAATCGCATGAAGCTCGATTATAAGTGAGCTTCGCCCGACACCTAATCGGACACGGTCATCGTTGGCCCTGTGACGCTGGCGGCCTTCCGCGCTTCCTTCATCACGAGCTCCGCGATTTCGTAGTATGCCTTCGCGCGCTTGTCGTCCGGTCCGAACGTTGCGATCGGTTTCCCGGTATCGCCGCCGATGCGAACATGCGGATCGAGCGGCAATGCGCCGAGGAAGTTCACGCCCATGGCGGTTGCCGTGCGGCGCCCCCCGCCCGTGCTGAAGACATCGATGCGCTCCTCGCAGTGAGGGCACATCAGATAGCTCATATTCTCGACAATCCCGAGCAGCGGCACCTTCACCTGCTCGAACATGCGCACTGCTTTGCGCGCGTCTTCAAGCGATACGTCCGAAGGGGTGGTTACCACCACGGCCCCTGTAACCGGAACGGTCTGTATCAGCGATAGTTGAACATCCCCGGTGCCGGGCGGGAGATCGATTACAAGGTAGTCGAGATCGCCCCAGTCCACGCCCCGCAGAAACTGCTGGATCACGCTGTGCAGCATCGGTCCGCGCCACACCAGCGGCTTGTCGCCGGGGCTCAGAAACCCCATTGACATCAGCTTGACGCCGAAATTCTGCAGCGGCTGAATGCGCTCACCTTCAGCGCCCGGCGCCTGGTTCACGCCCATCATGAGCGGTACATTCGGCCCGTAAACATCGGCGTCGAGCAGGCCCGTTTTAAAGCCGAGCCGCGCCAGAGAAATCGCCAGGTTGACTGCAACCGTGGTTTTACCCACGCCGCCTTTACCGCTACCGACAGCGATGAGATTTTTAACTCCTGCGATTGGCAGTTTTGGCTGTGCCGCCTGACCTTGTCCCGGGCTCATGTACTCCAATCTTAGTAAATGGCGTGAGCAGACCCAGCATGGCATTTCTCCATTGCCCTTAATCCCTTTGCCCTTAATATGGATGCATATGACGGATGCCGCGCTGCTGGCGCACATCGCGAAGCAGCCCAACGGGAAAACAGGCCTTAAACATCTTTTCAAAGAACTGCGCATCAAAGGTGAAGACCGGCGCGCCATCGAAACCGCGCTTGACCGCCTTGCCGCCCGCGGCGAGCTGATTGAGCTCAATAACGGCCATTACGCCGTCACCTCCCGCAGTCGTGAATTTATCGCAGGCCGCATCAGCATGCACCGCGACGGCTACGGTTTTCTCATTCCAGACCACCCGATTCCCGGCCTGTCCGGCGATCTCTATCTGGCGCGCGACCGTACCCTCGGCGCGATGAACGGCGACCGCGCGATGGCGCGCATCACCCACGCCGGCGCCCAGGGGCGCAGCGAGGGTGAAGTTGTAAAAATCCTGCGGCGCGCCCACCCCACCGTGGTCGGCCAGTTCACCATCCACCGGCGTGGGCTGTTCGTCATTCCACACGACGAGCGCCTGACTGACTGGATCGAAATACCCGAAGACATGGCGATTCCGGACGCTTCTTCCGCCGCCAACTCGCAGAT
>JALYHT010000152.1 GCA_030776225.1 Acidobacteriota bacterium | reverse complement strand
AATCACGAAGATCGAGCCGGCCCCTACTGTCGCCAGCAGTCCCGGATAAATCATGGAGGAGACAATGTAGCTCCGCAGTTCGTCGCGCGACCTTTCAAACTCCGAAAGCCTTTCGAAGATCTGGCCCAGGCTGCCCGACGCTTCACCGGCCCGCACCATGTTGATGAACAATTCGGAGTAATACGCAGGGTGCAGCGCCAGCGCATCCGCCAGCGATTTGCCGCCTTTGATAGACCGGAGAATATCCAGCACGATGGTCCGGAACTGCGCGCGGGTCGTCAGTTCGCTGGTGATCGAGAGCGCGCGGTCGAGCGGCACGCCCGAGTTGAGCAGAGTTGAAAGTTCCTGAGTGAAGAAAAGAACGTCCCGCCGCCTGTTCCCCCCGAACTCAGGAAGTTTCAGCGCAGCCGATTTCTTCTCTTCGGCCCCCACATAAACCGGCGTCAGCCCCTGCCGGATGAGTTCGCGCGCCACGGTTTTGCCGCTCTCCGCCGTGATAACGCCGGAGCGCAGCTTCCCATCCGCCGCGACTGCCCGATAATGAAATGTCGCCGATGCCATTGCCGGTGCTGCCTAAAATTCCTGCGTAACGCGGGTCACTTCTTCCGCTGTCGTGGTACCCAACGCCACTTTCATCCAGCCATCTTCCCGCAGGTTCTTCATGCCATTGCGGCGCGCCGCTTCCGTGAGCCGGCTGGCGTCGGAATTACTCATGATCAGGCGCCGCAGTTCGTCGTTCAGTTCCATCAGCTCGAAAATGCCGGCGCGTCCCTTGTAACCTGATCCGTTACAAACTTCGCAGCCCTTCCCGTGAAACGTCTCGATCTCCTGGCCGAAAGGAGTCATGGCAACCCCGGCCTTCTCACGGCAATTGCCGCAGATCAGCCTGACGAGCCGTTGCGCCAGAATGGCCACCACGGAAGACGTGACCAGGTAATTTTCGACGCCCATGTCCATCAATCGCGTGACCGCGCTGGGCGCGTCGTTCGTGTGCAGCGTCGAGAACACAAAGTGTCCGGTCAGCGCCGACCGGATCGCAATATCCGCCGTCTCCCGATCGCGTATTTCGCCGACCATAATGACATCGGGGTCCTGCCGTACGACATGCCGCAACCCCGCCGCGAACGTCAACCCGATCTGCGGATTCACATGAATCTGATTGATCCCGTCCATTTGGTATTCCACCGGGTCTTCGATCGTGATGATCTTCTTGTCCGGCAGATTGATTCGCTTCAGCGCGGAATAGAGCGTTGTCGATTTCCCGCTGCCCGTGGGTCCAGTGACCAGAAAAATCCCGTGGGGCAGGGAAGTGAAATGCTCCATCCGGCTGAGCATGTAATCGTCGAAGCCGAGCCGCCGCAGATCGTAGAAGTCGCCTGCCGACCGGTCCAGCAAACGCATCACAACACTCTCGCCGAACAACGTTGGCAGGGTGGAAACGCGGAGATCGACTTCGCGGCCCAGAATGCGGATCTTGATACGCCCGTCCTGCGGCAGTCTGCGCTCGGCGATGTTTAATTTCGCCATCAGCTTCAGCCGCGAGGTGATCGCCGCCTTCAGCTCCTTCGGCGGCTGCTCCTGATTGAAGAGCACTCCATCCACGCGAAACCGTATGCGGAACTCTTTATCGAACGGCTCGATGTGAATATCGCTGGCGCGCTGCTCGATGGCCTGGGCAATCATCGCATTCACCAGCCGGATGACAGGCGCCTCGCTCGCCATGTCGCGCAGGTGTTCAAGGTCTTCCTCGTCGCCCGTTCCGAACTCGGCAGCCGCGGTTTCCCGATCGCCTTCGGTGTAATAGCGATCGATCGCATCCAGAATCTCCTGCTCGCCCGCCAGTTGCGGATTGACTTCGAGCTTTGAAAAACTATGAACCGCGTTGATCGTTTCGAAATCCAGCGGATCGGCCATCGCGAGCACGATGGAACCCTCTTCGATCGCGATGGGAAATATACAGCATTGCCGCAGAAAACGCGTTGAGATGCCTTCGAGCTCCGGAGGCGAGGCCGGCGCTCCCAGCTGTGCAACAGGCAGGCCGAGCTGTTCCGACAGTGCCGCGAGAAGATCCCGCTGGGCGATATAGCCCATATCGACGAGGATTTTCCCGAGCTTCTCGCCCCGGCGTTCCTTCTGTAGTTCAAGGGCGCGCTCCAGATCGTCCGAAGCGATCAGGCCGCGGTCGATCAGAAGCTGTCCCAGAGGCGTTGCCGTCCCTGTGAGACTCATCGTTCCTGTTCTTCGATGACGGCCGCCAGTTCCGCCGGCCCGGCATGCGCGGATTTCGCGGCTGCCAGTTTCTGCTTTTCCGCGCTCATGAACAAACGGTGTGGAATGCCGCGGTTATCCTCCCATGAATAACTGAACAGAATGGTTTCCATCGCAATGCGTTCGTTCGGAGCCAGGCTGTCGAGCGTGCTGCATGAATTCAGTATCAGCGTGCGCATGGCGTCCCTCAGGATGGCCAGATTCTTCAGCTTGCGCTCGCGCGTGGCCGTAATCTCCGCCTTCGTGATCGTGGGCTTGAAGGGATTGGGGTTGAGTGGACCGTCGTTCACCAGATTGAGTTCCGTTGTGAACAGCGCGCCGTAACCTTCAAGGTAAGTTCCGCGCGGGTCTCCCAGCACATAGAAAGGGTCGACCGGAATAGCAGAATCGAACTTCTCGTGAATGCTGTGTTCGACGGCCAGAATAGCCGCTCTTGAAACTTTGGATTCAGCGGCCGCGAAACAGAGCACCGCGGACAATACCAAAGCCGAAAGAACTTTCACTATCGCGCTCCGCCTTCACTCGATGCCAGGCTCGCAAAACTGTAATTCATGCGTTTTCGCAGCATGTCGAAGCTTTCCTGCATCGCCACAATCTGGTTTCGATACTGGCGATCCTGCGTCTCCGCCGATTCGCGCACCGCGGCCCGGATCATCTGCGCGTCTTCCTTCCTGACCTGTGCCACGGCTATCGCAACAGCTTCGTCTACCTGTTGCCGATCGGTTCCCGCGGCGGCGGTCTGCACAACCGTACGCACTTCAACGGGCCGCGGTAAGCCCGCAAAATGCCAGGCTGAAACAATTATTGCCACCGCCAGCACGCAGGCCGATGCGAAGCCCATCCGCGCCCCGGAGTTCAGGAAACGCATCATCCAGGACGGCTCGAAGACTTTATCCGACACAAACGCGATTCGCTGCGGAATCTCGCGATCCGGCAAAATGCGCAAAGCCGCGGCAGTCAACTGGAGCCGGTCGAATTCGAGCGCGCACTCCGCGCACTGCGCCAGATGCCGGTCCATCGAATCGCGTTCGCTCGCCGGAAGTTCGTCGAACGCATAATCGCGCAACGCTTCCGCACGACCGCAGATAGAAGATGAATCGGTATTCAACATAGAACTAACCTCTCTGACTCTTTGTGCCCGCGGGCGCCAGTTCCGCTTTCAGCAGATCGAGCGCGGTATACAAACGCGACTTCACTGTCGAGACCGGACATCCGAGCACCTCGGCCATCTCCTGGAATTTGAAACCCTCATAGACCTTCAGCACCACGGCTTCGCGCTGTTCCGGATTCAGCCGGTCGAGCGCTGCGGTCACCGCGAGCGAGAGATCCAGTGAAAACGCCGGCGCGGGGTTGTGCTCGGCGTTCACATCTTCCAGCGTCGTTTCGGGCCGCCGCTTTCGGAAAAATGAATACGCTTCGTTGTGCGCAATACGATACAGCCATGGGCCGAACCGCGCCGGGTCGTCAAGTTTGCCGATGTTTTGATACGCTTTCAAAAAGGCATCCTGGCTAAGATCCAGCGCATCGTCCGGACTGGCGGTCAGTCGAAGAAGGTAATTGAAGACACGCTTCTCCCAACGCGATACCAGAAGGTTATAAGCCTCCACATCGCCCCGGCGAACTCGTGAAATCAGGTCCGTGTCTTCAACGGCCCGAAGGATCAAACGCTGGCTCCTGGTGACAAGACGCACCTACGCGGAAAAAAGTCGAAAGAGATATCTTTAAGTCTACCCGGATTGTCACAATATATTGAAATGAGCTTTCTCGATAACCTCGAAAACAACCTGAAGGCCCTCGAAAATCGCGACGAGGGCGGGATCGACGAAAGCCGCCGTCGCGATGCCGACCGGGCTCGCGCACTCGCCGTGGCGCCGTGGGCTGAGCGGCTGAAGTCGTCCCCCTTCACTGCGGCGCTGATGCAGCAGGCAACCGTGGCCGGACGGGAGCGACGTATTAAAGTCAATCTGATCTGGCTCGGAACCACTCTGCGCCTCGAAGCCCGCGACCGGCGTCTCGAATTCCGGCCGGAACCGGACAGCGTCGTCGCGGTCTTTCTGAACGAAGGCGATGAACTGCGCCGCGAAACCGTGAATCTCGACGCCAGCCCGGAGCCGCTGATCACCTCATGGATGACTACTTTTTAGACTCTGTATTGCCTGGCGACCTGCCGAATCGTGAAGCTGTCATTCAGGGCGCCGCTCGCCATCTGGATCTCATCATTGAAGCCAACAAATACCTGAACCTGACACGCATCACGTCTCCGCGCGAAGCCGCGATCAAGCATGTGCTTGATTCCGTGACGCCATGGCGGCTCTTCGCCACCGCCAGTCATGTGCTCGATGCGGGCACCGGAGCGGGGTTCCCGGGCATTCCTCTGGCGCTGGTTCTTCCGAATACGCGCTTCACCCTGGCGGAGTCGATACAGAAAAAAGCCCGCTTTGTCGATACCGTCCTCAAAGATCTGCAACTCCCGAACGTGGAGATTACGCCGCGCCGGGCGGAAGAACTCGACGCCGACCTGATTACCGCGCGCGCCCTCGCACCCATTCCGAAAGCTCTCTCTCTCTTCCGCCCGGCGCTGAAAAGGGGTGCCCGCCTCGTCCTTTATAAGGGACCAGACGCCGAACAGGAGATCGCCGAAACCGGCAAAATGCCGTATCGTGTGGAAATTGTGATGCGCTACGAGTTGCCGGATGGCCTTGGGACGCGCACTGTTGTTCAGATCGCCCGCTGATGTTTTCGATTCGCCCGCCTTCCGAAGATGCCTCGCCAGCGCGCCTGACGCAGCTTTTCAGCCGCGCCCGATAAAAGGCATCGCCGTCGCCATCAGCGTCATGAATTGAACGTTGGCATTCAGTGGCAGATTCGCCATGTAGACCACTGCGTCCGCAACGTGTTTTACGTCCATGCGCGGTTCCGGTTTTTCCGACCCGTCCGCCTGCGTCGCGCCTTTCGTCATCCGCTCCGTCATCTCGGTCGCCGCATTCCCGATATCGATCTGGCTGCATGTAATATCGGACGCCCGTCCGTCGAGTGAAATGCATTTCGTCAGGCCCGTGATCGCGTGCTTGGTCGCCGTATACGGCGCTGAATTGGGTCGTGGGGCATGCGCGGAAATGGAGCCGTTGTTTATGATTCGCCCGCCGCGCGGCTGCTGCGCCTTCATCAGCTTGATAGCCTCCTGCGCACAGAGAAACGCCCCTGTAAGATTCACCGCGATCGCTGCATTCCACTGTTCCAGCGTGAGGTCTTCCATCGGCACGGCCCTGCCGCCCAATCCTGCATTATTGAACAGGACGTCAAGCCGCCCGAATTCCTCACCAACCCGCGCAAAGAGCGCCTTCACAGAATCCTGTTTTGTGACGTCTGCGGGGACCACCAGGAATTTGCCGCCATCTGCCGCGCCCGCCTCTGCAGTCTTTTCCAGTTCGGCGCCCCGGCGCCCGGCGAGTATTACGGAATACCCGGCGCCCTGCAACCCCAGACTTGCCGCCCTGCCGATACCGCTTCCCGCGCCTGTGACCAGTGCGACTTTCCCGTTGCCTGCCATAGTGTTCTGTCCTATCGACTATAACCTTCCCTCCCATGGAATATAGGGCACGGGCCCGCGGCCTGCCAGACTGACAGCGCGTGTCCGATCTGAGAGCTGTTATCGAAAGCTTTGTAGCGTCCGCCGTCCAGCCCGCCATGCTTGACCCCGGCGAAGAACCTCTTCATCTGCTGGCCGACCAATGGAGCATTTCCGAATGGAACGGCCGGCTGGTTCTGCAGGCGTGGAATCGACAACGCAACCTCGTTCGCAAAATCACCGGTCTGAAGGAGCAGAAGCGGGATCGTCTGCGCCTGGCCATCGAACGTTTCCACAAACCCGACGCCGAGCTTCAGATTGCCGATCTCGCCGCCCCCGCCGCCCGCGACCTTTCGCGTAAAACATCGCGCGTCGCTTTCTGCGAGCGTTTTCAACTGATTCTGGCCCGTGAGTGGCCCGGGTGGCAGATCGCCGATCTCAGCACAGAGCCAAATCTCGAAGAAAGCCTCTCGCCTTCCTTCCCGCGCGCTTTCCTGCGTAATGGCTCAGCTGGAATGGCCATGATGGGCGTTCCACCCGATGCCGCGAACCCCGCCGGGATTGTGGCCGCGGGACTGATCTGGCTCGACTATCTCAGGCGCCGCGAACGCGCCCTCTCCGTCGCGCGTCTCGTTCTTTACATCCCCGCCGGGATGGAACGCGAAGCGGCTTTCCGCGTAGCATGTCTCGACCCCGCCAGGGTTGCCTGCCAGCTTTTCGCCTTCGACGGCAAAGATCGAGCTGGCCTTGTGGACGTGACCGACGCCGGGAATCTCGATTCGATCCTCCCGCCATGCCGTCGACCCGCGTCCCCCAACTTCGAATCGCAGGCTCTGCCGGAAATGGACGGCGTGGACGCCGTCGAACAATCCGACGGTTCGATAAGCCTGCAGGTCAAAGGGCTTGAATTCGCCCGTGCCTTTGGCGGCAAATTCACCTGCGGAATCGGACGCCGTAAGCGGGCGGATCTCGCTACGGTACTCGCCTTGTCCCGGGAAATTACGCGGGTGCGCACCCCCGGCGCCGCGGACACCCTGCATCCGCTGTACTCCGCCAGTCCCGAAGGCTGGCTCGAATCGCAGGTGCGCGCGCATCCCGAAGCGATCGACGCCTCGCTGCGAACAATGCCGATCTACGGCCAGGTGCCAATTTTCAGTGGCAGATCGGGCACCGGAACAAGGGCGATTATCGATCTGCTCGGCATCGACCATACCGGGCGTATGGTCGTCATCGAGATCAAAGCCACCGCCGATCTGCAACTCCCCTTTCAGGCGCTCGATTACTGGCTCCGCGTGCGCCGGCATCTCGTGGCGGGAGACTTCGAGCGACTCGGCTACTTCGCCGGACACGTCGTCAGTCCGGAACCGCCGCGCATTCTCCTGGTGGCTCCCGCACTCGAATTTCACTCGACTACCGAAACGGTCCTATCGGCGCTGTCCCCGAACATCGAGATCGCCCGCATCGGGCTTGCGGCAGACTGGCGAACCGGTTTACGCGTGATGTTCCGGCTTCGCGGCAATGAGCGCCCGTAATTTTGAGACCACCCGTTCGTTCACATCGAACTTGCCGCGCCTGAGATCATGGCCTGCGCCCTCCACCACAGCCAGTTCTGTCTTAGCGGGAATCATGCGCAGGGCCGCCGTAATCTCATCCACAGTTCCGAACGGATCGCTGGTCCCATGTACAAAAAGCGCCGTAGTCTGGAGCGAGGGAAAGTGCGCGGTTCGGGGTTGGCCGGGCTTGCCGGGCGGGTGCAGCGGGTACGAACACAGCAGCAGCCCTTCCACGAGCGACGGGTCTTCGGCTGCCAGCATCGTGGACTGACGTCCGCCGTACGAATGCCCGCCCAGCATCACCGCTCCGGTCACCAGTTTTCGCATACGCGTCACCGCTTCCCGCAGGCTGGCGCGATCGTTAGCTGAAGTCGCCGGCGAAGGTGGCCCGAACGGCTTGTGCTGCCGGAATGCCATATCGCACCGGAGCACGCAGTAACCGGCCGCGCCAAACGCCTCCGCCAGTGCAATCAGCATCGGCGCGTTTGAATTTCCGCCGGCCCCGTGGGTCAGCACCACACCGCAGCCGTTCCCGTCTTCAGGACGATGCAGAAATCCTGCAACAGAGCCTTCCCGAAATTGGTTCACCGTTCCATCATGGCTTGAACAGACCTTGCCGGACAACTTGTGTTCCCCAGAACTCGCGCCGCGTAATATCATCTGTTTAACGCTCAAATGAAGCTGAAAAAACTGCTGGTTCTCAGTGCATTTGCGGCCTGTCCTCTTCTCGCCCAGGAAAACTACGAAATCCAGGTTTACGGCTCTGAAACCATGGCGCCCGGGCGCACCATGGTGGAACTCCACAGCAACTACACATTCGCCGGATCGAAGCGGATCATGGACGGCATGGTTCCCACCGAACACGCCCTTCATGAGACGGTCGAGATAACGCAGGGTATCAACGACTGGTTCGAGACCGGCTTCTATATTTTCACAAGCTACAACCCTGGCTACAGTTACGGCTGGGTGGGAGACCACATTCGCCCCCGCGTGCGCGTTCCCGAAAGCTGGAAGTGGCCCGTGGGAGTCAGCTTATCCGCCGAGTTCGGCTACCAGCGTGCGAAATATTCTCCCGATACATGGACCCTTGAGCTCCGCCCGATCGTGGACAGGCAAATAGGGCGGTGGTATCTCGCTTTTAATCCCACGGTGGACCGCTCGTTCCACGGACCGGGGGTTTCGTCAGGGGTAGTGTTCTCGCCTAATTTCAAAGTTGGCTATGACTTTACAAAGAAGATCAACGCGGGACTGGAATACTACGGGTCCCTTGGGCCGGTTACCGGCTTCGATCCCCTGAACCAGCAACAGCAGCAGATTGTGCCCGCAATCGATCTGAACCTCAGTCCCGACTGGGAATTCAACGCCGGATTGGGCGTGGGCGTAACCCACGGGACCGACCACCTGATTCTCAAGTTCATTATCGGACGGCGGTTCAACTTCGGGCATCGAGCCCCGCCCGCCCGAACGTAGTTGTCTAACCCGATATAATCAAAGCCGAAATGGATGTCTTCGACGAGCTGATCCACCTGCGCGGTCTGGGTCAGAAGTGCGCGCTCGCGACTATCGTTCAGGTTCGAGGCTCCATCCCGAGTTTCGAGAGCGCGAAACTGCTGGTTCGCGAAGATGGCTCAATGGTAGGTACCATCGGCGGCGGCTGCGTTGAAGCCGAAGTCTGGAATGCGGCACGCGAGGTCATCGCCACCGGCAAGCCGCGGCACATGTCTTTCAGCCTTGGTCAGGACGCCGCCTATGACAATGGGCTGATCTGCGGAGGCCAGCTGGACGTATTTGTGGAATGCATCGGCCCTCAGCCCGCGGCACTTATTTTTGGCGGCGGCCACATTTCAAAAACGCTCGCCAAAGTCCTCGATATCGGAGGCTTTCGCGTTTCCGTAATCGATAACCGCGAGACCTACGCGAACCGCGGGCGTTTCCCCGAAGCCGCCGAGGTACACGCCGAAGAGTACGAGGATATTTATCCGAAACTCTCCGTTACCGAATCGACCTTCATCGTGATCGTCACCCGCGGGCATCGCGACGATATGCGCGTTCTCAAGTGGGCGGTCACCACCAATGCCCGCTATATTTCAATGATCGGCAGCAGACGCAAGGTTATTTCCGTAATCAAAGAACTGGAAAAAGACGGCCTGTCGCCGGAAGCGTTCGATCGAATTTACGCGCCTATGGGCCTGGAGATCGGCGCCGTTTCACCGGAAGAGATCGCCATCTCCGTCGCCGCGGAAATGATCGCGATGCGTCGCGATCCCGATGGCAACTGGCGCGGCCTCTCGAAATCGATCTTCGCCGACGAGCGCTTTCGCGAGAAGCTCCTGGTGTCCCGCTCATCCGGGGAAGAGAGCAATACGCGCGAGTGAGCTGCGCTGCGATCATCCTCGCTGCGGGGGAATCGCGCCGTATGGGGCGCCCGAAAGCGTTTCTGCCTTTCCGCGAGGGTACTTTTCTGACGTCAATCGCCGCCACTCTGAGCGCCCGCTGTTCGCCGGTCACCGCTGTATTCGGTCACGATGCCCAGCGCCTGACAGTCATCGCTCAGCAGATGGGCTTGCGGACAATCGAGAACCCCCACTACGCCCTCGGCATGCTTACGTCGCTGCAAACAGGCCTGCGCACTATCTCGCCCGGTACCGATACCGTCCTGTTCACTCTTGTCGATCACCCGGCCATTTCGCTCGCTACCGTAGACATCCTGCTCGCGTCGCAGGCCCTGATAGCCATTCCCCGCTTTGAGAACAAACGCGGTCATCCTGTACTGATCCGCCGGCCGATAATGGAAGAATTTCTGCTCGAACCAGCTTCTTCCAAAGTGCGCGACGTGATCGACCGCCACGCCGCCGAAATCGACTACATCGACATCGGCGACCCCGGCATCTGCGATGACATCGACGACCCGGCCCTCTATGCCAAACTGCTCGCCCGGGAAGCTGCCAGCGTATGAAGCTCAGGAGCGGGAAAATCGTTCTTCTGGCCATGGCGGTCATTCTTTGCGCCGCCTGGTTCGTCCCCCGCATCAGCGCCAGTGGCTACCGGGACCGGGTGCAGGCGGGGCTCGAAAGAGCTCTCGGCCGACCGGTCGAAATCGGCGACGTGAGATTCCAGGTGCTGCCGTCGCCAGGACTGACCGTCACCAATGTTTATATCGGAGAAGACCCGAAAATCGGCGCCGAACCTGTCGCATACGTAAACACTCTGCTCGCGGTGCCCCGCATTATGTCTCTCCTCGGAGGCGCGCTGGAGTTTTCTTCGGTGAACCTTGAGGACGCCAGCCTCAATTTGACCCGTGTCGATAATCCGGTGGCGGGTGTGGCATGGAACTTCGCATCCCTGCTGCGTCCCGAAACGCTGGCCGCGTTCCCCACCCTCCACATGCGGGGTGGACGCATCAATTTCAAGTTCGGCGATACGAAGTCGCTTTTCTACCTGCTGAATACGGATATCGATCTGTGGCCGCCCGGCACTCCTCAGGGCCCCTGGACGCTTCGCGTGCATGCCGAACCCGCTCGTACCGACCGTGCCGCGCACGGTTTCGGCAGCTTTGTAG
>JALYHT010000151.1 GCA_030776225.1 Acidobacteriota bacterium | reverse complement strand
CACCGTTTTCGTCCTGTCGAAACCTCCCAATGAGTGGTGCGCCCAGATCGGACCGTCCGTCGCCAGCAAAACGATAAATACCAGGCTGAAAATAATCTTGTGCATCCGCTTTCCTATCCAGCTACCGGAGGTTAAAGACAGCCGTTCATATTATTCGATTGCGATCCCATGCACAAGCCGTGTCGGTTCGGAAAACGGATGCGTCATATCTCCACCAGCCCCAGACTGATCTGGATGGCCCGATCTACCCGACCCATAATCTCTGGGCTGGCTTTGCCGATCCGCTTGATCAAGCCCTGGCGGTCCACGGAACGAATCTGGTTTAAGACGACCGCCGAAGTCTGGCTCAGGCCGCTGTCTTTGGCTTCCATGACCACTTCGGTCGGGTATGGCGGCAGGTCGAACTTGGAGGTAATGGCAGCAACGATGGTGATCGGGCTGTACTGGTTGCCAATGTCGTTCTGAATGACCAGAGCTGGCCGCGTCTTTTGGATCTCCGATCCCACCGTGGGATCGAAACTGACGAGATAGATGTCGCCGCGGTGAGGGAAGGCTACTTTTTGACCTTTGGGCAGGACGCGGTGAGTTGGCATGCTTCTTCTTCCAAAGGAAACCACTCCTCGGCAATCGCCATGTCCCTTTTAGCGTTGGCCAAAGCACCGGCTTTGAGCTGCTCGGCCAGATTGCTTTTGCCGCGGCTGGAGACATAATGCATGACGGCATCGGAAATCAGGCGGCTGCGGTTGCCTTTCGGGGCGACCCGATCCAGCACCCGCACGGTTTCCTCAGGCAGGATGACATTGATTCTTACAGACATAGGGGCTTACTTTAACCTTAACCGATCTGCTGGAACTATACACACGAATAGTGTGGATGTCAATATAGGCAAAGAACCCCGAAGGTATTCTATTTCGCCGGGGGCGCAGACGGCGCGGGGGGAGGGGCGGAGGGTGCGGGATTGCCGTTCTTTGTATCTGCGGGAGATGCTGCTCCTCCCGCAGTCGAGGCGCCCGCGGTTCGAGCGGTTGTTGCCCCGCCGCGTGCCGCGTTGAGCGCGACCTGATACAAGGCATCTGAAGCGGCCCGTGCCGCCCGCTGGAGTGCGCTGCCTTTGTCGATCAGTTTCCTCGCGATGGGTTCGTTTTTGTAGACCCGGATGTACTCCTGCGCATTCAGGATCTTAGGCTCCCCGACTTTCAGAAGGTGCCGCACTTCGACCTGACCTTCTTCATCGAGGACCAGAGTGGTACCATCCTCATCCTCCACTTCCACGTCGAAAATCGTGCCCCGTACCGAGATCACAGCGCTCGAAGTACGTACGCGGTTATTGTTGGGGAGGCCGCCGGGGTGCTCGATCTGCACCCGTACCTTGCCGAGCCAGACTTCAAGAAGATCCTTCCAATCGCCGCGATTCTGGCGAAAGACAACCCGTGATTTGGGAAACACCTCAAAAGTGCTGCCGTCTGAAACCTTGAAAACGCCGTAACCATCCGAGCCGGTAACAATGACTTGTTGAGGTTCGACTAAATCGCCCAGATTCAGCGCCCACGGGTTGTTATCCCGCAGAACGGAGATTTGGCCGGTGAAGGAAACCAGTTTTGCCTCTCCGCTTCCAGGAGCGGGTAGCGCGCCCGACGCCTGACCCGGAGTTTGCGCGCATGCTACCCAGGCGGCGGCGAAAAATACCGCAGCCAACCCGCTGAGCCGGGATGAGGAGCGCAGAACAGGCATGAAACTCCTACAGAATAGCACTGCGAGTGCTGTAGAAGTTCCGTTTCCGTATTAAACAAATATAACAACCTGCGCCGAATCAGCAGTTTCCAGTGTACTTGGTTTCGAGTCGGAGGTAGAATTGGACACGTCGATGTGTCTGCGAGATACAGAGCTGCGCTTTCGGACCGGTAGCGCATCCACTGCAAAGCCGAGGGCTTGCACATTCGGTAAGGTTTTCCTGCTGATTGTTGGGCTTACCGCCCCCGGCCCGGCACAGGTTCCCGCGACCCCCCAGTTGACGGTCAATCAATCGAGCATGGAATGGAAGCGAATTGCGGGAACGACTTTGAATCTGGGTCTGGCCGGTCCCGCTTCCGGACCGGTGGCGTCGGTCTGGTATGCCCCCGGAACCGGCACTCTCCTGGCCGAAACCGCGTCTTCCAGAATTTTTGAAACAGCGGATTTCGTGCATTGGCGGCTGAACACGATAGCGATTCGACCGGCGACAACTGGTGCCGGGTCGAACTCGGTTTCCGTCCCCGAGGCCGGCGCGAAAGTGCAAATCGCGGGCTCGCGCCTGTACGCCTCCGCCCCTTCGAACGTCTTCGCTTCCGATGACAGCGGGCGCACATGGCTCAACCTGACAGCTTTCAACAACCAGTCGATTATCGGCAACGGTTTCAAGGCCCTGGCTGTAGCGACGCGAAACTCGCAGGAGATCGCGGCGGGGAACGAATCCGGGGTGTGGCGTTCCCTTGATGGAGGGCTTTCGTGGACCAGTCTGAATGAGGACCTTCCGAATCTGCTGGTCAGGAAACTGATCGACCGGCGGACCATAGTGCTCGCCGATGGCACGATCGCGGCGGCCACCCTCGGCACGTGGACACCCGCAGCCGGCGCCGACCCTGAAATTGCGCTGCGTTCCAGGTTGGGGGCAGCGCTCCACGCGCCCGTCACAGCCGCCGTATCTTCCGGAACCACCGTTTACGCGGGGACCGCCCAAGGGCGATTATTCTCTTCACACGATAGCGGAGCGACCTGGAATGAAGCCCCTGAAAGTGCAGGCGGGAATATTGCGCGGCTCTGGATGGACAGCGACCGGCCGAATACGGCTCTTGCCGCAGCCGGAGTCCATCTATACAGAACGGTGAACGGGGGCCAGTTTTGGGATGAGGTAACCGGCACGCTGCAAAGCGGGGTAATTCACGGGATCGCGGCGGATCGTTCCGCCGGAACGGTATATGTGGCGACGGACAACGGAGTATCCGCGGGCCGCCTGTCATTGAACGACGCTGGAGGGGCGGGCACTGACTGGCGAACCATATCCCGCGATCTTCCGGCAGCTCCCGCATGGGATGTGCGTCTCAACCCGGACGGTACGCTGACCGTGGCTCTGGATGGTTACGGCGTTTTTGAAGCGTCCGCGCCTTACCAGAACCGCAATTTACGCCTGGTCAGCGGCGCGGATTTAACGGAACGCCCGGCAGCGCCTGGTTCCCTCATCAGCGTGCTGGGCGCGAAGGTAACGTCGGCGCGGAATCAGGGCATGAACTACCCTGTACTGGCGGCTTCCGAGCAGAGTTCGCAATTACAGGTGCCTTTCGAAGCATCGCCCGGTACGTTTTCGCTTACAGTGGTTGGCGTGGCGGACCAGCGGAGCGTGCCTCTCATTGTGAAAGACGCCGCCCCGGCGATTTTCGTGGATCAGGAAGGTTCTCCGCTGATTCTGGATGCGGCGAGCGGGTTGGTAGTGGAGCCGAAAATTGCCGTCTATGCCGGTTCGACTGTGGAAATACTGGCGACTGGTCTTGGCAGGGTAAATCCGGAATGGCCCACAGGCGTCCCGGGTCCGGTGGATTCCCCTCCCGCAGTCGTGGGCACGGTCAACGCCTTTATCGATGGGCGGCAAATCGAAGTAACGCGCGCGGTGCTGGCTCCGAATTACGTCGGTTATTATCTGGTCGAGTTGCAGATCCCGGCGATTGTGAATCGCGGCGCAAGTGAACTTCGTTTGTCTATGAACGGAAATGAAAGCAACCTGGTTAAGCTCTATCTGGAGC
>JALYHT010000150.1 GCA_030776225.1 Acidobacteriota bacterium | reverse complement strand
GTGGATGTGCGCGGTGAAATTCTGGAGCTGAAGAACACCATCAACACGATGGTGGACCAGCTCAACGCCTTCGGCAGCGAAGTGACACGCGTGGCCCGCGAGGTGGGGACGGAAGGCAAACTGGGCGGCCAGGCCGAAGTACGCGGAGTCGGTGGAGTCTGGAAAGATCTCACTGACAGCGTCAACTCCATGGCCAGTAATCTCACCGCACAGGTGCGCAACATCGCGGATGTCACCACGGCGGTAGCCACCGGAGATCTCTCGAAAAAAATCACCGTGGATGTGCGCGGTGAAATTCTGGAGCTGAAGAACACCATCAACACGATGGTGGACCAGCTCAGCTCGTTCGCCTCGGAAGTGACGCGCGTGGCCAGGGAAGTCGGTACGGAAGGCAAGCTGGGCGGACAGGCGGACGTGAAGGGCGTCGCCGGAACATGGCGCGATTTGACGGAATCCGTGAATTCGATGGCCGGTAACCTCACAGCCCAGGTCCGCAACATCGCCGACGTCACCACCGCCGTTGCCAGGGGCGATATGTCGCGCAAGATCACCGTGGAAGTACGGGGCGAAATTCTGGAGCTGAAGAACACCATCAACGTCATGGTGGATCAGCTGAACGCGTTTGCCTCGGAAGTAACGCGCGTGGCGAGGGAAGTCGGAACCGAAGGCAAGCTGGGCGGTCAGGGGGACGTGAAGGGCGTTGGCGGTACATGGCGGGATTTGACGGAATCGGTGAACTCGATGGCATCGAACCTGACCAACCAGGTGCGTAACATCGCGGAAGTCACAACCGCGGTGGCGAAGGGCGATCTCGGCCGCAAGATCACGGTAGATGCGCGCGGCGAAATTCTGGAGCTGAAGAACACCATCAACACGATGGTCGATCAGCTCTCGTCATTCGCCTCGGAAGTGACGCGCGTGGCGAGGGAGGTCGGAACCGAAGGCAAGCTGGGCGGCCAGGCGGATGTGCGCGGCGTCGCCGGTACCTGGAAGGATTTGACCGATTCGGTGAACTCAATGGCATCGAACCTGACCAACCAGGTGCGAAACATCGCGGGCGTTACAACCGCCGTGGCCAAAGGCGATTTGACCACCAAGATTACGGTGGATGCGCGCGGCGAAATTCTGGAGCTCAAGAACACCATCAACACGATGGTCGATCAGCTGAGCTCGTTCGCATCGGAAGTGACGCGCGTGGCGAAAGAAGTGGGAACCGAAGGCAAGCTGGGCGGCCAGGCGGAAGTGAAGGGCGTAGCCGGTACGTGGAAGGATTTGACGGAAAGCGTCAACGGCATGGCCGGAAACCTGACCAATCAGGTTCGTAACATCGCCGAAGTCACAACGGCCGTTGCGAAGGGCGATCTGTCGCGCAAAATTACCGTGGATGCGAGAGGCGAAATTCTGGAGCTGAAGAACACCATCAATACGATGGTCGATCAGCTCTCGTCATTCGCCTCGGAAGTGACGCGCGTGGCGAGAGAAGTCGGTACGGAAGGCAAGCTGGGCGGACAAGCGGACGTGTTCGGCGTGGCGGGTACCTGGAAGGATTTGACCGAGAGCGTTAATTCCATGGCCGGCAACCTCACCGCGCAGGTTCGAAACATCGCGCAGGTGACCACCGCGGTGGCGAACGGCGATTTATCGCGCAAAATCACGGTGGACGTGCAGGGAGAAATTCTGGAGTTGAAGAACACCATCAACACGATGGTGGATCAGCTGAATTCGTTTGCGTCGGAAGTGACGCGCGTGGCGAGAGAAGTCGGCACGGACGGCAAACTCGGCGGCCAGGCGGAAGTGAAGGGGGTCGCCGGCACGTGGAAGGATCTCACGGATAACGTGAACTTCATGGCGGCCAACCTTACGACGCAGGTCCGGGGTATCGCGAAAGTGGTGACCGCGGTCGCGATGGGCGATCTGAAACGAAAACTGGTGCTCGAAACCAAGGGCGAAATTGCCGAGCTGGCCGATACCATCAATGGCATGATCGACACCCTGGCCACATTCGCCGATCAGGTCACGACCGTGGCGAGAGAAGTCGGCGTGGAAGGGAAGCTGGGCGGACAGGCGCGCGTGCCGGGCGCGGCGGGTATCTGGCGCGATTTGACCGACAACGTGAACCAGCTGGCGGCGAATCTCACGACGCAGGTGCGCGCTATCGCCGACGTGGCGAACGCGGTGACCAGCGGCGATTTGACGCGGTCGATCTCGGTCGAAGCGCAGGGCGAAGTGGCGGCGCTCAAGGACAATATTAACGAGATGATCGGCACGCTGGCGGCGACCACGCGCCAGAACAAAGACCAGGACTGGCTGAAGACGAACATCGCGCGGTTCACCGGCATGTTGCAGGGGCAGCGCGATCTGGTGACGGTGTCGAAGCTCCTGCTGTCGGAACTGGCGCCGCTGCTCGATGCGCAGCACGGCTCATTCTATCTCGCGGATTCGGTGGAAGAAGATCCGACCCTCAAGATGCTGGCGGGATACGCTTTCGATGACGATAAGGGCGTGTCGCCGACATTTAAGATGGGCCAGGGTCTGATCGGCCAGGCGGCACAGGAGAAGCGGCGCATTCTGGTGAACCGGGTGCCGCAGGATTATATCCGAATCACTTCAAGCCTGGGGCAGGCGACGCCAACGAGCATCGTGGTGCTGCCGGTGCTGTTCGAAGGCGAGGCGAAGGCGGTCATTGAACTGGCATCGTTCGATCAGTTCAGCGAAATCCATCTGGCGTTTCTGGATCAGATGACGCAGAGTCTCGGGATCGTGCTGAACACGATTGCGGCGACGATGCGTACCGAAGAGCTGCTGAAACAGAGTCAGGCGCTCGCCCAACAGCTGCAGAACACCAACGCGGAGCTCGAAGAAAAAGCGCAGCTGCTGGCGGAACAGAAGACGGAGGTCGAAACCAAGAACCGCGAAGTCGAACAGGCGAAAGCGGCGCTGGAAGAAAAGGCCGAACAGCTGGCGCTGACGTCGAAGTACAAATCGGAGTTCCTCGCGAACATGAGCCACGAGTTGCGCACGCCGCTCAACAACCTGCTCATTCTGGCTCAGATGCTGGCGGAGAACGCGGAAAAGAACCTGGTGGCGAAACAGGTGAAATACGCGGAAACGATTCACAGCTCGGGAACCGACCTGCTGGCGCTGATCAACGACATTCTGGATCTCTCGAAGATCGAATCGGGCAAGATGGATGTCGAAATCGGCAGCGTGCGATTTATGGATCTGCGCGATTACTGTTCGCGCACGTTCAAGCACGTGGCGGATGGCAAGAATCTGGAGTTCGTGATCGAACTCAGCGAGAACCTGCCGCCGGAGACGATCCACACGGACGCGAAACGGCTGCAGCAGGTGTTGAAGAACCTGCTTTCAAACGCGCTGAAGTTCACGGAGCGCGGGCTTGTGAGGCTGAGTATCGAGAAGGCAACGACGGGATGGAGTCCGGCGCATCCGGTTCTTGGCCGGGCGAAACATGTGATTGCATTCTCCGTGACGGATACCGGTATCGGGATTCCGCAGGAGAAGCAGCGCATCATTTTCGAGGCATTTCAGCAGGCGGACGGCACCACCAGCCGCAAGTACGGCGGAACCGGCCTCGGCCTTTCGATCAGCCGCGAACTGGCACGGCTGCTGGGGGGCGAAATCCGGCTGCAGAGCGCGCCGGGGGTGGGCAGCACGTTTACCCTTTATCTGCCGCAGGTGTATGTGCAGCCGCAGGCTTTCAAAACGGAGCTGACGCGCGGCGATTCTCCACTGGAGCCCGGCAGTGAAAGCGGCAACTTCCTGCTCAGCGAAGTGCGGGCCATGGGGCGTTCGCAGCTGGGCAGCGGAGCGATGACGCCAGTACAGATGGCTGCGGCGTCAGGTTCGGGCGATTCAGGAGTGGACATGATTCTTCCTTCGCCCATTGCCAACATCGTTGAGGATCTGGTTCTCGACGACGATCGCAACTTTATCAAAGAGGGCGATCCGCTGATCCTGATTATCGAAGACGATGTGACGTTCGCCAGAATTCTGCTGGATCTGGCGCACGAGAAGGGACTGAAGGCGCTGGTAGCGCTGCGCGGCGGGACGGCTCTTTCGCTGGCGCGGGAATTTAAACCCGGCGCGATTACGCTGGACATCAATCTGCCGGATATGGCCGGCTGGACGATTCTGGACCGGCTGAAGCACGATCCGGCGACCAGACATATCCCGGTCCATATCATCTCGGGCGATGAAAACCGGCGCACGGGTCTGGCGCTGGGCGCGATGAGTTATCTTGAAAAATCGATCACCAGGGAATCTCTGCAGCAGGCGTTCACCCATATCGAAAATTCTGTGAAGCCGAGAATGAAGACGCTGCTGCTTGTGACGGACGACGAGACGCGGCGGCAGAATGTAGAGCAGCTGCTTTACAGTCAGGACCTCGAAATCCTGAACTTTACGACAGGCGCGGAGGTGCTGGAAGCGGTGCGGTCGCGCTTTGTGGATGGAATCATCATCGACCTGCGTCTGCCCGATATGCCGGCAACGGAGCTGATCCGTCAGATACAGAACGAGGGCGTGCTGGAACCGCCGCCGGTCATTCTTTACAGCAAGCGCGAGCCGACCGGCGAAGAGGCCGCCGCCATCCGGCAGCTGGGACGCACCGGCGTGGTGTGGCATGCGCAGTCGCCCGAACAACTGCTGGATAATACGGTGCTGTTGCTGCACCGGCCGGAATCGGAGTTGTCCGAAGCCCAGCGCGAAACGCTGGCGGCGATCCGAAAGAAAGACGAGCAACTGATCGGGAAGAAGATTCTGGTGGTCGACGACGATCTGCGGAACATCTTCGCGCTGACAAGCGTTCTGGAGCAGCACGGGCTGCAGGTGCTGCACGCCGAGAACGGACGCGACGGCATTGAAATCCTGAGCACAGTGCCGAACATCGACGCCGTGCTGATGGACATCATGATGCCGGAGATGGACGGTTATGAGACCACCCGAACGGTGCGGCAGTTGAGCGAGTTCCGGTCGCTGCCGATTATCGCTCTCACCGCGAAGGCGATGAAGGGGGATCGCGAAAAGTGCCTGCAGGCGGGCGCTTCGGATTATGTGACCAAGCCGGTGGATCTGGATCAGCTGTTCTCGGTACTTCGCGTCTGGATTGCGCGCGGACACGAAAGTTCGCAGATGTTCCAGGAGGCTTTGGCGGCGAGATCGATTCAGTAAGGAGTGAATGGATGCGGGATTCCGAACGCGGTTTTTTGAAGTCAGGCGGGCTTAAATCAGGCGGGGTATGGTGGTGTTGATGGACCGGCGCGGGGATCAGTGGACAGAATGAGCACCTCCGCGGTTCTGGCGCCGGCGGTGGTCCGTCCCACGAAGGTCAAAATCCTGCTTGTAGATGACACGCCGGAGAACCTGGTGTCTCTCGAAGCCGCGCTCGATTCCCTGGGCGAGGATCTGGTCTTCGCCCGGTCGGGGCGCGAGGCCCTGCGTTTTCTGCTGGAAGATAACTTCGCGGCCATCCTGCTGGACGTGAAGATGCCGGACATGGACGGGTTCGAGACGGCGGAACTGATCCGCAGCCGGCCGCGCTCGCGTAATACGCCGCTTCTGTTCCTGACGGGCTACAAGAACGAAGAACATCTTTTCCGGGGATACGACCTTGGGGCCGTAGACTTTCTGTTCAAGCCGATCGTTCCGGAGGTGCTGCGCAGTAAGGTTTCCGTGTTCGTGGAACTGAGCCGCAAAGCGGATCTGCTGGAACAGCAGGCTGCCGCGCTGCGGCAGCAGGCAGCTACGCTGCAGAAGGCGGAGCAGCAGTTCCGGTCATTGCTGGAAGCGGCGCCGGATTCCATGATCATCTGTCAGGCGAACGGAGAGATCGCGCTGGTGAATTCGTGCGCGGAAGATCTCTTCGGGTATTCGCGGGAGCAGTTGCTGCACAGGCATATCCGGATGCTGGTTCCGGCATGGACTTTTGAGAGCCCCTCAACCCCGGATGAAAATCCACTGGAGGGCGTGATCCAGCCGGCCGGCCCTTCCATGGAACTCGACGCGAGGCGCCAGGATGGCAGCATCTTTCCGGTGGAAATCAGCAAGAGCCCGCTACAGGTGGAAGGCGAGCTTCTTATTACGACGGCAGTGCGCGATATTTCGCGCCGTAAGAAGATCGAGCAGGAACGGGCGGTGGCGGAAGAAAAGGTGCGCAGTCTGAATGCGCACCTGGAGCAACTCAATCAGCATCTGGAAGAGCGCGTCAGGGAGCGCACGGAGGCGCTGGTCCGGTCGAACGAGGAACTGGCGCAATTCGCCTACATCGCGTCGCACGATCTGCAGGAACCGTTGCGCACGGTTTCGCTCTATACACAGGCTCTCGCGGCAAAGTACGGGGAGTCTATTGAGGGCGAAGGCCAGACTTTCGTTCATTTCATCGTGGAGAGCGCCACGCGAATGGAACAGATGACACGCGACCTGCTGGAATACTCCAGCGTGGATGCGGATCACAGGCGCATCATGGAACTCACCAGCTGCGACACGGCGCTCGATTTTGCGCTGGAGAATCTGGAAGCCAGGATTACGGAGAGCGGCGCTCAAATCCAAAGAGAACCGCTGCCTGCGGTAAAAGGCGAGATTACCCAACTGGTCAGGCTGTTTCAGAATCTGGTCGGGAATTCGATCCGGTACAGACATCCTGAGCGACAGGTGCGGATTTCGATTTCAGCGGGACGGGTGGGCAGCGAGTGGCTCTTTTCAGTGAAGGACAACGGCACGGGCATTGAGCCTCAGTATGCGGAGCGCGTGTTCGGGATTTTCAAACGCCTGCACGGCAGGGATAATCCGGGCACAGGCATGGGTCTCGCGATCTGCAGGAAAATTGTGACATTCCACGGAGGCCGGATCTGGGTGGAATCGAATCCGAACGAGGGCGCCACGTTTTTGTTTACTATTCCCTGCGTACGGGCCGGATAAGCATGGGCGCGGCGCCAATGCGCCTGGGGCGGATTTCAATACGCCTGGGCAAGCGTTCCTCTTCCAGCGCAAGCCCGAGCTCGTCCGATCTGGCTACCGCAAGTTCGCGGAGCCTGTCGATCATGCCGAGTACAAACAGGACAGCGGCATACGTTCCAATGGCTACACCCGGTAACCTTTTTCCACTTTCACCAGCGTGGTCCACACCTTGAAAGCGGAAAATAATACGCCAGTTCGCCCGCACTGTCACAGACCAAAAACCTTTTAGCTCGCCTTTCAGCGTGTGCAAACGATACCCCGGAAGGTTCAAGTCCTGCGGGGGTGGCAGCGCTGTCAAGTACGGTCAATATTTCCTGAACCGTGTCCACCAGATCGGGGCGTATGCCGCTACGGTCATCGCGCTCATACAGGCGTTTCAGTCCACGATGAATGATAAGACACACTCGGGCCGGATTATGAACCTTGCGTCGTGTTTATTGCTAACGTCGGGAGGGGGAGCCGAATCCCCGCGAGGTTGCTCGCGGCGGAGTGGGAGTCGTCTGCGTGGTAAGAACTCCGCACCAGCGGACCGGCTTCCACGTGGGCGAAACCCATTTCCGCGCCGGCGCGCCGGTAATCGTCAAATTCCGCGGGCGGAATGTAGCGGACGATCGGCAGGTGTTTTGGCGAGGGGCGCAGGTACTGGCCCAGAGTCAGAATATCGACTCCGTGGGCCTTGAGGTCGCGCATGACACACAGAACTTCGTCGGGCGTTTCACCCAGACCGAGCATGAGTCCCGATTTGACGGGAGTGGCGGGCAGAAGCTCTTTCGCCAGTCTCAACATTTCAAGCGAACGCTCGTATCTGGCGCCGAGCCGGACCTGGCGATAAAGTCTGGGGACGGTTTCAGTATTGTGGTTCAGAACGTCCGGCTGCGCGTCCGTCACGATCTTCATCGCGGCATGACTGCCCTGAAAGTCCGGAACGAGCACTTCGACCTTGCATCCCGGCACACGCTCGCGGATGGCTTCGATCGTCAGTTTGAATAATTCGGCGCCGCCGTCTTTGCGGTCGTCTCGATTCACGCTTGTAACAACTGCGTAGCGAAGGCCCATGAGCGAGACCGCTTCGGCGACGCGGCGCGGCTCGTCGTAGTCGACCGGAAGCGGTCCGCCTTTCTGGACGGCGCAGAAACCGCATCGACGGGTGCAGACATTCCCCAGAATCATAAACGTCGCGGTGCGGTGGTTCCAGCACTCGCCCACGTTGGGACACGCGGCGCTTTCGCAAACGGTGTGGAGCCGCAGGTCTGAAATGAGGGTTTTCAGCTCGCGATAGTTTTGACCGACAGGGGCGGGCGCGCGGAGCCATTTGGGACGCTCCGGCGTCTGCGGGGTAATTGTCAACAGCACTACTGTCAGTGTATCCCGCGGGGCCTAATCTCTGGCGCGATGGCGTTTTGTCCGGCGGAGGAGGAAGTCGATGCGGCTTTCGGCGTCGGGGTGGGTGTCTGCGGAGAAATGAAGGTCCGGGACGCGGCGCAGGTTGAGGCGGGCCGCGAGTTCATGTTTCAGAAACCCTTTGGCGTGGTCCAGGGATTCGAGCGCCTTTTTTTCGAGGCCGGCTTCGATGGCAACTTTGATATGCGCCACGCGCATATCGGGGGATACTTCGGCGTTCGTGACATTGACCGTGGAAAGGCGAGGGTCGTCCATTTCGAAGCCGATCAATTCCGCGAGTTCTTCCTTTACCGCTTCAGACACGCGGCGCGCCCGGTGCTCTTCCATCTATCCTTTTTGTATCATTGCGCGGTCGATCATTGCGCGGTCACAGCCACTCGGCGTCGGCGCGAATCAGCATGGGTCCCACCAGATCGGCTGTCTCTCGTTCAACGGCCTGCAATACCTTTTCGGCAAAAGGGCGGCTGGGTGAAACCGCGGCCACGGCGAGCACGGCGCTGTTGTGCAGATCCATATCTTCGATCTCGGCGACGGAGACGTTGAACTTGTGGCGCAACCGGTCCTTCAGGCTCTTCACTACGTGGCGCTTCTCTTTGAGCGAATGCGCGTGTTCGATGCGCAGCTCGAGGGTCAGCACACCGACAACGGCCATTTACGCGGTTTCTGTAACGACCCTCTGCATTACGAACGCTTCGATGATGTCGCCCTGCCTGACATCCCCGAAGTTTTCGAGGGTGATGCCGCACTCCATGCCGGCGCGCACATCGCTGACGTCGTCTTTGAAGCGGCGCAGCGAACCGACCTTACCGGTGTGAATGACGATGTTGTCGCGGGTGATCCGCATCTGTGAATCGCGGGTGATCTGGCCGTCCATGACCAGACAGCCGGCGACAGTGCCGACGCGCGAAACTTTGAATACTTCGCGGATTTCGGCTTTTCCCCGGTAGACTTCTTTGAAGACCGGAGCCAGCATGCCCGCCATGGCCTTCTTCATCTCATCCACAATTTCGTAGATGATCGTATGCAGGCGGATATCGACCTTTTCCTGCTCGGCTGCCGCGGCGGCATTCCTTTCGGGGCGGACGTTGAAACCTATGACAATGGCATTCGAAGCGGCGGCGAGCTGCACGTCCGATTCGTTGATAGCGCCCACGCCGGAGCGGATGACACGAATGGTGACCTTGTCTGTGGACAACCGTTCGAGCGTATCGCTCAGAACCTCGGCCGAACCGCTGACATCGGCCTTGAGGATGATGGGCAGTTCCTGAACTTCGCCTGCCGCCATCTTTTTATGGAACTGTTCGAGCGTGATGCGCCCGGTTTTGGCGAGGTGCGCCGCACGTTCTTTCTCGGCTCGGTAAAGAACGATCTGCTTCGCTTTGGTGTTGTCGGTAACAGTCTGAAAGCTGTCGCCCGCCTCGGGAAGTTCTTCGAGGCCGAGCACTTCGACCGGCATGGAGGGCCCGACTTCTTTGACAGGTTCACCGCGATCGTTGAGCAGGGCGCGCACGCGTCCAAAGACGGTGCCGCAGATGAAGTAATCGCCGACGCGCAGGGTACCGTTGCGAACCAGAACAGTGGCCACGGGACCGCGGCCGCGATCGAGCTTGGCTTCGAGCACGCTGGCCATGGCGGGACGAGCCGGATTGGCTTTCAGATCCTGCAACTCGGCGACGAGCAGAATCATTTCGAGCAGCAGATCCAGATTCTGTTTGGTGCGGGCCGAAACGGGCACCATGACGGTATCCCCGCCCCAGTCTTCGGCAAGAAGGCCGCGATCTGAAAGCTGCTGTTTGATGCGATCTACCTGCGCGCCGGCCTTGTCGATTTTGTTTATGGCGACGATGATGGGGACCCTGGCGGCGCGTGCGTGGTCAATAGCCTCAATGGTCTGGGGCATAACGCCATCGTCGGCGGCGACGACGAGAATCACGATATCGGTGACTTTGGCGCCACGCGCACGCATGCGCGTGAAGGCTTCGTGGCCCGGCGTATCGATGAAAACGATCTTATGGCCGTTGTGATCGACGTGATAAGCGCCGATGTGCTGGGTGATGCCGCCGGCTTCTTTGTCGGCCACGTGGGCGAGCCGGATGGAATCGAGCAGCGAAGTTTTGCCGTGATCGACATGGCCCATGATGGTGACGACGGGCGGGCGGCGGAAAAGATCCGTCGCTTCTTCCGCAGTCTCGATATCCTGCATCGCTTCTTCTTCGTAAGTCACGGTGGAAGTGGAAGCGCCGAATTCACGCGAGATGTCGGTGGCGAGTTTGGCGTCGAGCGTCTGGTTGATGGTGGCGAAGATGCCCCGGTCGACCAGTTTCTTAATCACGAAATTGGCTTTAACGTCGAGCTTTTCTGAAAGCTCTTTGACGGTAATGCCTTCCGAAATGGTGATATCCCGGTTGATAGGCGGCGGCGCGGCGAATTCGCGGCGGGTCTGCGGCCTGATGTTCTTCTCTTCCGGATCGCGCTGGCGGTCACGACCGCCGCGCCCGCGATTCTGCTGGTTATACTGCGGCCTTCGCGCTGCCTGATCGGGAGGTGGGGGCGGAGCGCCCGGACCGATCAAACCCCCGGTGCGGGAAGTCGGATGCATGGGGCGCGGACCGCCGGGGCGCTGGCCGGGCATGGGCGGACGTCCGCCGATGCTGCGGCCCATCATCGGCCCGGAGCCGGGACGCGGGGGACCCTGATAAAGAGGCTGGCCTGGACGCGGCGCCTGCGGGCGCAATGGCACGCCGGGGCGCGGGGGCGGAGCCTGGCCGGGCATCGGAGAACGCGGCGGTTGCTGACCGAGGCGGGCGGCGAGATCGGGACGAGGCGGAACTACGGGGCGTACCGCGGGCTGTCCGGCAAGAGGCCGCTGACCCTGCTGTCCGGGTGGAGGACCAGCGGGACGGGGCTGACCGGGCGCGCCACCCTGATAAACGCCGGCGGGGCGCGGTGGAGGACCGATGGGCACACCGGGGCGAACCTGTGGAGGCATCGGCCGGGGCGCACCCGGCATGGCGTTCTGCGAAGATCCGCCGGTCAGAGCCGACGGCGGCACGGCGCTGGATGCCGATGGCGGCGCCTGCTGGGGAGCGGTGCGCGGCGCGAGATTCGAAGGCAGCGGCGCGCGCGGACCTGACAAAACCTGACCCAGGCGAGGGGCACCCGATGGAATGGGCCGGGCAACGGGCGGCACAGGCCGGCCGGGAGCCAGATTTGCGGCAAGCGGGGGTCTGGAGTCACCGGGTCCGGGAGATGTTGGGCGCGGCGTCAAAGGAACACGAGGCGTGGCGTCCGGGCGAGGTCCTACGGGCGGATGAATAGGTGAGCCGCGCCCGAGCACGGGGGGACGCAGCGGCAGTGAACGCGGCTTCAGATCGTCCTCGGCCTTCTCGGCTTCGGCTGAAGCAGAGCCGGGAGCAGGCGAGGCTACTACAGGATCGGGGACTTCGGCCTTTATCACGGCGGGAGCTGGGGTGGGAGCCGGTACTGCGGCGACCGTCTTTGCCGGCTCGGCCTGTTGCGCCTGGGTTTCGTGGACTTCGGTTGCCTGTGGCTCCGATTCAGCGCCGGAAGGCGGCTGCTGAGTCAGGCGTGAGCGGCGTTCGGCCGGGCGGGGCGACTCTTTCCGGGCAGCGGCAGTTCCCGTTTCGGCAGTTTCAGGCGCCGCGTGTTCCGGGGCACTCTGTTCCCGGGCAGGCGCGGCAGTGCCGTTTCGATGCGCGGACGGCAATGGGGCATGGGATTCGCCACTATAGTATCGGCGCAGCTGATCGGCTTTGTCTTCATCGATCGAGCTCGAGTGGGTTACTTTTTCGGCGATGCCAAGTTCGTGCAGCTTGTCGATGACCTCGCGCGACTTCACTTCCAGTTGCCGCGCCAGCTCATTGATTCGAATCTTACTCATATTGAAGCGTTTCGTTTACGTGCCTTCACAACCTGCCGTACTTCAGCGCAGCGGCCCATACACTCAGGGCTCTGGAACCGCGCTGTCATGGGTTTCCGCCCTGCTCCCGCCTTAAACGCCCTGATCGTGGCCGTTTCCGGCGTGAGACTCGGAGGCGGGTTCCGAGGATTCCACCATCGTAGCAGAGGTATTGGATTCAACGTCTTCGGCAACATCTCCGTCCAGAGCCGTCTCGGCGGCCGACGCAGCAGGGTCGGAAGCGACTTCGCTCTGCGGGGGCGCATCGTATATGTCTTCCTGCTCCTGCCCCTGCTCCGGTTCGGATTCCAGCACCGGCGCGGTTTCGTATTCCTGTCCGTAAAAGCTGTTGATCGCCTGCTGGATGCAGCTAACCGCATCGGCGTCGATGCCTTCGAGCGACTCCAGCTGCTCGGGCGTCATGCCGCCGAGTTTTTCGACTGTGCCGATATCGCCTTTCACCAGCGCATCCACGGTCGCTTCGGCGAGGCCGTGCTCGATCAGAGCGGAAACCGGGGCTCCGGTCGAGAGCAACTCAATAGCGTTCTGGACTTCCTGGCGCTTCTCTTCCTCGCTCTTGATATCCACTTTCCAGCCGAGCAATTTCGCCGCCAGCCGGACATTCTGGCCCTTCTTGCCGATAGCCAGCGAGAGCTGAGAATCGTCGACGATCACTTCCATGTGACGCTCGGCGGGATCGATGATCGTGACTCGGCCAATCTTGGCCGGGCTGAGCGCGTGGGTCGCAAAAGTAACGGGGTCGTCGGAGAATTCGATGATATCGATTTTTTCCCCGCGCAGTTCGCGAATGATCGACTGGACCCGCATGCCCTTCATGCCCACGCAGGCGCCGACGCTGTCGACATCGCGATCGCGGCTCGAAACCGCTATTTTAGTGCGCTCGCCGGCTTCCCGGGCGCAGCCGCGAATGCTGACAGTACCGTCGTAAATTTCGGGGACTTCCTGTTCGAAAAGACGCCTGACCAACTCGCCGTCTGCGCGCGAAACCACCACGCCGGGACCTTTGGCCGATTTATCCACGATCTTGATGACGCAGCGAACGCGGTCGCCCACGCTATAGCTTTCAAGACGCGATTGTTCGCGCCTGGGGAGCCGGGCTTCGGTCTTCCCGAGATCGACGACCAGGTCGAGACCTTCGACGCGCTTGATGGAAGTATTGACGAGTTCGCCAACGCGATCGGCATACTCGCGGTAAATTGTTTCGCGCTCCGCTTCGCGCACCTTCTGAAAGATCACCTGTTTGGCGGTCTGGGCGGAGATGCGGCCGAGCGCGTCGGTGGGTTTCGCGATCCGGATCACAGAACCGATCCCGGCCGCGGGGTCGATGCGCAGGGCTTCGGAAAGGGTGATCTCGAGAGCGGGATCGACAACCGGGTCGGCGACGGTTTTGACGGCGTAAAGCTTAATGCCGCCGTTCCTGTCTTCGAAATCCGCCTCGTAGTTCTCGACGGTGCGGAAGTGTTTACGCGCCGCGATGAGCATCGCGTCCTTCACTGCGTCGAGTACGATCTGAGGATCGATGCCCTTCTCTTTACTCAGGATTTCTATTGACTGAAAAATGTTATCCACAATTTGCCTCGGCTTTATCCGTGTAAGAAAAACAGGTCGGAAGCGGCGCTACCACTCAAACTTGAGGTTGGCGCGATCGACTTGTTCGATGGGGAAGGTAACCTCGTTGCCGCCCGCGAGCTCGACTGTAACGCTGTGGTCTTCGGCACGGGCGATGACGCCATCGAAATGTTTGAGGTCCTTCTGCAGGGGTTCTTTGAGAACGACATTAACTTTCTTGCCTGTGAAACGCTGCCAGTGCTCGAATTTTCCCAATTTACGCTCCACGCCCGGCGAACTGACCTCGAGCTCGTAGGAGCCCGGAATGGGGTCGTCTGCGTCGAGCGCGGCGCTGACTTCACGAGATACCAGTTCGCAGTCGGCGTGGGTCACGCCCTCGGGTCTGTCGATGTAAATACGCAGAAGGTGGCTCCGACCCGAGCCTTTCAGCTCGATTTCGACAATTTCAATACCGGCGGGGGCAGCGGCCCCTTCAGCGATCGCCGTTATTTTCGAAATGGTTTCCTCCCGCGTCATGTTTGGTTACTACGTTTTGGTTGTGCGTTTGGCTTAGTGCCGCTCAAAAATACCAATAAAAAAGTGGGCTTCCGCCCACTGTCTGAGTTCGTCCGTCTCCATGAGTATACCAAAATTCAGACTGATAAATCGGCTGCGTTTAATGAATACCCGAAGGTTGTCCGCGTTTCGTTACACCCGGGCGGTTCAGCAGGCGGCAGCCGCGGTCCTGACCACTTTTTCCGCTTTGTACCAATCGCTCTCGGCTGTTCCTTCGGGGCATCCCGCAACTTCCCATAGAAGACGCGCCGTTTGGCGAATCCGGCTTTGAATAGCTCGGGGGCAATGGAGCGTCCCGAGGCTGGAAGTGGAGCGTATGAGTTCCCTTGCGAGACGATCCCGGGCGCAGCTGTGCGCGATGCGGGAAGCTTCAACTTCAAGTAAGGCGGCCTCAATAAGCGCCGGGTCCGATCCTGCGCCCAAACCCGGCGAAAACATGAGCGTTTGGAGCCTTTCCAGCTTGTTTGAGTATTCCTGGAACGTCGCGCGGTAGGCGGCGGCAAGGGCGGAATTGGCAGAGGCGCTTGCGGCTTTCATAGTTATCAGACGTTTCTCGCGGCCAAAGAGTTCGAATTTTCCTGGAATCTTAAAATTTGGCGGGGTTGGCTATAAATCGGTCTTTCTCGGCCGATAAGTACTTCGCATGGATTCTTTTCTCGAAAACGCGCACCGGATCTTCGAAGTTGCGCGGACGGCGGGGAGCGAACAGCCGCGGGATTTTGCGCTGCTCGTGAAGACCGACGGGGGCCTGCACTTCCTTATGGATACACCGTTTTCCCTCGAAGCGGCAGCGGGGTATGCCGGAGCGCGGAGCGCCTACAGAATTACGCGATCGATAGATGGAATACGGGTCCAGGGGCAGCGCGCCGGGCGGAACGGGGAATCCGAAGAATGTGTGCTCGAAAGCAGGAGTGTCCGGCGGGATTTGCTGCGCGACCTGCCGCTCTATCGAATCAGCTCGCCGCTTCTGATTTCCGGTTCAGGGGCGGGCTGACTGCCAGCGAATTCCGTCTCGTCCGCGGCATCGGCAATCCGTCGGGCAAAGAGGGGGGAGCGTGCCAGAACCATACCCCAGAGAAGGTGGCCTGTCTGGAGTTGTCGATCCGGAGCGTAGAGCGTGACGATAGGATTCACGTGGCGCCACACGAAGTGGTAGAAAAGAAAATATACGGCCAGCCCGGTGATCGCTCCATAAGCACTGAGCCACCGCGGGCGCTCCTCGCGCCAGATACAGCCCCAGATCACCCCTAATAATCCGTAGACGGCAATGGTGACGGCCACGCCCACCCATGAAGTCTTCAGGAATTGGTTGCGATATGCCTCGTTGCCGAAAAATGTGGTGGAAAACAGATTGGGAACGACCCATGCCGAACGCCCGTTCCACACAGAGCCGAGCATCACCCACAGGAACATGACAAGCGAGCCAAGAACCCCGGCCTGCAAACCCGCCAGTACATGGCGCAATCCGGGACGGTTGTCGCTCGCGTGGTGCCTCGCGTCGTACATCGCGTGGTGCATTGCTCTCTCAAGCCTATACTGGCGGGTAGGTAAAGGCAAAGCTGCCTCGGGGGATCGCAAACGGATGAAGCGCCGGGTAGTGGTTACCGGGATTGGCGCCGTCAGTCCTAACGGAATTGGCCGGGAGAACTTCTGGCAGGCCACGAAGCTGGGCGCCAGCGGCGTCAGGAGGATAGCGAGATTCGATCCTTCCGGTTTGCAGGTCCAGATCGCGGGCGAGATCCCCGATTTCGATGAAAGCGCGCAGGTAGAGCCGAAAGACAGGCCGCATATTTCGCGCTGCGTCCCACTGGCGCTCGCGGCGGCGCGGGAAGCGGTGGCGGACGCGGGGGTGGAACCAGGGCTGATGGACCGCGAGGGACTGCGGCAAATCGGCGTCATGGTGGGTTCGGGCGGGGGTTCGCAGGAGTTCACCGAAAGGCAGTACAAGCTCTATTACGGCGGCAACGAGAAGCAATGCAGCGTTTATTCGATTCCGACCTCGACCATCGGTACCCTGGCCAGCGAGGTTTCCATGCGGTTCGGGTTCCGCGGTCTCAGCCACATTGTTTCGACCGGGTGTACGTCGTCAACCGACGCTATGGGTTATGCTTTTCGCCACATCCAGTGGGGCCAGTTGCCCATGATGCTGGTGGGCGGGGTGGATGCGCCCATTGCTCCATTGATTCTGCGGGGGTTCATGATGATGCGCATTCTGACGCAGAACTGGAACCGGGAGCCCTCGCGCGGGTCGCGGCCGTTCTCGCGCGATCGCAGCGGTTTCGTGCTTGGCGAAGGGGCGTGGTTTTTCGTCATGGAAGATTACGACCACGCGAAGGCGCGGGGAGCCCGCATCTACGGTGAAATCGCGGGTTACGCCTCCACCTGCGAGGCGTACCATCGGGTGCGGCTGGAGGAATGCGGCGAGGAGCCGGCGCGCACTATGGAGATGGCAATGGAGGACGCCGGAACGAGGCCGGAAGCCATCGGATACGTGAGTTATCACGGGACTGCCACCGATCTGAACGACCGAATCGAAACGCGCGCCACGCGCCTGGCTTTCAACGGCCATGCCCGGAAGCTGCCCGGTTCGTCGCTGAAGAGCCTGATCGGGCATCCGCAGGGGGCGTGCGGCGCGGCGGGCGTAGCCGCGACGCTGCTGGGAATGCGCGACGGCGTGTACGCCCCGACCATCAATCTGGAGGACCCCGACCCGGAATGCGACCTGGATTATATTCCGAACCAGGCGCGGCGGCTCGACTGCGAATATGCGCTGGCGAACTGTATCGCCTTTGGCAGCAAAAATTCGGCGCTGGTGTTGCGCAGACTGTAATGCGCGGCCGGCACGAAAGTCCGGCCTTCAGCGCACGAAGTCAGCTTCGACGCGATTGGGAATGATCCCGGCTTCAAAGCCCATGTCGAAAAGCCGCTGGGCAGCTTTGGGGATGTCTTCGCCCGCATCCAGCGTGTAGTGGTTTACGTACATGCCGACAAATTTTTCCGCGAGGCGCGGCTCCATGTCCCGCGCGAACTGCATGGCATATTCAAGCGCTTCGGCGTGGTTGTCGAGCGCGTACTGGATGCTGTCTTTCATCATCCGGCAGCATTCGGTTTTAGCGGACCCGGACAGCTTTTTGCGCAGCACGTTACATCCGAGGGGGAGCGGAAGCCCGAACTCGTCTTTCCACCACTTACCCATGTCGAGTACGCGGTGGAACCCTTCCTTGTTATAGGTCAACTGGGCTTCGTGGATGATGAGTCCGGCCTCGACCGCGCCGCTCTGGACCGTTTCGAGTATTTTGTCGAAGGGAACAATCACGGGCTCGAAATCCGGCTCGAATATTTTGAGCGCCAGATAAGCCGTCGTCATCGTGCCGGGAATTGCGATCTTCCTGCCTTTGATTTCCTCGGGCTCCATAGGGTGGGTAGCCACTACCAGTGGTCCGTAACCATCCCCGACGCTCGAACCGGCGGCCATGAGGTGGTACTTGTCGGCAACGTACGGGTAGGCGTGGTATGAAATCGCGGTCAGGTCGTAAAAACCTTCGAGCGCCTTGCGATTGAGCGTCTCGATATCGGAAAGCACGTGGCGAAACGTCACAAAAGAGGAGCGAACTTTCTTCGTGGCAAGGCCGTAAAACATGAAGGCGTCGTCCGAGTCCGGGCTGTGGGCGCTAACGATTTCCAAAGGATTTTGATCCGGCATACAGGAGGGGTGGAAGCGTTCAGTATCTCATGAGCGCCTCCGTAGCTGAGGTTCTGAGAATGGCTGTACGCGTGCCGTTACTCCGGGAATGACTCGCCGCGAGCTTATCGTGCTGGCGCCCGCTTTGCTGGCTCCAGCCTGTTCCACCGCTCCCCCGCCGAAACCCGCGGTGGATAAACCGCCGGAACCGATTACGGGGCTCCATGCCCTTTATCAGATGTACACAGCCGCGCGTGCCTGGGCGCAGGATTTACAAATCCTGCGGTATTCAAGCATCGATATCCGGGAAGTAAAACGCGTGGCGGGGAAGGCGGCTGCGTGGCAGGTGGTGTTCGCATCGCAGGCTCTGTCCCGGTCGCGAACCTACACCTTCTCGGTTTACGAGGCGAGCGCTACCCTGCATCAGGGGCTTTTTGCGGAGGCTCCGCAGGGCTGGTCGGGTGGCGGGAAGCCATTCCTGATCGAAGCGGCGAAAATCGACACCGATAAAGCGTGGGAAATCGCGCTGCGGCACGGCGCCGAGTACAACAGCAAACACCCGGGGATGCCGATTGCGTATACGCTTGCAATTGAAAAAGGGAATGATCCGGACTGGCGGGTGATTTGGGGCGAGACGGCGGGCGAGAGCAGTTTTTCGGTGTTGATCGACGGCTCAACTGGCGAATTTCTTCAAATAGTACATTAGTACACAACGAAACCTGAATTCGTGAGATAACTGATACTGATGTTTAAAGCGTCGCTGCTTGTATATTCCATTTTTACCCTTCCGTTAATGGCAATTACCATTCAGGATTCCAACCTGTCGAGCTATGTCACAGGTTCGAGCAATTATACAGGTGTCGTGGAGATTACCTTTCAGGAAGGCGGGAACGGGTATCTATGCTCTGGCGCGCTGATCGCTTCTACATATATCCTGACCGCCGGACATTGCGTGAACGGAGCCTCAAACTGGCAAGTTACCTTTCAGACCGCCTCCGGCACCAGCACGCTTGGGGTCAGCAATTCATATCTGGAGCCGCTGTTCAGCGCGTATCCGAGCGGGAATCTGAGTAGCCTCTATGCCTATGATGTTGCGGTGCTTCAGTTGAGCTCGGCCGCGCCGTCGGATGCGACTATCTACGGAGTGGACACAAATTTTGCCGGCGTCACCGTCGGCCAGACCGCCCTCACCCTGGTGGGGTACGGGCTCGGCGGAAATCCCTCGGTGGGTATCGAGACCTACGGGACTCGACGGGCTGCCCAACAGGTGGTACAGAGCGTGGCGTCTTCACTCTATGGGGTGAGCACGCCGGATAACCCCTTGATCATGACCATGAGCTTTCCCTCTTCTGAGCCAGCCGCCAACGCTCCGAAGGCGGGCTACGGCCTCATCAACGGCGGTGATTCCGGAGGTCCGGCGCTGCTGGGAAATACCATCGTAGGCATTAACGACTTCGGAGATTTGCCCTCGTCGGGCAATTATCAAAGCGGGGTTCAATATCTGACCGGTGAACAGAATCTGTCGAACGCCAGCATCGGCGCCTTCGTCACCCAGTTCGTCGCTACGCCGGAGCCCGCGACTATGCTGCTGGGCGCGTGCGGGATCATCGCCCTCGCAGCATTGCGTCGCCGTCAGGCCTAATAAGGGCAATAACTGACTTGGCAACTCACCACGCGGTATGGCAGTCACCGCAATAGACGATGCGGGTGTCGATGAGCGACGAAGAGCGGTTGGCCATGCAATCAACGAGAACGCTTCGTCTTCGCCTGCTTCTTCTTTACCCGTGCCGTCTTCATACGATCCCTTTCCTGCTGAATCGCTTCCGGCGAAACGCTGAAAACCTTGCGGACTGCGTTATCAAAGCGTTCCCATTCGGTATTGCCGGGAACCGATGGTGCAGGATGTGGGTTCATGCAATAGCCTCCACATTCCCATTATCAAGGATTTCGCCATTCTCGGATGATGGCGAAATCTGCCGGGCTGCGACGGGTGCGCTATCCCTTTTCAGTCGCACGTGATCGTTCGCCTCCTTGCCGACCCGAACGCATGATGGTCCGGGGTTTCGCTCCAAAAGTTCCATAATCTTACGTCTTCCAAGAATAATCGACGCGCCCCATTGCTCCGGTAGGCTATTTGTATCCGTCACGAGTATTAACTGCGAGTTATTAGACATGAGCGCTCCTTGTTCAAGGGCTCAGTAAGGAGGCGCTTGTCTCCGCTCAGGATAACCCACTTGCGGGAAGAGACTTCAGGTATCCACAAATCGTCTTCCAGATCATGGACGAAATAGTCTTTGTGGATTTCAACCTCAAACCCCATGCGCTTCAACATCTCAGGAAGTCGCTTGGATGCAAGACTGCGATCAATGAACAGAACGTGACTGAAACTAGGCGGCCCGGATGTACTCAATGGAGTCCTCCACCTGTTCTCGGCTGAGGCCGTAATCGTCAATCAAATCGTCTATAGAGTCGCCCGCATGGTACCTGGCGAATAGGATTGAGATACTAATGCCGGTTCCCGCTACAGTCGGCACGCCGGACGATACTCCCGGCTTAATAGTTACAACCTTACTCTTTGGTTTGTTTGGAATGATTGGATATAAGGCGTATGGCCCCAAAGTGTCCCTGTCGATTCGCTGCAAATGCTCTTGCATCAGATCAGCAAACGCCTGCTGACCTTGCTTGGTGTAATTAACCAACTCGCCAAGCTTGGATACAAACAGAGAACTCCCTTCCGTCTCAAACTGTTGGGTAATGAGTGGGTGTGGTCCAGCGTTCCGCGCATTCGCGTAGCGCAGCGCTTCGCGAATAGCGGGCATTGGAACCTCATCCTGCTGGCGCGTTGTCCTTAAGATATGAGCCTCGACCAAATTGTAGAAAGAAAGCCGTCCATGGCCTGGGTCGGCTGGTTCCATTAGAGGGCCAGATTGAACAATTGTTCCATTAGCTGGATATGGCCGTCCGAAAATCCAACTGCGAAGCGTAGATTCCTTGATGTGCAGATAAAGGGAAACCTCTGCGACCGTATATCGCGGTATTTCCCTTCGGTCGGTCCGGGGCTGTCCGGTCATGCGGAACTCGGCGACAGGCTCGTCGTCATCAAAGTCCAGTATTCGCAGCGCCTCAATCGCATTCATGGCCATTTCCCTCCCGTGTTAGAATTCAACTGGGAGACTACTAAAAACGTGCTCCTCGATAATCCTGCACTTCAGACCGGAACGATGGACAGTCGTTCCGGTCTCTTTTATTTCAAGTCCGCTGATTATATCTCACGTATTGGATTTCCCGCGCCCCTGTCGCTTGGCCTCACGCCATGTAAGCTGACGCTGAGGTCGCCTCCTTCCCGGTCAGAACGTCCCACGTCAGCCGCTTGCCGACGATCTGGCGTACGGCAAGGTCGAATCGTTGCGCGTCTTTTATCGGATCTCCAGTTTCGTCTTTCCGGTTGTTGTAGCGAAACATCTGCTCATCGAGATACCTGAACAAGTGGAACGGTTCGACGCTGATGTACGTTCCGTTAAGGCCACGTTTTACCAAGCTCCAGAAATTCTCAAGGCCATTCGTATGGACGTTCCCGCGCACGTATTCAATCGCGTGATCCACAACGGCGTGTTCGTATTCGGTGAGCCCTTCGTACGACTTCAGCGCATCGGTGTAGAGTGCCGATCCGGCTTCAACGTGCTGCCGCACTTCAGCCTGCAGCGCCTTCTTCTTCCGGTTATCTACAACCCTCGTGCGGACCTTGCCGCCGCGCTCAAGGATGCCAAGCACCATCGCCTTGTCCTTGCCGCCAGTGCCGGTGATTTTGATCGCGCGTTTGTCTTTGTGCATGTTTCGGGACTTGCCGCCGATGAAAGTTTCGTCCGCTTCCACGTGCCCGGACAGCTTGCCTTCTTCTTCCATGCCCAACGCGAAACGAATGCGGTGATCCATGAACCATGCAGACTTTTGTGTGATGCCGATGGCGCGGTGAACTTCGTAAGAACTGATTCCGTTTTTGCAGTTCACGATCTGCCACATGGCGGTAAGCCACTTGTCCAGGCCAAGCGGGGAGTCTTCAAAAATCGTTCCGGTTTTCAACGTGAACTGGCGAAGTTCGTGCTTTGCGCCGCACTGGAACCGCTTGTATTTCGGCTGATAGAGGACGTTCGCGCTACCGCACCGTGGGCAGGTTACGCCGTTGGGCCACCGGCGCGACACCAGGTAGTCATAGCAGTTCGCCGGATCGGCAAAGTATACGATGGCTTCCTGAAGTGTGGTTGGTTCCATGAGTTAAGAATAGCGATTTCATTGTGAGTTGTCAAGTAAGTTATTGCCCTAATAAGCGGCGTGCTTGCTTTTCGCCGCTTTGTGGCCGTGTTTCACCTTGCTTTTTTTAACCTTCGTTTTGGCGTGGACAAAGTGGACGCCGGACGAGACCGCTGCGCCCAGCGGAGCGAGGGAAACGCACAGGCAGAGGATCAAAGTTACCACAAGAGTACGCATGTGCGTTTATCTTAACTGATTCGGCATTGGGAAATTCCTGTAGATTTCAAAGAAGCTGAACAGCGTCAACAGGACGCACGCCGCAGCCAACGCGCGCCACAGGCCTTCTTTGGCGGCAGTAGAGCGAACGGGCGTGCCGGCCGCATACCCGGCCGCGAAACCTCCCGCGAGACCGCCAATGTGGGCCCAGTTGTCCACCGCGAACCCAGGGATCAATCCGAAAGCGATAATGTAGACGACCCACCGCAGGTAATGATTGCGGACCGCCCGGCCAAGGGAAGAGCGGTTTGCAACGCCGTAGGCGATCATGGCGCCGATCAGGCCCATGATGCCGGCGGAAGATCCCAGCGAAGGCACCATCGGGTTCACCACCGCGCTGAGATAGAACCCGCCCACGGTTCCCACAAAATAGACAGTCAGGAAGCGCGGCGTGCCATACACTTGCTCCACCTGAGCTCCCAGGTCGTAAAGCACCCAGCTGTTCATCAGGATGTGGAGCCATCCGCCGTGGAGGAACCCGGCAGTCACGAGACGCCAGTATTGATGACCCTGAAATATGGCCGGCCCCCATTTCGCCCCGAGAGCATCCATAGCCATCGTTTCGCCGAACGTACGGGAGAGAAAGAGCGTGCCCGCAAAGAAGCCCGCATTGATGAGCAGGATCAGCACTGTGGTGAAGTGCGCCGGGGGAATGAGGCCGCCCAGAATTTCTCCCGGCTGGCGGATGTCGATCGCGCGCGGCCCGACCTGCTGGCCGCAATACGGACAAGAGCGATCTTTGTCCGTGATAAACGCCCGGCAATTCGGGCACATGCGGCGGCTATCCACGCGTCTGTGCCTGTTCGCGGGCGTACTCGCGTACGAAGTGTTCTTTATCGGGCCTGCGGCGGACGATAAGCCGCGCGGCCATTGCCACAGTAACCAGCATCTTGACGATGTCGAGCCCGGAGTAGAGACCGTGGAGCGTCCAGAACGTCTTGTATTGCGGATCGGTGTTCGGCAGGTTGTCCACGGTGCGCCCCAGTTCGGCTATCGGCGGGGTCAGAAAGAAATGTTCCGCGCCGACGATGGCCAGCAGTGCGAGACTGAAGCCGAGCATGAGTTTCTGGGGACGGTCGCCGAAGAGCAGCAGAAGAAATAATGCCGCCCCCATAGTCAACTCGACCCGTTCCCAATTCAGGAAAATCCAGTTGTTTTCCTCGCCTGCATTGCGGCGCAGAATGACGCGTTCCCGGGCGCGCCCGATCTGGTTCAATTGGGCTGAGGTAACGGGGTTCCCGGGGGTTTCGAGAAAACGGTCCACCGCCTGAAAATTCTGGGTGACCGCAAGATCGGTGACAATGCCCGCCCCGAGCCAGATACCCAGCAGCAGAGCCGAAAGACGTCGATACTGGATCACGTCGCAATTGTCGCAGATGGGGTTTTGCCGGGCGGGCAAGGCAGGAGCAAAGCGGGGTATCTGCTGGTTGCCTCTGGTAGTACGGCGAAGGTTAGTCTATTCGTTCTGAATTCAGGATGCTATTAATCAGATCGGTGGGCCGCAATTCAGTGTCAGTTTTTTTGATTCTTAAAACATCGAATGACGCTTAACTTATTACCCGCGGAGACTGCGCGCCGTTGCCACCATGTCTGGAAGACGGGCCTTGTGGTGGAAACGGCGGAACTGTCAACGCAGATCTCAGAGGCGATCGCCGAAACGGGCGCGGAGAAAGTTTTTGAATTTCCGGCCTCGGCTTCGTCGTTTGAAGTGGCGAACGCGGTGGACCGGCACAAGCCCGACCTTCTGTTTGTGGAACTGGCGGGCGCATCCAAACCGGCGGCCGAATGGATTCTCGACGTGCGAAGGGGTGGCGACCTGCCTTTGATTGTGGCCGTGCATCCGGAAGCGGAACCGGGGGAGATGATTTCGGCGCTGCGCGCGGGCGCGAGCGAGTTCCTTTCCCTGCCTGTGCGCCCGGCGATCTTTGAGTCCATGGAACGGATCGCGGTTTTATTTGAATCGCGTCGCAATGCCACAGTGGAAAACGGAAGAATTATCGGGGTTCTCTCATCAAAGGGGGGCTGCGGGGCCACCAGCATTGCCTGCCATCTCAGCGCGGCGCTGCAGATCGCCACGCCCCGGACGCGGGTGCTGACAGCCGATCTTGACTACCAGTCGCCGGGCGCGCGCGAAGTTTTTGGCGCGGCGCCGCGTTCGCATGCGGGCGCGGCATTCGACTCGGTGCGGCGCCTCAGTTCCCAGACCTGGAAGGAGTTTGTCACGCCCGTGAACAGTGGAGTGGACCTGCTGGCATCCCCCGGCGACTCCGACGGCGGCGACCATCCTGTGTTGCCCGAACCATGGCGCGTGGAGAGCCTGTTTCGGTTTATCGCGCGGCAGTACAACTGGATCGTAGTGGATCTCGGAAGGCACCTGAATCCCTCAAACTGGATACTGCTGCAGAACATCGAGGAGCTCATCGTGATCACCGCCCCCGATGTACTGGCTTTATATCAGACCCGATCGGTATTGCAGACCCTGAACAATCGGGGCTTTGACAAGGGCCGGGTCCGGATTATTCTCAACAGGAACCAGAACTCGCCGGCGGACTTCTGGGTGGAGAGCATAGAACAGATGTTTGAAATGAGCGTCTTCGGAGTGATACCGAGCGATGAGGGGACCTTCAACAAACTGGCGCGCAACGGTTACGAATTTCCAGAGGACACCCCGTTCGGGCGCGCAGTGGCGAAAATCGCGGGGCGGCTGGCGAAGCCGAATGGACCGGGTGGCTTGCGGAGGGCCGCGTGATAATGCGCGCCACTATTGTCACCGGGCACTCGAAAAGCACAACAGATTGTCACGATATCCTGGGAAGATTGCCGGACTATGGGCTTGATTTTTCGGCGTAATTTCGGGCCTGAAGTTGGCCGCCCGTATGCAATAAAGGGTAAGCTGGTAAGGAATAATGGCTGACTACTCGATTCTTTTCATCCGACCGGAAGCGCCATCGGCCGCAAAAATCGAGAGCGTAATGCGCGAAGGGTTCGACGATGCTATCGAATGGACGCGCGTCGAAGCTCTGTTCGACGGGTTGCGCACTCTCCAGGAACGTTCTTTCGATCTGATCATCGCCGATCTTTTTCTGCCGGACGGGCAGGGGCTGGCCACGGTTCGCCACCTGAATCAGCACGCGCCCAAGACCCCCGTAATCGTTCTGTGCAGCGCGAAGGACCGGGATACCGCTGTCAACGCGGTACGGAAGGGAGCGCACGATTTCTTCTGCTATGAAGAACTTGACCTG
Source organism: Acidobacteriota bacterium (assembly GCA_030776225.1). Lineage (GTDB taxonomy): Bacteria > Acidobacteriota > Terriglobia > Bryobacterales > Bryobacteraceae > BOG-234. The sequence continues at coordinate 17,491 of JALYHT010000150.1, read as the reverse complement.
CTGAATCTGCGGCGCGCCATAACCGGAGCTTTGCACAGCCAGTCGGCGGATGCGGCGGGCGGGGCCGACCGGCGCACGCATGCGCGGTTTCCGTGCCGGCTTGCGGTGAGCTACCAGGCGCTGGAACATCCGTTTCTGTCGGGCGTTGCCACCAGCGAAACGTTAAACATCAGCAGCAAAGGCTTGCTTTTCGCAACCGCGGAAGCGCTGCAGCCGGGACAACTGCTTCAGGTCTCGGTCGATTGGCCGGCGAGGCTGGAAAATCAGGTGCCGCTGAAGCTGGTGGCGGAAGGCAGAATCGTTCGGAATCTCGACGGTCTGGCCGCCATGCGCATCGACAAATATGAATTCAGAACGCGCCGGCTGAAATCGCAGAGTGCACCCCTGACCGGGGGAACGAAGGAAACTATAAGCCGCCCGGCAGAGGCGGCACGAGAGATTGCGGGACAGAGAATTCCGGAAACAGGCAGTTCACCCCGACCGGGCACGGCGGCGGGTAACAGGACGAAGGCGTGATGAGCGATTCCACTTCGCGCCGGGGTCTGAGTAACTCGTACAAATACTCGGAGGAACGAAATTGTCCAGAATTTTTCTGCTAAGCGATCAGCCCGTATTACTGCGCGGCTTTGAACACATCCTCACTGCCAGCGGGTTCGACATCGGAGGCAGTTGTCCGGCGGCTGCTTTCGCCATGGCAGTCGGGGAATCGGGCGTGCCCGATGTACTGCTGCTGGATATAACCGCAGGCCTGACGTTTTCCGATCTGAACGAACTGCACAGCCACGTGCCGGATTGTCCCGTGGTGCTGTGGGCCGACGCATTGCCGCTCGACCTGATGTTCAGGACTCTCGAATTCGGCGTGCGCGGGATCGTGCAGCGGAATGTGCAACCGGAGCAACTGGTGGAGGCGCTGCGCAAGGTCATGTCGGGAGAGCTGCAGATCGGTTTCGGAGTGCGCGCCGGGGAGATGGCGCCTCAGCGGCACAACGTTTCGCTGACCCCCCGTGAGCGGGAGATCGTGTCGCTTTTGCGGCAGGGGCTGCGCAATAAGCAGATTGCGGGCGAGATGGGAATTACGGAGGGCACGGTCAAGATTTACCTGTTCCGGCTGTTCCATAAGCTCGGGGTGCGCAACCGGTTCGAACTGGCGCGCTGCGGGTCGATGGATAATTTGCAGATCTCGCCCCAGATGACGCCCACTGTGCGGAAACCGAAAGAGGCGGAACGAGCCGAAGCCCTCGGGCTTATGTAGCGTTGCGCGCCTCCCCTGCCCTGTAACTGGTATTAATTCAGCAGCTTGCCCTGCCGAAGGTAGGCCGGCACATCCAACTCTTCTTCGTATGGAGAGGCCGCGGCCAGAGGCATTGGCTCCTCCAGAGGTTCATGAATAACGGGGGGCGGCAGAACAGGCGCAGTTTCGGGGGCGCGTTCGGTGAAGAATTCGACCGGCGGTTTTGTCTCGGCCGCTGGCTGTATCTTTTCCGGAGCACTGGTGAAACCGGTGGCTATGACCGTGACCTTCACGGTATCCCCCATAGCAGCGTTGGCGATGACGCCGAAGTTCAGCTGCAGGTCGTCGCAGTCGGCAGCCTCGCGGATGATTGAGCAGGCCTCGTTCAATTCGTGCAGGCCGATTTCTCCGGAAGCCGTAATATTCATCAGCACCTGCCGAGCGCCTTTGATGCGCGTGTCTTCAAGCAGTGGCGAGTTGATGGCCGCGCGCGCGGCTTCGACCGCGGCGTTCTGCCCTTTGGCGACGGCGTTGCCAATGAGCGCATGGCCCATGCCCGAAATCGCGGCTTTGATATCGGAGAAATCCAGATTGATGAGGCCGGGGGTGAGAATAATCTCGCTGATTCCCTGCACCGCCTGGCGAAGAACGTCGTCGGCGAGCCTGAACGCGTGCGCCATGCTGGTGCCCTTGGGGGCGATGGTCAGCAGACGGTCGTTCGGGATGGTGGTGAGGATGTCGACGGAAGACGCGAGGTCGTTGACGCTGCGTTCCGCCTGGCGCATGCGCTTGCCGCCTTCAAAGGTGAACGGCTTAGTGACGATGGCGATGGTGAGGGCATCGAGTTGCTTGGCGAGCGTAGCGATGACAGGGGCCGCGCCCGCGCCTGTGCCGCCGCCGAGGCCGGCGGTGATGAAGACGAGGTCCGCGCCTTCGAGGATGGAAAGAATGCGCTCTGTATCTTCGAGAGCGGCCTGACGCCCGATGGCCGGGTCGGAGCCGGCGCCCAGGCCGTCCGTGACACGGGCGCCGATCTGGATGCGGTTCGGCACTTTGCAAACCTGCAGCGCCTGCGCGTCCGTGTTCATGACGTAAAACTCGACGCCTTCCAGGCCTTCTTCATACATGCGGCCCACGGCGTTGGAGCCGCCCCCGCCGACGCCGATCACTTTGATGCGGGCGCCTTTGCGCGTTTCTTCCTCTAGTTCGTATTTGAGGTGGTCCATAGTAACTCCTGAAATTGGCAGCGGCATGCTTACCGCAAAATCCTGCCCAGCATTCCCACCGACTGGCGTTCCAGATCCACCTGGCTGCGCAGGCGGGCGGCGTACATGGAGAGGCCCGCCGCGGTAGTCCACGCGGGGTCGTTCAATTCGTCCGGCCAGTTAAGAAAACCCTGCGCGAGCCCGAGGCGCGCGGGCGATTCGAGAACGCGCTCGGCCACATCGCAGATGCCCGGCAGCAGAGCGCCGCCCCCGGAAATCACCAGTCCGCTCGAAATTGCCCGCTGCATGCCGGCGCGGGCCAGTTCGGCCTGCACCATTTCAAACAGCTCCACGGTGCGGGATTCCAGAATTTCATTGAGGACCCTGCGGGGGGCTTCACGCCCTTCCCTGCCGTGACTCTCGGACAAGGGCAGTTCGATGGTGCTGTTTTCCGCGGTACCCTGCGAGACCGCGCCGCCGAACTCATGCTTCACAACGGCCGCAGCTTCTACCGGTATGCGGAACGCATGCGCAATGTCGCGTGAAAAGTGATCTCCGCAGATGCGCAGCGAAGCGATAATCTGAGCGGAGTTGCCGTAATAGCAAACCAGTTCGGTGGAATGCGCCCCGATATCGATGAGGGCCACTCCTTCCCGGCGGTCCGATGGAAGCACGGAGGCATAGCAGGCGGCAATGGCTTCGTATACCGTTTCATCCACCGAAAGATGGGCGCGGTTGATGGCGCCGACCAGATTATTGTGTTCCTGTGTGGAAATGGTGATGAGATGCGCGTTAGCCTCGATGACGGAGGCCATCATGTTGCGCGGGTCGTGAAAACCCGGCTGGTCGTCTACAACGAAATCCTGCGGCAGGAGCTGCAGCACCATGCGGTCTTCCTGCAACTGGATATGCATAGCGCGGTCCATGGCGCGGTTGATATCGCGCTGCTCGACTTCGCGGGGGCGGCCAAAATCCATGCGGCCGCGACTGTTGGCCCCGCGCGCGGTCAGGCCGCCCATGCCCGCCACAACAGTTTCAATAGCCGTGCCTGCCATGACTTCCGCCTGTTCGACGGCTGCGAGCACGCATTCGGAGACAGCCTGCTGGTCTGCAATACGGCTCTTCGCCCAGCCTCGCGAGGGGACTGAGCCGTAGCCCACCAGACGCAGCCTTTGATTCTCCAGCAGCGATATGACGCAGCGGGTGTGAATGCTTCCCGCATCAAGCCCCGTGGCGAAGATGGATTTGGTGCTCATTTCTGTTGCGCTTCTTTCTGTAACTATTTACTTTGCAAGTATGCGGTCGTCGAGTCTCAGGTCGAAAACACTGGCCTGTTCGGAATGTTTGCGTATCTCTTGGTAATGGTCGATGAAATGTCTGTAACGCGAGCGGTAACGCTGGTCCCCGATCCAGAGCTCGACGCCGTGGCGATCGAGTTCGGTGATCACGCGCATATCGAGAGTACTGGCGGCGTTGATTTCGGAGATTTCTTTGGCATCCGGGCCGAGGTCTTCGAGAAGGTGCTGCATGGCCTGAACGCGCAGGCGCCGGTCGGCTTCCGTTTGCTCTTCAGTGACGCCGCTGAGAACGGGCAGCCGGAAGCGAACGCGCGGCGGGATGGATAAAAGCACGCCATCGGCATCGATCAGAGAAAAACGGTACCGCGCAGTGCCCCCGATGGGCAGCTTGGCGAAGGCGACCGGATGGCGCTCAACCACTGAGACGACGATCCTGTTCGGCCACATCCGGGAGATGGAAGCGGAGGCCACCCAATCGACGGCGAGCAGACGGCGGCGGCGCTCGGCGAGTGGAATTTTGAACACGCTGGCGCCTGAATCGGTGGCAAATACGCTCTGAATACGCCCCCGGCTGGAGAATTGGGCTCCCCGAATTTCCAGGTTGGCGCAAGCGGGTTCATTATCGGCGCAGGTGAGATGGAAGCGCGGATCGTGAAGCAGGAACGAGTTGACTTCGCGGCCTGCCACGGCAACGCCTGCCGCGACGGCAGCCCACGCGAGCACGCGCGCACTCAGGCGCCAGTTGAGCTTCGGTTTTGGAGGCGCGGGCGGCTTAGGCATTATTGATCTGCTCCAGTATTTTGTCCCCGAGTTGAGAGACACTGCCGGCCCCGAGGGTCAGGATCATATCGCCGGGGACCAGTCCCTGAGAAATCATCTCGATTCCGGCGTTATTTGAACCGGCATATTCGGCGCCGCGATGCCCGAACTGGCGCATACGTTCCACAAGAGCTTCGGAGGTGACGCCTTCGATGGGTTTCTCGGATGCCCCGTAGATATCGAGCACAAGCACGCGATCAGCCTGATGGAATGCACGCGCGAAGTCGTCGAGCAGATGGAAGGTTCTGGAGTAACGGTGTGGCTGGAAGAGGACGTGGAGCCTGCCGGGGCCGCAGGATTTCGCGGCAGCGAGCGTAGCGCGAATTTCGGTGGGGTGGTGGCCGTAGTCATCCACCACGGTGACGCCTTTCGCTTCCCCGCGCACTTCGAAGCGGCGGCCGACCCCGGTGAAATTTGCAAGGCCTTCGCGGATTACGTCCGGCGCGACATTGAGTTCGAGCGCGACTGCGATCGCGGCAGTGGCATTGAGGATGTTGTGCTCGCCGGGAATGTTCAGGTGAAACTCGCCCAGATCCGCGGTACGGGACTTCAGGCTGAAGCGGCTGTGGAAGTTCCCGCACTCCTGCCCTTCGGGGCGAAAGTCGGCCTGCGAGTTGTGGCCATAAGTAATCGTGCGCCGCTTGACTGACGGCAGAATGCCCTGCACGTTCTCGTCGTCCAGGCAAAGAATAGCCGCGCCATAGAAGGGCACTTTGTTAATAAACTCGATGAATGCCGCGCGGATGGCATCTATATCCGCATAATGATCGAGGTGTTCGCGATCGATATTGGTGACGATGGCGAAAATGGGCGAGAGCTTGAGGAATGACCCGTCGCTTTCGTCGGCTTCGACAACAAGGAAGTCGCTCTTGCCGACGCGCGCGTTCGAGCCGCCCATGGCTGCAACCTTGCCGCCAACCACAACGGTGGGGTCCACTCCGGCATGGCTGAGAATGGTGGCAACCATCGAGGTGGTGGTCGTTTTTCCGTGGCTGCCCGCGATGGCGATGCCGTATTTGAGCCGCATCAGCTCCGCGAGCAGCTCGCCCCGCGGGATGACCGGAATCTGGAGGCGGCGCGCTTCCTGCACTTCGGGATTGGATTCTTCGACGGCGGAACTGACCACGAGAGCTTTGGCGCCGGCGACGTTTTCCGCGAGGTGGCCTTCGTAAATCCGCGCGCCAAGCTGGGCAAGGCGGTCGGTGGTGGGGGAAAGTTTGAGGTCGGACCCTGAGATCGTATAGCCGAGGTTCAGCAGCACTTCGGCGATACCGCTCATCCCGATCCCGCCGATTCCCGCGAAGTGCAGATGCTGCCTTGAAAAAAACATTTTAATAGACTATTGTTTCGAGTCTCTTACACACTGTCAACACAAACCGGCTGAGTAACGTCGATTAAAATTTCAGCAGCCCTGCGGGCGGCTCCGGCGTGGGCCAGTTTGCCGGCGGCTTCGCCCATGGCTTTCAGCGTTTCCGGGTTTCGGCGCAGATCCACCACCGTCTCCCAGAATTTCTGCGCAGTCCACTCTTTATCGAGACAGAGGCGCGCGGCGCCCGCGCGTTCAAAGGCTTCGGCGTTCTTCAGCTGGTGCTGGTCGGCCGCGAAGGGAAACGGGATGAGAATGGAGGGTTTACCTGCCGCGGCCAGTTCGGAAACGGCGCCGGCGCCGGCGCGGCACACCACCAGATCGGCCTGTGCGAAAGCCGCGGGCATATCCGCGATGAACTCGGAAATCTCGCCTGAAACACCCGCTTTGCGGAATGCGGCGGAAAGCTCGGCATACATGGGCGAACCGGTCTGGTGAATGAAGCGTATCGGCGGGTTGGCATCCCGAAAGAGCGGCCAGGCCTGGCGGGCCGCTTCGTTCAGCGTACGGGAACCCTGGCTGCCGCCTGTGATGAGAACGGTGAAGGGACCGGAAGATTTAACCGGCAGGTGAAAGAATTCCCCGCGGACCGGCAGGCCCGTGCACTCGGTGCGGCCCGCGGGAAAGAATCGCCTGGTTTCATCGAAGTTGATCAACGCGCGCTTCACCCATTTGGCTATCCAGCGGTTGGTCGCGCCGGGGACCGCGTTGGGCTCCATCACCACAACAGGCACGCCGCGCAGCAGGCCGGCAAGTACGGGGGGGCCGGCGACGTAGCCGCCCATCGAGAAGATGGCAGCGGGTTTCCATTCGCCAAAGCGCGCGAACTGCGCGGCGGTTTCGGCCAGCAAACGCCATACGCTTGCAATGCGGGTGGCTACGCCCAGATTTTTCAACCCGCCGACCCGGATTTTATCCAGGTGGAAACCGGCGGCGGGAACCAGCCTGTTTTCCACGCCGCGCTCGGTCCCGACGAACACGACTTTGTGGCCCATGCGCGCGACCTCGCGGGCGACCGCGATGGCCGGGATCACGTGCCCTCCCGTGCCACCGCCGGCCATAACGAATAAAGACCCGCGCCCGGTTTCACCCGGCATGTTCCGCAACATTCAGAAGGATGCCAAGCGAGGCGAGCGTCACAAGCAGCGAGCTGCCCCCGAAGCTGATCATGGGCAGCGGAATGCCTTTCGTGGGCATCATGCCGAGCACCACGCTGATATTAAAGAAAGCCTGGACCACCAGCATGGTCGTGATGCCGAGCGCGAGATAACGGCCAAACTCATCGGGGATCAGCACCGTCGCGCGTATGCCGCGCCAGAGGATGATGACAAAGCCGAGCAGCACCGCGACAGAGCCGAACATGCCGAACTCTTCGCCCACCACGGCGTAAATGGTGTCGGTGTGGGCTTCCGGCAGATAGAACAACTTCTGCCGGCCCTGCATGAGGCCCACGCCCATGGGGCCTCCCGAACCGATGGCTATTTTCGCCTGTTCCGCCTGATAGTTCGTGTCCTTCGCGGTGATCGACTTTTTCATGCGGCTGCGGATCCAGCCGCTTTTGTCGAACCTGTCGACAGTCTTCAGGCCCGGGTCCACGTAGCTGATCACGCGAACGAGCCGGTACGGCTTGGCTGCAATAAAGACGGCCCCGCCGAGGACGCCCAGCAGGCAGGTAATCAGAATGTAGCGGCTTTCGAGACCTGCCACGATAAAAACCACGGCGGCGGTTGCGCCGAGAACGATAGCGGTGCCGAGATCGGCAAGCGCCACGGAGATCGTGATGAAGCCCACGGCCAGAATGGCGGGCAGCAGCGTGAAGCGGCTGTTGATGGCGCGCGAACGCATCGCTATAAAGTACGCGAGGAACATGGCGAGCGCGGGTTTAGTGAATTCCGAAGGCTGGATGCCGAAGGGGCCGAAGCGGATCCAGCGGTGCTGGCGCGGGTCGGTGAAGTAAACGGCGGCCAGCAATATGATCACCAGGCCCATCGCGGTAAAAGCCACTGCCGGGTTCTGCAGCTTGCGATAATTCAGCTTCTTCATGGACATCATCAGCGGGATGGCAAGCGCGATCCAGATGAGCTGACGCAGCGCGAAGTAATAGCTGGAGCCCATGCGGATGTCGGCCACAACCGACGAGGCGCTGTAAATCATCAGCGCTCCGAAGAGCACCATCATCACTACCGTGGTGAAGAGAATCCAATCCGTCTTAAGACGCTGTGCCATGATCTTTTTTTCCGTATAACGGACTCTCGCCGGTTGACTGTAAGCCTGTCACGATTTCTTTGAACGCCCGGCCGCGGTGCTCATAACTTTGAAACTGATCGAAACTGGCGCAGGCGGGGGCGAGGAGCACCGTGTCGCCGGGCCGCGCCTGACTCCAGGCTTCGTGGACGGCGTTGTCCAGGGTTCCCGCGTTGATGAGCCTGGTGGCGCCTGCGAGTTGGGCGGCAATTTTTTCAGAAGCGGCGCCGATCAACAGGGCGGCGCGCGCTTTCCGCCGCAGACGATCCCGCAGAACGGCGTAGTCGCTGCCTTTGTCTTTACCGCCCAGGATGATCCAGAGATCGCCGCCGAAGGAATCGATGGCTTTTACAGTGGCATCCACGCTGGTCGCTTTTGAATCATTGTAGAAGCGCACCCCCGCAATTTCGGCGACGAATTCCAGCCGGTGTTCCACGGCTTTGAACGTCCTGACGGCAGCGGCGATTTCAGCTTTGGATATGCCGGCGATATCGGCCGCAGCCGCGGCGGCCATTATATTGTCGGCATTGTGAGTGCCGGGAATCGGCGCCTCGGAGGCAGGCATGAGGGTTTCAATTTCACTGCCGCGGAACCAGACAGGCTGACCGGCGGTCAGGGCGGCGAAAGAACGGCAGACTTCATCGCCGGCATTCAATACCGCAAAACTGCCGGGCTTCTGGGTGCGAAACAGATTGCTTTTTGCCGCGGCGTAATTTTCGAAGGTGTGGTGCCGGTCGAGGTGATTCTGCGTGACGTTGAGGCAGATGGCGACATCGGCGTGAAATTCGTGAATGGTTTCGAGCTGGAAACTGGAGAGTTCCAGAACGTTCCACTGATCGGCGCGCGAGGTTTCCGTCATCGCGAGAACCGGAGTGCCAATGTTGCCGCCTACCTGCACCGGAGTCTTCGCGCTGCGCAGAATGTGGCCGATCAGAGAGGTGGTGGTTGTTTTTCCGTTGGTACCCGTGATGCCGATGATCGGTCCGCGCAGAAAGGGCGCGGCGAGTTCGACTTCACCGATGACTTTGAGGCCGCGCGCAATGGCGCGGGCGAGCGGAGGCAGATCCAGAGGGACGCCGGGGGATGGCACGATCAGGTCCCAGGGCTCCTCGAAAAGATCGTCGGTCTGGGGGCGAAAGCCATCCACGGCGTGCGGCTTGAGATCGGTGGCCGTGACGGAAGCGCCGCGCGCGTGGAGGAATTCGAACGCGGCGCGTCCGGATTTTTCCATGCCGACCACCAGCGCTTTGATACCGTCGAGGTTCATTTTCTTTTAACGAAGCTTCAGCGTTGTAAGCGCGAACAGCGCCAGCACCAGGCCGGCGATCCAGAAGCGCGCGATGATTTTCGATTCCTGCCAGCCGAGCGCTTCGAAGTGATGGTGGATCGGCGCCATTCTGAAAATTCTCTTCCTGCGCATCTTGTAGCTGCCCACCTGAAGTATGACGCTCGTGAGCTCAACCACGAACATACCCGCGATGAAGATCAGAAGGAATTCCTGTTTGATCAACACCGCGACCACGCCCATCGCCCCACCAAGCGATAAACTGCCCACATCGCCCATGAAGATGTCCGCGGGATGCGCGTTCCACCACAGGAATCCGAGACTGGCTCCGGTGAGCGATCCGCAAAAAATGGTCAGTTCAGCCGTGCGCGGATTGCGCGCCAGCTGGAGGTAATTCGCAAACTCGCGGTTGCCGCTGGTATAAGTCAGAGCGGTTAAGGCGACCCCGGAGATAACCATCAGGCCGATAGCCAGTCCATCCAGACCGTCAGTGATGTTGACCGCGTTGCTCGAGCCTACGACCACGAGCACAAAAAACAAATAAAAAGGCAGGAAGCCCAATACGTACGTGAACGGATTGGACATCAAAGAATGGATCAGGAAATCGGGGTGGATCTGTTTCAGGAACGGGACGTTCAGCGTGGTGGTGTAAGCCCCGAAATACTGCATGACGGACAGCACGCCGGTGATAATCGCAGCCACCAGCATCTGCAGGCCAAGTTTCTGTCCCGCGCTGAGGCCGAGATTGCGTTTGTTCATGACCTTGGCGTAATCGTCTATGAAGCCGATCAGACCGAACGCAAGCAACGCAAACATCGCGATCCAGACATAAAGAGTCTGGAGGTTCGCCCAAAGCAGCGTGGAAACCGTGATGCTGATGATGATGAGGATGCCGCCCATGGTGGGCGTGCCGGCTTTTTTCTGATGCGATTTCGGGCCGTCTTCGCGGATGTGCTGGCCGATCTGAAATTCGCGCAGTTTCCGGATTAGCCACGGGCCGAGAATGACGCAGAGGAATAAAGATGTCAGGCTCGCAAACAGGGTGCGGGAAGTGACATAGCGGAACACGCGGAAAGGACCGAGGATCGGCCCCCCGACTCTGTCGGGCCGATAGAGTTGCTCGTAGAGAAGCCAATAAAGCATTTAAGTTTTCGCCTCCGCGAATGCCCTTTCGATGGCCTTCTCAACTTCGACTCCGCGAGAACCTTTAAAAAGGATCGCGTCGCCCGGCAGGATATAAGTGCGCAGAAAATCTCCGGCGGCTTCCGGAGTATTAAAAAAGGACGCGGCGCTGCCCGACATTCCCGCTTCCACGGCCCCATCGACCATAAAGCGTGCAGCGCCGCGTACGCCCAAAAGGGCATGAATGCCCTGCTCCGCGGCGAATTGTCCTATGCCTCGGTGCAGGGTCCCGGCCTCGCGGCCAAGCTCGAGCATTTCTCCCAGCACCGCGATACGGCGTCTGGCGGGAGTGTCCCGAAGGAGTTCCAGCATGGAACGCATCGCTTCGGGATTTGCGTTATAGCAGTCGTTGATTAAGGTCACGCCGTCGCGTTCGATGCGCTCGCCACGCATTTTGCCGGCGGCGAGAGCGCGCACAGCATCGCGCAGCCTTTCCGGAGGAATGTCCAGTGCCCGCGCCACCGCGATAGCGGCGAGCACATTGCTGACGCCGTGCCGGCCCGCGAGCGGCGACTCGAAGTCAACGCCGAGGCATTGAAAGTGCGCGGCGTTCTGATGCTGGCGCACGTTTTCGGCGCGAACTTCCGCGTCCTCCGCGTAACCGAAAAGGATGGAGCGACCGGGGTGAATTTCGCGAAACGCCCGCACGCGTTGGTCGTCTGCATTGAGGACCGCGATGCCATCGCCGGGCAGCGACTCGATCAGTTCGCGTTTGGCGAGCGCGACGCCTTCGATGCCATCTTCAAAGTATTCCGCGTGAGCCCAGCCTACGTTCGTAACGACGCCTATACGTGGTTTGGCGATAGCTGCGAGTTCGCGAATCTCTCCGGCGTGGTTCATGCCCATCTCGATGACGGCAGCGCGGCAATCGTCGCTCAAACGCAGGATCGAAAGCGGCACCCCGTAGTGATTGTTGTAATTGCCGAAGGTGCGTCCGGTTTTGATCTGAACGTTCAGAAGGCTGGCGATCGCATCTTTCGTGGTGGTCTTGCCGGCGCTGCCGGTCACGCCGACTACCGTCCCGCCCCAGCGCCGGCAGGCTTTGGCCGCCAGTTGCTGAAGGGCCACCAGGGTATCGGGAACAACGAGCTGCGGGATATTCGCCGCAACGGGGTGGTCGACAATGGCTACCGAGGCTCCTCGTTCGAGAACATTGGCGACATAATCGTGGCCGTCTCTCCGGGGCCCGCGGAGAGCGAAAAAACAGTCGCCGGGATTTACGCTGCGGCTGTCGATACTCCAGCCGGCGACGGGCGTGTTGGACGCTTCACCGGAAGGCGAATGCACTGCGATGTTCCCGGCGCCGATTTTTTCGGCAATAGCAGCGATGGAGAAGATCACCGCGCACCGCCTCCGCCCGCAATTTTGCCGAAGCCGAAAGCGCGCAGAGCCTCACGCGCCACTTCACGGTCGTCGAAGTGGAGAGTGCGGTCACGAAAGATCTGGTAAGTTTCGTGGCCTTTGCCCGCGAGGATAACAACGTCCCCCGCGCGGGCCTCATCAATGGCTTTGCGGATCGCGGCGGCGCGATCCGGTTCCACGACCGTCCGCGTATCGGTGCGCCGCAGGCCGACGAGGATATCGTTCATGATCTGTAGTGGCTCTTCGGAACGAGGGTTGTCGCTCGTGAGAATAACAAGATCGCTCAGTTCTCCGGCGGCTTTGCCCATAAGAGGACGCTTGGCGCGATCGCGGTCCCCGCCGCAGCCGAACAGCGTGATAACGCGTTTCGCGTTGAGTGAGCGCGCGACTGAGATCGCATTGCGCAGCGCGTCTTCGGTATGGGAATAATCGACAACCACGGCGAATGGCTGGCCTTCGTCCACTCTTTCAAAACGGCCGGGGATGCCCGTGCAACCGGCGATACCGCGCGCAATGATGTCAGGCGGCAACTGGAACGTCATGCCGACGCAGCAGGCTGCGAGGATATTGTAAACGTTGACTTTTCCGATCAGCTGCGACTGGATCTCGAAGCGGATCCTGTCATAGACCACGTCGAAACGAAGGCCGTTAAAACCGGAATGAATGTGGCGCGCTTTCGCCACGCCCCCACCATCGGCGCTCAAACCGTACCACAGGATTTCGGAGGAGTCGGAGGATTTGCCCGGCTTCAAAGCGCCCAGCCTGCGGCCCCATTCGTCATCGCGGTTGATCACCGAATAGCGCGGCGGAGGCGATCCCGAACCTGTGAAGAGCAGTTGCTTGGCCGCGAAGTAGTCGTCCATCGTGCGATGGAAATCGAGATGATCCTGCGTGAGATTCGTGAAGACGGCCGTGTGGAACTGAAGTCCGTATACGCGCCCAAGCGCCAGGGCGTGGGATGAGACTTCCATGGTCGCGGCTGCTGTCGAAGGTTCACCCGCGATGGAATCGAGTTCCGCCAGCATGCGGTGCAGATCGAGCGACTCGGGCGTGGTGTTGGGGGCGGGCAGTATCCGGGACCCGAGATGGTATTCGATGGTGCCCGCCAGCATGGTCGTCATCCCTGCCGCGCGCAGGATGGAATCGACCAGATAACTGGTGGTCGTCTTTCCGTTGGTGCCTGTGATGCCGGTAAGCGGAATCTTTTCGTCGAGCCTGCCGTAAAAGTTTCTGGCCGCGCGCGCAAGCGCCTGGCGTCCGTGAGGGACCTGTATCCACGGCGCGGTAAAGCCTTCCGGCGCAGGCGATTCCCCGACAACCGCGAGGGCGCCCGCGGAAACGGCCTGCCCGGCGAAGCTCCGGCCGTCCACATGAGAACCGGGGAAGGCGAAAAAGAGATAGCCGGGGTTGACGCGGCGCGAATCGTAATCGAGTCCGGCAAGCTGCGTTTGGGCGAGGGAGGGCGCTAATTCGGAAAGCACCGGTACTCCCGCCAACGTCTCGCCTGTTGTCATCGGTATGTCAGCGCGTGAACACGATCCTGATCTGTTCTCCCTGTCGCAAAGGACTGCCGGGCAGAGGCGCCTGCGCGCGCGCCACGCCGCTGCCTTCAATCATGACGTCAATGCCTCTGGCCGATGATTCCTCCACCACGTCACGCATGGACTTCCCCCGAAAATCGGGCACCATGGGGCGTTCCGGCAAAGGGCGTGCCGGCAGAGATCCGCGCAGATCGGGGACCGGGGGCGAAAGGGGAGGCGGAACAAGGCTGCCAGCCGGACTCGCCTGCTCATCGAGTCGCGCACGTGACGCCAGACCTGGAACAACAGCGAGCTTCGCGGGATCGGCGGGCGGGATTTCGTCTGCGTCCTTTTCCGGTTTCAACTGATCCGCGAGTAACTGCCGCACGCTGGGGTCTTCGTCCATGATGCTCGGGCCGCCGAGGTCCGCAATGGCGAGGTCGCCCGCGAACTCGCCCGGCTTCTCTTTGGCTGGTTTGTCCTTCCCGCGTTTAGCCGCGAGCAGATCTTCCGGGATATCTTTCGGCACGTCGAGCATGCGCAGGGCTTCGGTCATGATTTTCTGAAAAACCGGCGCCGCGGCGTCCGCGCCCTGACCGCTTTCGCCGGAGGTATCGTGAACCGTCACCAGAACCACCAGCGCGGGGTTGGTGACCGGCGCGAAGCCGAGAAACGAAGCGTTGTAGTTGTGGGTGTAATGGTGGGTGACCGAATCGAAAATCTGCGCCGTGCCGGTCTTGCCGCCCGAAGTGTACCCTTCGAGCCGGCCATGCAGCCGCGCGGTTCCACGCAGCACCACGCCTTCCATCATCTGGCGCATCGTGATGGCGGTTTCGGGTTTGATGACCCGCACCGGCGGTTCGGCCGGTTCCAGCTTATCACCGCGCTTCAGAATCAGGCGAGGCTTCACCAGCATGCCGCCGTTCGCCATCACGCAGCCGAGCCGCGCCAGTTGCACCGAGGTCACGCTGACTTCCTGACCCATGGAAACAGAGGCCAGAGAGGTGGTCCCCCACCGGTCGAGGCCCCGAAGCTTGCCTGCGGATTCGGCCGGAACAGGCAGACCGGTCTTGTCGCCAAAGCCGTAGCGTTTGGCGTATTCGAACATCTTCTCCCGTCCCACGCGCGTGCCGATCATAATCGCGCCGATGTTGCTCGATTTTTCGAGCACCTCCTGGAACGTAATCGTGCCATAGCCATGGTGCGATTCGTGGACCACGCGGCCCGGCAAAACGAGCGTGCCGCCCCCCGTGTTGACCAGCGTATCCGGTCTCATATTCGTAGTTTCAAGTGCGGCCGAGAGGGTGACCACTTTGAAGACGGACCCGGGCTCAAAGGGTACGGAAGTGCCCAGATCGAAGCGAGCCAGCGGGTTTTCGCCGGGCTTCGGAGGCTGGTTCGGATCGTAAGTCGGGTAATTCGCGAGCGCGAGAATTTCCCCGGTATAAGGGTTCATCACGATGGCGGTACCGCTGCGCGCGTGTTTGGCCTCCACGCCCGCCTTTAGTTCGCGCTCCGCCACGTACTGCATGCGCTCGTCAATAGTAAGGGTCAGAGGAACGCCGGCCCGCGGGGCTGTTTCCATGTGCGAATCGAGGCCGCGGTGTTTCACGTCCATGACCAGGCGCTCGGAACCGCCTATGCCGCGCAGGACTTTATCCATCCCGCGCTCCACTCCAGCGGCCCCTTCCTCGCTCTTAAAAACCGCGCCCAGGATGTGAGCCGCCGTTTGCCCTTTGGGATAATGCCGCTGGCTCTCGGTATGGAATGTGATCCAGTCGAGGTGCATGGCTTTGAGACGATCGGTTTCGAACGGGTCGATGCGGCGCTTCACCCACAGAAAGCCTTTGTGGCTCTGGCGAGCCCAGTCAAGCCGGTTGTAGAGAACCTGCTGGTCGAGATTCAGAGTATTGCCGAGAACCTCAGTGGCTACCTTGAGATTCGCGATCTGCTGCGGATTGACCGATACCGAGGCCACCGGCACGCTGATAGCCAGAGGCTGACCATTGCGATCGAGGATGCTGCCGCGGGGGGCGGGGATATCGATTCTTTCTTCCTGCTGATGCCGCGCAATAGCCGCATAGCGGGCGTGCTGCATCACCTGCAGAGAAATCAGTTTACCGAAGATGGCCAGTGCCCAAAGCGCGAGCACAGCGGATAAAACGGTGAGGCGATTGATAGCGGGAGCGCTGCGCGGGAGCCACCCCGCGGAAGAATTGTATCCGGCAAACCGCCGTCGCACGCGGCTCAACAGATCCGTCGATAGCGATGCGAACCTGCTCCACACGTCCACGGCCTGCAGACTCCTTATTGAGCGCTCAAAGCGGAAGACGAGGGTGTCTGGATTTTGGCAAGGCTTCCTTCCGCCGCCGGCGTATCGAGATGAATGACCTGATCGCTGCCGGGGCTGGCGAGACTGCGCGCGCGGGCGAGATCGTTGAGGCGCTCGGGGCTGAGAAGCCCGGCTTCCTTCACGTCGAGAGCGCGGCGCTGGTCGAGCAGAGCCTGGCGTTCGGTCTTCAGAGATTCGAGCTTATAGCCGGCCAGCACAGAGCCGACGTGGGGAGCGATAATACTGGCGCCCAGCATCAGGAGGACACCCGCGGCTCCGACGGCGGACCAGCACTCCCCGCGCGCCTCCGGGTCGGCCTGGCGCACTACGCGGGAATTATCGATTTTTTTCGAGTAGAAATAGATGCCATCGGCCGGGAGGCCGCGCAGCAGCCAGGGGTCGGCCTGGACACGCGCCGACTCAGGACGAACAACGTCGAAGCGTTCGGCGGCCGCAAGGTCCGCGATGCCCGACCGCGAGTTTCTTCTTCCGCGATTATCCCGAAGTAATGTTGCCAGGGTGGCCATGGCTGTTGTGTTCCTCGCTCGCTTTCTTTCCGGGTTCGGCCCGGTATTGCTTTTGCCCTTTACAGGACTCAAGCCTGCTGTTTATCGACAATTTCCACTGCCCGCAGCTTGGCGCTGCGAGACGGCGGATTCTCCCGGACTTCCTGCTCGCCCGGCGTAAGCGGCTTCTTTGTAAGAATCGAAGCCCGACCCAAACGCTGTAGCTCCCGGAAACTCTCTTTGACTTTGCGGTCTTCCAGCGACATAAAGGAGATAATGACGAGCCGGCCACCCGGTTTCACCATGAGCGGCGCGCGGTCGAGCAGCGCATCCAGCTCCTCCTGTTCGTGATTGACCAGCATTCTGAGCGCCATGAAAGTGCGAGTCGCGGGATGCAGGGGTCCCGTCCGAGGTGCGGCCCGTTCCACCACACCCGCCAGGTGTAGTGTGCTCCGAATGGGCCGCGCTCGAACGATTGCTCCGGCTATCTTCCGCGCTCTCCTTTCTTCGCCGAGCTGGTAGAGCCAGTCGGCGATTGCCTTTTCGGCACTGTGGTTCAACAGTTCGGCCGCCGTCGCGCCACGGCTTCGATCCATGCGCATGTCCAGCGGCCCTTCTGTCTGAAATGAAAATCCGCGATCCGCATCGGTGAGCTGATACCGGCTCACGCCGAGGTCCGCAATCAAGCCGTCGAGATTCGATTCCGCCAGCTCCGAGAAGCTGGCCCTCTGGAATTCGATCCGCTCCGCAAACTCCGCCGCATTCACGCGCGCCATTTCGAGCGACTGCGCATCCCGGTCGTTCGAGATCAGCCTTCCGCCGTTTGTCAGCAGCGCGGCGATTGCCCTCGTATGCCCGCCGAGTCCGGCTGTGCAATCGAGGTAAAGCCCGTCCGGCCTGATCGCGAGATTCTCGAGCGATTCGGCCAGCATCACCGGAAAGTGCCGGGGCGGCGTGGAAGCCATTGACTGTCACCTGAGGCCCGCCCTTCGGAGCACGGTTAAATTCGTGGCCGTGTTTTCGAGAGCCTGCCGTTTCTGTTGCTGATAGCTCTCTTCGGTAATGATCTGGAGATTACGCTTATTTGCGTTGATGTTCATTTGCTGCCCTTGCTTTCCAAGTTCGGGGCGCATGTCTGGAT
>JALYHT010000149.1 GCA_030776225.1 Acidobacteriota bacterium | reverse complement strand
GGAACCGAATCGCCGACCGTGATCGAGGCGGCAATGCTGTCGGTTGCGATCACGCTGGGCGCTGAAAGGACTTTGGTTTTGGTGCGGGTTTCGGCGGCCTGCAGATAAGCAAGCAACTGGCGGCTTTGCCCTACAAGGGTACCGGCCGTCAGGGAAAATCCCGCAGTACCTGCAGATCCCAGAAGCTGAGTCGAGGAAACTTTAGAGTTTGAAGTACCCGTTTTCTGCAGATAGGATTCGACTCCCAGCGTAAGATCGCCGCTCAGATCGACTTCGTAGATTTTGGCGTCGATCAACACCTGCCGGGGCGATACATCGAGCTGATCGAGCAGGTGCCTGATCTGTTCCCATTCCTGCGGGGTTCCCTGCACCAGCAGAGTATTGTCATATGGATTTGGAATGATGCGTGGGCCGGAACCCCTTCCGGGAGGCGCCCCCTGCGTAAGATAAGTGCCGGTTTGATCGCTGGCGGAACCTGGCGTTGTCGAGGCCGTTCCCCCCGCGGTTGCCGGAGGAGTGGAATTGAAAGGCGTCAGCATGGGTGGCGCTGCTCCGCCAGCCATGCCTGGCGCTCCGTTATTAACACATGGCGCGCTGCTCATTCCAGACCCGCCGTAGCCGCCGCCGTATGCCCCGTTTCCGGAACCGTTGCCGTTATTGCCGTAAGAGTTCCCGCCATTTACGCCAAGCGCCGTAGAGTTGGAGGCCGGATAGCTGGAATTGCCCGTCATGCTTCCATACATGCCGCCGCCTGTCGAACCGCAGTTGCCATAAAGCTGATTGATCACCGACCCCAGAACCTCCGCTTTGCCGTATCTGAGCTTGTAGACGTAGTTGTCAACCGAGCCGGCGGCGCGCCTTGCCTGAATATCGAGCTTCTGAATCCATTTCTCAACTTCCGCGAAGGCGCCCGGGTTGGGGGCCACAGCGAGTATCGTGTTGATCCGGTTAATGGGCAGAAACTTAACTGCGCCGCCGCCCTTATCGCCCGTCAGCGCGTAGGCCTTGAAAACCTCATCCAGCTCTTTGGCGATATCGCTTGGTCTTCCGTTTTTGGTTTCGAACGCGCGCACCCTCTGCCCCGCGAAGGTGTCGCTGTCGAACATGTTGATCAGTTCCAGGGCGCGCCGCATGTTGCGGCTGTTATCCAGAATGATCAGCAGATTCGCAGGATCGTAGCTGGTGATCTGCGCTCCTTCCCCCGTAAACGGCAGCAGGATTTTGTTCATCTCCGCCGATGTGACGTATCGCAGGAACACCAGATTCAATACCAGACGCTCGTCGTCGGCAATCTTCGACCCGTCTGTTTCGGAGATCGGACTCACGGGCTGCCGCGCGATATTGGCGGACGGAACGATCCGGAATATGTTTCCCACCTGTACCATCGCCAGACCATTCATGCGCAGAATCGTTTCGAGCAGAGGCCGCAAATCCAGATCCCGCACCGCGCCGTAGGTGTTGATGGTGACCGTCCCGTTCTTCACGCCGGGGTCAAGTATGTAATTGATGTGAAGATCCTGCGCCAGCAGATTGATCACCTCGAACAGAGATGCGTTGTTCAGGTTGAGCCCGCCGGGAACCGCGGGCGGCGGGAGCGCGGGTTGAGTCTGGATCGGGGCTGGCTGCGGGGTTGCTGGCTGCGGGGCCGGCGGCTCCTGCGCGTTCACAGGGCACAGACCGGCTGCCGCCATCAGCAAACCTGCAACGGCGATTCTGCAACGGAAAAGAGTTTTCATTTTTTATTGGGGCTTTGCGCTCGATGCTTCGGCAATATGACGTTCGTCATCCGTCAGATCGGATTTTTTCTTCTCCCAGGCGATCGTGCCGAACGGACCGGGGCGTTCGAATCGGACAGTGTCTCCCTTGTCGATCGCTTTAGTCATACCCCCATCCGAAACTGGCGCTCCCGTGGCGGCTGTTTCCAAATAAGCATTTTTGATGATTCCGAACGGTGTTTTGACGTAGACCCACTTCTTACCGTTTTTGTCGGTGTAAACGTAAGTATTCCCGTCGCCATTCGGAACGGCGTCCTTCGGGATCGTCACGCCGCTGGGCGCAGTTGTTGAGGCGGAGGCGGATTTTTTCTTCGTCGCGGCCGGGGCATAGATCGCGGTTGCGAGCAGAGCTGAAATCACGATTAGTTTTTTCATAATTGATTCTCCGAACTATTGACTTTTAAGCCACCTGCATATCGGTCCGAAAGGTGTCGGCGTCACGCTTTTCCGGTAGCCATCGACCATGGTGCCGGCGGGAGAGGTATCGCCTGGCACACAGCTTTTCTCACTCATACCCGGCGCCGTCGGCACATCCTGACCCGGAGCCGCCGCCGCCGTCGCGGCCACGGGACGCGGAGGGGCTGAAGGCTGTGCGCTTGCCTGCGGGCCGGTTACGGTAGCAGCCGCCGGTACCGCGGCGCTCGATCTGTCAATCAGGTCTTCGATCTTTTTTCGAATCTGCTTTCCGTCCCAGTCGAAAACTACCGTCTGCGGATCGAGCGAAGCGATTTTGAACTCGCCGATGGTATCTCCCGCGTGAACAGGCCTGCTGTCGCCGCCTTTTTTTTCCGCCATGATCGCTTTCGTTCCGCTCGGCAGTCCCAGCACCCCGTAAACGACTGGCAGGGACGGCATCTCCTTCGGCTTCTCCACCTTCGGCGGATCGATCACGATGTTCGGATTACGGTCTTTCGCAAATAAATTCTTCGTCGCGACATCCGCGTACTTCGCGGCCTGCGCCCCTTCCGGTTTCGGAACGGGGGATGCCGGCGGTGGCGGCAGCGCTTTCACTTTTACATGCAGATTGCTGTCGCGCCTTGTCTGAGCCTCAATCCAGCGGATACGCGCCTGCCACGCGATCGCCCCGAGCGTCACGGCCAGCAGAAGATTGAGCGTTATCAATTTCGCTTTCAAAACGCTCCCAGTCCCTTTTTCTCCGGTACCAGCTTTTTCGCCACCAGACCGGCCAGCACCATTCGTACCGCCATTGTCTTCTCTTTGGGATTACCCGACGTCATGCGCTCTTCCGACGGCACTATGATCTCCGCCTCGCGTGAAAGATCGGCCAGAAAGTTGACCACTTGTTCCACATGGCACTCGAAGGAGACGGTGGCATAAACCAGGCCGTAATCGCCAAATGCCTTCGGCGCCCCGAATTCCCCGCCGCGCACGTCGATCTGTTCGCTTTTCCCGATGCGCCGCGCGATTTCAAGCAGCGCCGCTTGTGCCTGCGGCGCGGTATCGGCCTGGATCATGCCCAGATCGCGAACCTTCAGATCCGCCTCAAGCTGCTTCAGCGTTGCTTCGCGGGAAGGTACAGTCGCCGCAATCTGGCGCAGCCTCACCAGCCGCTGCTGCGCGAGGTCGATATCGTTTCCGCTTACCGCGGGAGCGGCAACCGTAGCTATCCCGGACTTAGCGGGAAACAGATAATACAGCGCCGCTGCCACTGCAAGTCCGGCCGCCAGTAACAGCAGCGCTCGTCGATCCCGGTCTGAAACGTTCATGGCGTTGTGCGGCCAACCCGCCCGCGCCTCATCGTCCTGATACGAAACTGCTCGGCCTGCGCATTGCGCGCGACACCGACCATGAATTCGGAATTCTGAAACAAGGGAGAGGAGTCGAGCGTTTTCAGCAGCGATGATGCCTGATCCGCTTCACCCGATATCACCACTGAATCGGGATAGATTTCGACCGAACTCGTCCAGATGGGGGGCGGCAGCAGCTTCGTAAGCTCGTTCAGAACGTCCAGATCCGCCTGCGGACGCCGTTTGATTTCGTCCGATAGCGCAATCCGCGCGCGAGCCGCGGCGATCTTCTTTTCGAGCGTCTGCGCGCGCAACGCGGCTGGTTCCAGTTGCCGGCCCGCGCTATCCAGTTCCGCGCGATAGCGCCTCTGCTCAACCGCCGGAAAAATGAGGAAGACCGTCAGCAGCGCTAAGGCCACCAGGCTCCCGAGTATTCCGGGGACCAGATATTGCATCCGGTTATGCGAAGCCCGGCGCCCGGCCGGCAACAGATTTGCGAACCGGGCCGCGCGCGGAGCTGAGCCGGCCAGCGCGGCAGCATACGAAAGCACTGCATTCTCAGGCACCGCAACCGATCCTGCGACGCGCGGCAGCACTTGCGCCATCGGCATGGCCGGAGACCCGGCGGGCAGCCTCAATTCACCCCGGGCCAGCGCCAGCGCCCGCTCGCGCGGAAGCGGGAACTCCGCCGAAAAAACCGGCCGCGCCGGGCTCTCGCCGTATATTTCGGTGCGTCCGGGCGCTTCATCCTCGTAGCAAAGAACAGAACCGGGCGGCGCGCTCCAGATCCGCAACGCGGCATGAATGACGGCCGGGGAGAAGGTGGCGGCTGCAAGCCCAATGCCCGCTTCGGTGAAAACTGTCTCGTAGGATTCCAGCAGGTCCCGGCGCGCCAAACCGATCAGGACATCGCCTGTGCCGGCAGCCGCGCGCGACCACCCCCAGGCCACATCCACGTCGCCCCACGGGTGGAGCGTGTCGATCTGCAGCTCTATTGCGGCGGGGATATCCTTATCGCCTACCCCCGGCAGAGTGAGTGTGCGCACGATGACTTCGCTGCGCGGCAGCAGCACTGTGGCAGCGAGACCCATTCCGCCTGCCTGCGTCAAAAAGGTTGCCGCTTCCTGGCCCCACTGCGCAGCGGGGCGATTGCGAAAATCCGCTATTGAAACCGACGACAAGCGCGCAGGCCCCGAAGGCCGCGAACTTACGACCGCAATTTCAAGATTTCGGTCTCCGATGGCAATCCCGAGACCAGTACCGAACACCAGCGCGCGCCGCCAGAGAGGCAGCAGGTCGCCTGCGTTCTGCACGGTTGAGACGGGGCTCTCGATTATCGCCGGCATTTCCGGCGCCGCCGTACTCATATCCGCTCATACCAGCGGACGATTTCGAACCCGACCGGCTTCCGCTCGTTATTCGCCGGAAAATAGAATTTGACCAGCGCCCCGACAGTTCTTCTGAGGTCGGACAGTTTGCCATCGGGTTGCTTCAGCCGCGCCGTCGCGCGGAGCGTGTACATCGACAAGCCGCCGATCAGCAAACGGGCTCCCGCCGGGCCCAACGACTGCGCGATCTCCGTCAATTCTTTGGAATCGATCACCGGGTGTTGCGCGCGGCTCTTTACGATCGTATCCGCATCCCCCGCCGAGAGGCCCACAGCCTGCAGCGTTGCACTCCTGGCCGTATTGATATCGACGCCACTCGTGCTGCCATAAACCGACACGCAATCGCGCAAACCGGCGCGGTTATCGTCGAGCGCTGACCCGTAATAAAGTTCGGACGTCATGCCTTTGACCTGCAGTAACTCCTCGTTCTCCTGAAAAGACGCGTGTCGTGGAGTAAAAGACGGAGTTTGACTTAAATAAAACGCGTCGAAAGGACTCGGGTTCACTGCATCTGCCCGGCTTCTCCAGTCCACAATAGCGACGGTCAGATTCGTCGCCTGCTCCTCGGGCAGGCTGAGCGCCAACAGCAATTTCCACAGATCCTCCGGGCGCGTGCCGTTCAGGCTTAATTTCGACGCCTCGGGGATCACCTCAATGCGGGCTTCGCCTCCCGGAAAATGTAGTTCCATGGACGGCATGCCATTCACGTAATAAATGGGCCGCCCGTCGGGGTCGAAATAAGATCTTCCCCACAGCATGTGCATGGCGGCCCGCTCAATTGCTCCACGCGCGATGAAATACGAACGCGCATCGTCCACATTGGTTTCAGTGCGTTCGGTTTCGCTACGGACGTTATTTGCAACCGCAAGCCCCACCGCGGAGAGCGCCGCCGTAAGCCACAGCACCATCAAAAGCGCCGAGCCTCTGCTATTGGACTGTCGGGGGGGTGAAATCGGCATAGGTTGTCCCGGGAATTCGATTCACATGGAAGGGCACAGTCACGGCGCCGATGCGCAGATCGTTCGGCCTCGCATCGAGGGGCGCCATTTCAATCCGGACGGCCATCGGCAGAACCTGCGGTTGCGCCCAATCGGAGCGCCATACCTGAAACGGTTGGGTATAGCGCTTCTCAAGATAAGAGAAGCGGCAATAAGCCAGCCGGTCCGCCAGCACGAACGACTGCGTCCCCGCCTCCACCGGCGCGTAGTGAATGACGAACCCCCTCAGCGGATCGTTTTCGACTCCCTGAATCTGCTGCCCCGCCTGTTCCGGCCCTGTATACGGCGTCTCGTTCACGATGAGCCGTACGCCCTCGTTTTTATCTCCGGGAATCACCTGCATGGCCGCAATGCGGGGCCGCCCCCGCCAACCGTCGTCGATTGAGTAGGTGGTCACGAACCGCATTGTCTGCGCTTCGGTTTGCAGGAACTGCAGCGGACTCGTCTGCTCCGGCTGCGGATGAAACCAGGCATACGACCAGACAAATCCGTCGATCTCGTTTTCGATGATCTGCCGCGAATTCGCCACGCGCCGATTGGCCACCAGCCGCTTATCTGTTTTGTCCATTGTATTGAACCCCAGCCGCATCGCGACCAGCATCCCCACCGAGAGCAGGCTCAGCAGCGAAACGGCGATGAGTATTTCGACCAGCGTGACTCCGGCTTCCGAATTGGATTTCATGAGGCCGCCGGGATTGGGATCGTCACCCGCCGGTAACTCTCCAGTTGAATCGTGCGTCGCGTGCCGCTTGCCGGCTGCCACCAGAGTTCGAGTGCGATACGCTGCAGAATCTCTGTGCCGGGACCAGCGCGCGGCGGAACGTCGAACGGGCGCAGCGAAGCTCTCCACCCGCTGGGAACGCCACCGGACTGATCGGGATCGAACTTTCCTTCCACCGTGCCATCGAACGGAAGGTTCACGTCGAGCAGCAGATCGTTCATTTTGGTGCGCGCCAGCATCGCCGCGCGATCATACTCCGTCAGGCGGGAGGCATTCTTTACCGATTGCGAGAGACCCGCAATGAGGCCCGCCACGGCGATGCCCATGATGACCGTGGCCACCATCACTTCGAGCAGGGTAAAGCCCTTCTGCCTGGCGCCGGCGCTGCGATTCACTTGCCGTCCCCGCTTTTGCCGTCCTGGGTTGCGCGCTGGACATCGGGAACGCCCGTGGCCGGGTCGATTTTTATCGATCTCCTTGCGCCCTTGTCGTTTCGCAGGACGAGCGTGATTCGCGGAAACGTCCCGCCCGGCTCCAGTAAAAAGCGCCGCGGTTCTTCGCTCTCTGGCTCCTGGCCTTCCGGCTTTTGCGGCTCTATCGATACGCCCTGCGGCATCCGCAGCGTCTTGTCGGCCTTGTCGCCGGATGCCGCCGTATAAACGGCAAGTTGATTTAGCTTAGGCGAAATCACAATGGCAGCGGCCAGTTCGCTGCGCTCCACCCGGTTCATTGCCGCCGTCAGAAAGCTGGCCGCCGAACCCGCGGCGGAGGACAGGCGGACGCTTGAGAGCCCTGAAGTCAGCGCCGGAACCGATACCCCCGCGATGACCGCAATGATCATCACGACGATCATCATCTCGATCAGCGTAACCCCGGCCTGCCCTCTTCTGAGCACCGGTCTATTTCCAGCTCACGATATCCGCGTTCATATCCGACCCGCCGGGTTGCCCGTCGGCGCCATAAGACGTCACATCCGGCTCATCCCCATGCTCTCCCGGGAACTTATAGACATAGGGATGGCCCCACGGATCCGGCGCCACATCCTTCTGCAGATAAGGACCGTGCCACTGATCGACGCCGCTTGGCTGCACGCGCAACGCCCCGAGCCCTTGTTCACTGGTCGGATAAGAACCTGTGTCGAGATGATATTGACCGAGCGCCAGGCCGAAATTCTCGATCTGCTGTTTCGCCGCCACTACGCGCGCCTTATCGCCCTGATTCAGCAGGCGCGGCCCGACCACCGCCGCGAAAACCGCGATGATCACCACCACCACCAGCATTTCGATGAGCGTCACGCCGGCGCGCCGATTCTTCAAAAACGCGTTTTCAACTTCATTCATATCGATCCCTGAATTCTCCTAAATAGCCACGTCGTTGATGCTGGTGATCGCGATCAGCATGCTCAATACCAGCGCGCCCACGATAATACCCATCACCAGGATCACCACCGGTTCGAAGATCGACGTGAACCGCTTAATCGATGCCCTTGTTTCTTCTTCGTAAATATCCGCCATGCGCGCAAACATCAGATCGAGCTTGCCCGTTTCCTCGCCGACCGTCAGAAGATGAGAGGCCAGCGGCGGAAACATGCCGGTCCGCGCCAGCGGCTGCGAGATTCCTTCTCCGCGCTTGACGCCCTGCGCTACATCCTTCAGTGAATTGGCCATTCGCGAGTTGAACAGAATGCCCGCTGAAATGTGCAGCGACTGCACCAGAGGAACGCTGTTGCCGACCAGCGTCGACATCGCCCGCGCAAAACGCGAAGTCTCGGCTTTTCTGAGCGCATCGCCCATGATCGGGATCTTCAGCCGGTTTGTATCCCACCAGAACCGGCCGTCCGGAGTGGAGATGTAATAACGGAACGCGGCAAAGCCACCTGCCAGAAGCATCGCTACCAGCCACCACCAGTCCTGCACGATATGGCTGGCCTGCAGCATGAGCAGTGTCGGCAGCGGAACTTTCATGCGCCCGTCGTCGAAGATCGTTGCGAACCGCGGCACCACAAAATTCAGAATCACGAAGATCGAGCCAGCCC
>JALYHT010000148.1 GCA_030776225.1 Acidobacteriota bacterium | reverse complement strand
CCTGTGCTCATCAGAATCAGCCAGGTGATACGCGGTTTGGTCAGCGCGATGTAATCCCGCATTCTCGTCTTAACTGGTCCTGTTCTTAACTAGCTTTGCGAAACCGCCGTCAACCTGTCGCCGGGCATATCCTGGGCGGCCGCCGGCACGTTCCTGCGTACCAGGATCGCGAGCGACACGCTGGCCGCCATCGTAAGCGCTCCCACGGCGACATGCATCACCGTGAACGTCACCATCAGAGGCATCGGCTGTACTGCGTCAGCATAAGCCAGACGCGACATAAAAGCGCCGATTCCAAGAAATACCTGACAAAAAGTGATGGCGAGCAAAGCGATCGAAGCCAGACGCAATTCTTTGTTTTCAGCGTAATGAAGCAGAATCCGCAGTGAAACCCAAAGTATCACGGCCGTCACGATCGGAGATCCCGAAATGTGGTAAATCGATCCGAGAGCCTTATGCCGCGCCGCCGCGCCCAGCGCCAGTTGAGCCAGCACGAATATCGGCGCCGCCAGCGACAAGCCACGGACCGGATAGCGGGGGTCTTCGTCTGCCGGCCAAGGCTCCCGCGCCCACCATGACGACGTAAACAGCGCGATCGCGACCGTTGTCGAAAAAAACAATTGCGCCAGACAGGCATGCGCCGTCGAAATCCACCAGGGCAGCAGAAAGAGCACCGTCATCCCGCCCAGGACGCCCTGCAGAATCACCGCCGCCAGCGCGGCAACGCCCAGCCACTTCAGCCAAGTTCGCCGCTCTGTGCGGAAAATCCAGACGACCGACACGATCGTCAACAGCCCCACGGTCGTCGCCACCATGCGATGCCCGTGCTCGTAGAGAATGCCGCCTTCCATGGGAGGCATCAGCTTGCCATACGAAAGCGGCCAGTCCGGCACCGATAACCCCGCGTCCCGGCTCGTGACCAGACCGCCCGCCACCACGAGCAGCAGCGTGCAGAACGCCAGCAGAAGCGACCATCGGTGAAGCCCGCCCCGAACCCTCTTAACCCCCATAACTGAAATCCACTGTCGCGGCGCCGGTCGCCGTAAGCGTCACCTTGCCTTCTTTCCTGCCGTACTTCTCATGCACAGCCTCGATCATATAAGTCCCCGGCGGCACGCCTTTCAAGGTGAACGAGCCATCATCGCCTGTCACAGCGAAAAACGGATGCGGCGAAACGCCGATAAAACTGCGCATCCAGGGATGTACGCTGCACGTGACCGGGAAAAGCACCTCCGCGGAATCGAACTTCTTGAACTTATGCTCCGCCCGCGGCGGCTGCGATTCGTTCCATGCCGCGTTGACCTGGCTTTCCGCGTGTACGTTGTGGTTCACAGGGTCGTCGTTTAGAATCTCGAGTTCCTGGCCTTCCATAATCCCGAGTACATGCGGCGCGTAAACGCACCCGCGCTGGTCGAGCTTCGCTGCCGTGGCCGGGGGCGTCCATCGGGCTTTGGGCAGCCCATCTTTAATCCAGATAAAAACGTTGCGCAGAGTCCTGTTTCCGTTCACCACAACTATTTCCGCCTTCTGCGGCGCGCGATGCTGCTTTTCGCAATTCGGGTTCGATGCCATGTCGATTTCAGGCATGGCCGGAGCGTCTCCCGTAAACAGCACCCGCCCCGAAATCGTCCCCGCGGTCGCGGTATCGACGTGCGCTTCAGGCAGGTTGGCGGCAACGGGTTGAGGCGGCGTGCTGTTGCCGCACGCATTCACAACAAGCGCAGTCGGAACAAACAGTGCCGCGGCGAGGAAATGTTTCAATTCTCATTTTCACATGGCCTCATCCGGCAATATAACCGGCGCACTAACTTTCAGCCATCGCAGGCGTCCGCCCGCAGTACCTCGCCGATTGACCCCCACCGCCTTAAGTTGCAATATCGAACCAGAACAAGCGGTAGCTTATTCGGAGCTTCCAGCCGCAGTCAGTAAAGAACAGGAATTCCGCATGGGCCTCGATCACAGATCCGAACCTCGAAAACAATCCGACTACACGGTTGAAATCACCTGGAAAACCGAAGGGGGCGAAAAGCGTTTCGAGTCCTGTCACGCCATCAATCTTTCCGAAGTCGGCGTAGCAGTCGAGTGCCCCGAGAGCATCCCGCCCCTCGTTCACGTGATTTTGCGCGCGCCCGCTTTTGAGGTAGCCGCGCTCGCTCAGGTCCGGCATTGCACCTGGCGCGGCGCCATCTACGTGCTGGGCCTTCATTTTGTCGCCAGGGCCTCCACTACGGCCAACGACCCCATGGCCCCCGATCACTATGAGATCCTTCGCCTGAGCGCCGCGGCGGATCGGGAAACCGTCGAGCGGGTTTACCGTACCCTTGCCAAACGGTTCCACCCCGATAACGAACAGACCGGCGACCCCGAAATCTTCCTTCGCATCGCCGAAGCCCACCGCATCCTCTCGGATTCCGCCACTCGCCAGCGCTATGACTCCGAACGCGACAATTCAAAAGCCGTCGCGCGTTTCGATCTCCGGTCCCGCGATTTCTTCGACGGTCTTGAAGGCGAGCGGAATCGCCGTCTGGCGGTCCTCTGCCTGCTTTACCGCAAACGCACGGCGGACCACCAGTTTCCCGGTCTTTCCCTCCTCGATCTGGAAGGTCTGAGCGGCTTTACGCGCGAAGAACTCGGCTTTGCGCTCTGGTACCTCTGCGAAAAAAGCTATGTGAGGACCGACCAGCAGACCTGCTATGGAATCACCGCCGCGGGTGTGGATCACATCGAATCGAGTCTGACGGGCGACCGGCCCGCACTCAGGGCCATCGCCGCCCTGCAGCTTCCTGCTGGCCCGGCCGCGAAACCTGCACACCATCTGGAATCCGTCCACCTTTAGCGGCAGCGCTCCCGTTACGCTCAGGGTGTGAACTGTCGCTCCTTCCCGCACCACCTAATCCAGAAACAGTATAATCTTTAAGGATTTCCTTTTGTTTTCATAGGAAACGCGCCGCTCTCGCCGCTCGGTCTGTAAAATTTCAAAAGTGCGTTGGCGCGCGCGTTACCTCAGAGCATTTTGAGCAGTCACTTGTAATTGCAGAGATTGAATGCGGGCTGAATGACCACGAACACCCCACCCACGGATTTAAAGCATTTTCCCGAGGTTCACCACCCAGGCGTACAGGAACCTCCCGAACCCAGGCCGCCGGCTTCCGGCAAACGCGGCTTGATCTGGATTGTTTTCCTGCTCATCGTCGCGGGGGTCACCGGTTATGCCGTCTGGAGAATCGGCCAGCCAGGCGCCATCGGCCAGCAGGGCCAGAGTGGCAAAGCTGGCAAAGGCAAAGGCGGCGCCGGGGGCAGAGGGGTTGCCGGCCCCACCCCCGTTGTCACCGCAAAGGCCGCGCGCACCGACGTTCCCGTCTACCTCGATGGCCTCGGCAACGTGACGGCGTTCTATACCGTCACCGTCAAATCGCGCGTGGATGGCCAGTTGATGAAAGTCAACTTCAAAGAGGGGGATCACGTAAAACAGGGGCAGGTTCTGATGGAAATCGATCCCCGCCCTTATCAGGTGCAACTCGATCTTGCGCAGGGCACCTTTGCCCGCGATCAGGCGCTCCTCGCCAATGCCCGCGTCGATCTGGAGCGTTATACGATGCTGCTCGCCCAGGACGCCGTTCCAAAGCAGCAGCTGGATACACAGAAAGCCCTCGTCGACCAGTATCTGGGAACTCTCAAAACCGACCAGGCCGGTATCGACAGCGCCAGACTGAACCTGACCTACTCGAAAGTTACGGCTCCCATCACAGGCGTAGTCGGTCTGCGTGTCGTAGATCCTGGCAACATTGTCCATGCTTCCGATGCGAACGGCATGATCGTGATCACGCAGCTGCAGCCCATCACCGTGCTTTTTACGATTCCCGAGGATTCCCTTCCCCCCGTCATGAAAAAGCTCCGCGCCGGCGTGCATCTGCCGGTCGATGCTTTTAACAGGGATAACTCCGTGAAGCTCGCTTCCGGACAGCTTCAGACGGTCGACAACCAGATCGATGCCACCACCGGCACTTCCAAACTCAAGGCCGTCTTCGACAACAAAGAGAACACGTTGTTCCCGCAGCAGTTCGTGAATGTTCGCCTGAAGGTGGATACCCTGAAGCAGCGGCTGGTTGTTCCCGGCGTGGCCGTGCAGAACGGCCAGCAGGGCACGTTTGTCTACGTAGTCGATCCCGGCAATTCGGAAGTTCACCTGAAAACCGTAGGGGTTGGAATCGTCGGCGAGGATACGACGGAGATTCTCTCGGGCATTTCAGAAGGCGATCAGGTCGTGGTCGATGGTACCGACCGGCTGGACGAAGGCACAGAGGTGCGCGTTCGCAAGCCCGGCGAGCTTGATCAGATCAATGCCCCCAGCGGCAGAAAAGGCGGTCGGGGCCGCAAAGGCCAGGGAGGCAGTGGGGGCCAGGGCGCCGCCGGAACTGCCCCGAACAATGGCACTGCCCCGAACACGGGAAATGGATTCAGAAAAGGCGGGGCCGCTCCGCAGTGAATCCTTCCCGCATTTTCATTCTCCGGCCGATCGCAACTTCGTTGATGATGGCCGGGGTGGTGCTCACAGGTATTGTCGCCTTCCGGCAGTTGCCGGTTTCAGCGCTGCCGCAGGTGGATTACCCCACCATTCAGATCCAGACCTTCTATCCAGGGGCCGGGCCTGAAGTCATGACCTCGGCGGTCACCGCGCCGCTCGAAAAGCAATTCGGCCAGGTACCCGGCCTGACCCAGATGACGTCGATCAGTTCCTTCGGCAGCTCGCTCATCACCCTCCAGTTTTCGCTCGATCTCAGCATGGATGTGGCGGAACAGCAGGTGCAGCAGGCGATTAACGGCGCCGGAACGTTCCTCCCGGCCAACCTGCCTACGCCCCCAACATACAGCAAGACCAATCCCGCCGACGCGCCCATCCTGACTCTCGCAATCACCTCTAAGACGATTCCCCTCACCAAAGTCGAGGAACTGGCCGAAACGCGCATGGCCCAGAGAATTTCGCAGCTGAAAGGCGTTGGCTTCGTGAGTATCAGCGGTGGCCAGCGTCCCGCCGTGCGGGTGCAGGCCAACCCCGTCGCGCTCGCCTCGTACGGTTTGAGTCTCGACACCCTTCGCACCGCTCTCGGCAGCGCCAACGTCAACCAGGCCAAGGGCAACTTCGACGGCCCCAATCAGGCGTGGACCATCAACGATAACGATCAGCTCCAGTCCGGCGCCGCCTACGCGCCCATCATCATCGCCTACCGGAACGGCGCGCCGGTCCGGCTCTCGGATGTCGCCACGATCGTCGACGGCGCCGAAAACACGCGGCAGGCCGCATGGGTCAATGAAAATCCCGCCATCGTTCTGAATATCCAGCGCCAGCCCGGCACCAACATCATCGGCGTCGTGGATACCGTACAGGCCCTGCTGCCGCAGATCCGCGCTTCTCTCCCGAAAGGCGTCGATCTCGCTGTCATCACCGACCGTACAACCACCATCCGCGCCTCCGTTGCGGACGTTGAATTCGAACTCATGCTGACCATTGCGCTCGTCGTGATGGTCATTTTCCTCTTCCTGCGCAGCCTCTCCGCGACCATCATCCCCGGCATCGCGGTGCCGCTTTCTCTCGTCGGCACTTTCGCCGTGATGTACCTGCTGGGCTACAGTCTCGATAACCTCTCGCTCATGGCGCTCACCATCTCAACCGGCTTTGTCGTGGATGACGCCATCGTCATGATCGAAAACATCTCCCGCTATCTCGAAATGGGCATGTCTCCCATGGAAGCCGCGCTCAAGGGCTCGGAGGAGATCGGCTTCACCATCGTTTCGCTCACTGTATCGCTCATTGCCGTCCTGATCCCGCTGCTGTTCATGGCGGATATCGTGGGCCGGCTCTTCCGGGAATTCGCGGTCACCCTCGCCGTGACCATCGTCTTCTCGGCATTTGTCTCGCTCACGCTGACTCCGATGATGGCCGCCCGCATTCTGAAACACAAACCTGAGCACGCCCAGGGGCGTTTTTACCGCTGGTCGGAATGGGTCTTTGTGAAAACCATCGAGCAGTACGGCAAAATGCTGCGCGTAGTTCTCCGCCACCAGCCCCTGACCCTGCTCGTCGCGGCCGGCACGCTGGTGCTCACGGTTTACCTTTACATCGTCGTTCCCAAGGGCTTCTTCCCGGTGCAGGATACGGGCGTGATCCTCGGTATTTCCCAGGCCCCCGAAACCATCTCGTTCCAGGCCATGGGCAGGAAGCAGCAGGAGCTCGCGAGAGTGATCCTGCACGATCCGGCAGTCGAAAACCTGACCTCCTTTATTGGCGTGGACGGCCAGAATTCGACCATGAACAGCGGCCGCATCCAGATCACCCTCAAGCCGCTGGAACAGCGCGATACCAACGCGGTGGGCGTGATCCGGCGTCTGCAGCAGAGTCTCAGCCAGGTTTTCGGCATCACGCTTTATATGCAGCCGGTGCAGGATCTCACTGTCGAAGACCGCATCAGCCGCACCCAGTATCAGTATTCGCTCGATGCGCCCGATAAAGACGTGCTGGACCTCTGGATCCCGCGTCTGGTCGACAAAATGAAGCAGATTCCCGAGCTGCGCGATGTCGCGACCGACCAGCAGAACAACGGTCTCGGCCTCGAAGTGGTCATCGACCGCGACACCGCCGGCCGCCTCGGCATCACGCCGCAGAACGTGGACGATGCCCTTTACGACGCCTACGGGCAGCGGCAGGTCTCGACCATCTACACCCAATCGAACCAGTACCATGTGGTGCTCGAAGCCGCTCAGCAATGGCAGCAAAATGAGGACTCTCTCAAAAATCTCCGGGTGACCGTCGGCTCGGCATCTCAGAATCTCGCCTCCACTATCGCCTTAGCCGGCACCAATACCGCGCTTACCGGAGCCGCGTCGCAACCCCAGGCGCCGCTCGGCAGCTTCACCACCTTCAGGCGCGTTGCGACCCCCATCACCATCAACCACCAGGGCCAATTCCCGGTGGTGACGCTTTCGTTCAACCTCGCTCCCGGCGCTTCACTCGGCGATGCCGTGGCGCGTATCCGTAAAGTCACCACCGATCTGGGGATGCCTGCCAGCATCGAGCCAGGTTTTGAGGGCACCGCCCGCGCTTTTGAAAATTCGCTCGCCAACGAATCCATCCTGATTCTGGCCGCCATCGTCACCGTGTATATAGTGCTCGGCGTGCTGTATGAGAGCTATATCCACCCGATGACGATTCTTTCCACGCTGCCTTCCGCCGGCGTCGGCGCCATTGCCGCTCTCATCCTGTTCCATGAGGATTTCGACATCATTGCCCTGATCGGCATTATTCTTCTGATTGGCATCGTGAAGAAGAACGCCATTATGATGATCGATTTCGCCCTGGAAGCCGAGCGCAAAGAAGGCAAGACTCCCGCAGAAGCCATTTACCAGGCCTGTCTGCTCCGCTTCCGGCCCATCATGATGACCACGATGGCCGCGCTTCTGGGCGCTGTGCCGCTGGCTTTCGGCAGCGGCGTCGGTTCCGAACTCCGCAAACCCCTGGGCATTTCCATCATCGGCGGTCTCATCTTCAGTCAGGTGCTGACTCTTTTCACCACGCCCGTGATCTATCTCTGGTTCGGACGCGCCGCCGCATGGGTCGCCGGTCTGCGGGGCGATCCCCACGAAGACCAGTTGTCTTTCCCGGAGCTTACCCAGGGGCGCCCATGAGCATTTCCGCGCCGTTCATTCGCCGGCCCGTTGCCACGACGCTGCTCACCATCGCCATCACGCTCGCCGGCGGCATCGCCTATTTCCAACTGCCGGTCGCCGCCCTCCCGCAGGTGGATTTCCCCACCATCAACGTTTCGGCGGGTCTTCCCGGCGCCTCGCCCGAGGTCATGGCCGCCTCCATCGCCACGCCTCTCGAAAAGCAGTTCACGCGTATCGCCGGGGTCACCGAAATGACCTCGCGCAGTTCCGTCGGTTCCGCGCAGATCACCCTGCAGTTCGACCTCAGCCGGGATATCAATGGCGCCGCGCGCGACGTTCAGGCGGCCATCAATGCCGCGGCCGGCTATCTGCCTTCGAACCTCCCGCAGAAGCCCCGTTACCAGAAGCAGAATCCGGCCGACCTGCCGATCCTCATTCTTTCTCTGAAGTCGAACGTGGTGCCCCGGTCGCAGCTGTACGATACGGCATCGTCGATCTTTGCGCAGAAACTGGCCCAGATTGACGGCGTGGGCCAGGTGCAGGTCGGCGGCAGTTCCCTGCCCGCCGTTCGCGTGGAACTCAACCCGCAACCGGTTTCGCGCTACAACATCGGTCTCGATCAGATCGGCACTTTCCTGCAGAGCGCCAACGCCAACAAGCCCAAAGGCTCGCTGAACGACAATCTCACCACAACTCCGCTCCTCGTCAGCGACCAGTTGCTCAAGGCGAAAGACTACCAGAATCTTATTGTGGTGTTCCGCAACGGCGCCCCGGTTCGCCTGTCCGATCTCGGGCGCGTGGTCGATTCGGTCGAGGATATCCGCAATCTCGGCATGGCCGGCGGGGAGCCGGCTGTTCTGCTCCAGATCCGCCGTCAGCCCAATGCCAACGTCGTCGACACTGTCGCGCGCATCAAAGCCATGCTGCCGCGATTCAAGGCGTCCCTGCCGCCCACGGTCGACATGACCATCGAGAACGACCGCACCACGACCATCCGCGATTCCGTCAAGGATGCCCAGATCAACATGGTCATCGCGATCGGCCTGGTTATTTTTGTGGTTTTTGTTTTCCTGCGCAACGGCTGGGCCACCTTTATCCCGAGCGTCTCCGTTCCCGTCTCGTTGATCGCCACCTTCGCGGCGATGTACCTTCTCGATTATTCGCTCGACAACCTTTCGCTGATGGGTCTGACGATCTCAACCGGCTTTGTCGTGGACGATGCCATCGTCGTGATCGAGAACATCACCCGGCATATCGAGAACGGCGTCCCTCCCATGCGAGCGGCCCTGCGCGGCGCCGAAGAAATCGGCTTTACCGTGCTTTCCATGAGCATTTCGCTCATCGCCGTTTTCATCCCGATTCTCATGATGCCCGGCATCGTCGGCCGCCTTTTCCGCGAATTCGCCGTCGTGCTTTCCGTAGCCATCGCCGTCTCTCTGGTCGTCTCCCTGACGGCCACCCCGATGATGTGCTCCCGTCTGCTGAAAGTGAAGCGCGAGCACGGCCATTTCTACAACCGGACCGAAGAGTTCTTCCAGTGGATCGTCTCCACCTATGCCTCCGCCCTTGAGGCGGTCCTGAACCGCCCCGCTCCGGTCCTTCTCGTCATTCTGCTTACGGTCGGCATCAGCGGCTACCTTTACGTGAAAATCCCCAAAGGATTTTTCCCGCAGCAGGATACCGGCCGCCTTTACGGCCAGGTGCAGGGCCAGCAGCACATCTCTTATCAGGCCTTGGTCCAGAAAGCCATCTGGTATGAGGAACAGGTTCGCGTCGATCCCGATGTCGACACCGTCGGCTTTACCGCGGGCAGCAATGGCGGCGGATATGGCGGTGCTGCCGCCCAGATTTTCATCCAGCTTAAGGCGAAGCGCAGCACGACGCCCGACCAGGTGATAGCCCGCATCCGCCAGAAGACCTCCGGGATGCCGGGCGCCAGCCTTTTTCTGCAGAGCCAGCAGGACCTCCGCATCGGCGGCCGCCAAAGCAACGCCCAATACCAGTACACGCTGCAGACCCAGGACCTCGCGCTGCTCGCCCTCTGGGGACCCCGCGTCCTCGACAAGCTCTCACAGCTTCCCCAACTGGCGGACGTCAGTTCAGATCAGCAGAACTCCGGCCTTTCCTCGAACGTGATTATCGACCGCGACACCGCCTCCAGACTGGGTCTCACGGCGCAGGCCGTCGACAGCGCGCTTTACGATGCTTTCGGCCAGCGCCAGGTCTCCACCATGTACAAGTCGATCAACCAGTACCACGTCGTGCTCGCGCTCGAGCAGCAGTGGTGGGAGAACCCGGATTTCCTCAAAAAAATCTACGTCCAGACCCCGCGCGGCCTCTCGGTTCCGCTTTCCACTTTTGCGCATTTCACCCAGGGGATTACTCCCATCCAGCTGCCTCACCAGGGTCAGTTCCCGGCTGCGACCATCTCATTCAATCTCGTTGACGGCATCTCTCTCAGCGACGCCGTGCAGTCTATCGACAAAGCCGAAGTCCAGATGGGACTCCCGACCAGCATCACGGGTTCGTTCGCCGGTACCGCGCAGGCCTTCCAGGATTCGCTCAACAGCCAGCCGATGCTCATCCTCACCGCGCTGCTGGCCGTCTATATCGTTCTCGGCATCCTGTACGAAAGCCTGATCCACCCGCTCACCATCATTTCCACTCTGCCCTCGGCCGGCGTCGGCGCCTTAATAGCGCTCGTGCTCTTCCGGACCGAGCTCTCCATCATCGCCATGATCGGCATCATTCTGCTGATCGGCATCGTCAAGAAAAACGCCATTATGATGATCGATTTCGCCCTCGCCGCGGAGCGCGCAGGCCTGTCGCCCCGCGATGCCATCTATCAGGCGTGTCTGCTGCGCTTCCGCCCCATCATGATGACTACCGCATGTGCCCTGCTCGGCGGCATGCCCATGGCCTTCGGCTTCGGCGTGGGCGCGGAACTTCGACAGCCTCTCGGGATCGCCATCGTCGGCGGCCTGATCGTAAGCCAGATGCTGACCCTCTTCACGACTCCTGTGATTTATCTCTATCTCGACCGTTTCAGCAAGCGTTTCAGCCGCACGCAGCAGTATAAAAACAGGCCCGCCTTCCTGATCCCGGGCGGCGCCGCGGAGGTTGCGGATTGAAATCGATTTATCTCAGGACAGCTCTTCTTTCTTCGCTCCTTTGCTCCGCCTGCGCGATCGGGCCGAAATACCAGCGGCCCGTCGTCGCCCAAACCCCTGTCGCTTTCAAAGAGTTCAAGGGCAACGAAGACTGGAAGATGGCCACTCCGAGCGACGCTCTGGTCAAAGGCAAGTGGTGGGAAATATTCGGCGACCCCCAGCTCAACGCCCTCGAAGAACGGGTCAGCATCGATAACCAGAACGTGAAGCAGGCCGAAGCGCAGTTCCGCGCCGCCCGCGCGCTGGTCGAGCTCCAGCACGCCAATTACTATCCGACCATCGGTTCCAGCCCCTCGATCACCCAGACCGATACCGGGGCAGGCGCAGGGCGTGGAGCTGGCGGTCCTGGCT
>JALYHT010000147.1 GCA_030776225.1 Acidobacteriota bacterium | reverse complement strand
AAGCACGACGTGTACCGCCGCAGAGCCAGTAGCGGCCATGCGACCGCGCCGCCAGCCGGCGCGCGGGTCACGGTCGAGCAATAGATGGATTTCGGGTTCCGTGCCTGGAGAGGCGGATTGCGGCGAGTCTAAGGTTTCCATCCTACAGCGAGAGTGTTCCCGACCACGCGCGAGTGTTCTTCAATTTTAGCAAGCACCGCGAGCGCTATCTCCAGTGTTTTACGCGCGGGAATGCCGTTAAGTTTCGGCGTGGAACGGAATTCGACAGCATCCAGAAATGCATCGAACTGCAGCTTCAAAGGTTCGCCGGGCTGGATGGGGAGCTGTTCAAAGGCGATGCCTTCGGACCCGCCGACTGTAAATGCAGCGGCCTCCTGCTTGG
The DNA here is from genome assembly GCA_030776225.1 of Acidobacteriota bacterium. Classification (GTDB taxonomy): domain Bacteria; phylum Acidobacteriota; class Terriglobia; order Bryobacterales; family Bryobacteraceae; genus BOG-234. Next base: position 14,281 of record JALYHT010000147.1, on the reverse strand, counting down.
CGTAATCAAGAGAAATATACTGGCCAGGTTGAAAAAGCCGCAGCTTGCGGACCTTTTCGGTCGAAACGCGGCTGGCTGTCAGGTTGGCGATGCAGCCGTCTGCGAACTCCAGACGGACGTTGGCGATATCGACTTTCGGCGACAGAACGGAGATGCCGGCGGCGCGAATCTCTTTGAGTTCGGCTTTTGCGAGCGCCAGTACGATGTCCAGGTCGTGGATCATCAGATCGAGAACGACATCCACATCGAGACTGCGGAGGGTGAAAACGCTCATGCGGTGGATTTCGAAGAAGAGCGGCAGGGTCGCCGCACGTTCGAGCGCGATGACCGCAGGATTGAAGCGTTCCAGATGACCAACCTGGAGAACCCGGCCATTGCGTTCCGCCGCGTCTACTAACCGGGTGGCTTCTTTGAGCGTGGAAGCAATGGGCTTTTCGACCAGGACGTCGATGCCCGCTTCGAGCAGCGCGCAGCCGATTTCGGCATGCAGCACCGTCGGGACGGCCAGGATCGCGGCATCCACATGGCCGACGATCTCCCGGTAGTCCGAGGCGGTCTTCGCTTCGCCGGCGCCCTCCCGAGCTCGTGAAAGATCCGGATCCACGACGAAGCTCAGCTCGGCGCGCGGGCTTTCGCGCACCACGCGCACGTGGTTCCTGCCAAACGAACCCGCGCCGATTACGCCAACGCGCGTCACGATCTGGCCCCGTCGTCCGCAACCGCCGCCATACCTACAATCGCGAGCCCGGCGGAGTTTGCCTTTTTCAGCAGCTCGTCGCGGTCGAGCATCAGGGTGCGGCCGGCATCGATGGCGAGCGCGGTGGTGTTGGTTTCAAGCATGGTGTCCACGGTTCCGGGGCCGATCACCGGGACATCGAAAAGCAGATGCCCGCGTCGCGATGAGGCTTTCACAAGGGTCAGGCGCTTGCCTTCAACCAGCGATGCGGCGCGGCGCAGCATCGCATCGGTGCCCTCCATGGCTTCAAGGGCCACGCAGGCGCGCTCGGCTATGGCGACACTCTGGCCAAGATCGAGACGGGCCAGCGTCTGGGCGATGGGACGGCCGTATTCAATGTCGCGCTGCTCATCGGAGTCGGGTTTGCGTTTGGTGATCGCACCCGCGGGCGCGAGAAGAGGCTTGAGGAGCAAGGTGGAATCGACGAGTTGAATGCCTTCATCCGAGAGAACCCTGGCCACGGCGCCAATGAGAGAATCCGTGTTCTTGTGCAGCAGCCCGGCGAGAAGCTTTACCAGCCTCCAATCGGGCCGAATCGAAGAAAAAATCTTCGCATGCTTCACCTGCCCGGCCATCATGATCTGCGTAATGCCTTCGCTTTTGCAGATATCGATCAGCCGGCTGAGTTCGCCCAGCGATACCCAGTGGCACTTTGAGGCCGCGCGCTCGACTTCAGGGGAGGCTTCTTCCTTTATGGCTATCGCAATGGCTTCATCGCCCTGCGCACGCGCAGTCTGGAGAGCGACGACCGGGAACCGCCCGTTGCCGGCAATGATTCCGTATTTCATCCTTTAATCACACCGCGCTGCGAGTTGGCGATAAACTCCAGCAGTTCGTCAATTTCGGCGCAGCTTGTCACTTCCGTCCGAATGCGCTCGATCGCCTGTGTGGTGTTGAGTCCAGCGCGGGTCAGCAGGCGAAATGCCGTTTGCAGGGCTTCAATCGAAGCCTTGTCGAAGCCGCGCCGGGTCAGCCCCACGTTGTTGGCGCCGAAAACCTGCACCTCGGGCTGGCTGCAGGTCAGCGAGTAAGGCATGACGTCCTGCTTGACGACGCTGTAAGGTCCGACGAAGGCATGTCGGCCGATGCGGCAGAACTGGTGTACGCCGCTGAAAGGGCTCACGTCGGCCCAGTCTTCAATGGTGACGTGTCCGGCGAGCCCCACGCTGTTGCCGAGAATCACGTGGTTGCCTATGCTGCAATCGTGCGCCACATGCGCGTAGGTCATCAGCAGATTGTCGTCGCCAATGCAGGTGAGCAGTCCCCCGCCCGCGGTGCCGCGATGGATGGTTACGAATTCGCGCACGGTATTGCGGCTGCCAATGCGGGTCCAGGCGGGCTCGCCTTTGTACTTCATGTCCTGCGAAGCGACACCCACAGTCGAGTAAGGAAAAAAGAGATTATCTTCGCCTATGGTTGTGGGGCCTTCGACGAACAGATTGGCCATCAAACGCGTGCGCGCGCCAATTTCGACGCCGGCGCCGAGGATGCAGTATGGGCCGATCTCAGCGGTCTCGTGAACTTGCGCGGAGGGATCGACGATGGCTGTGGGATGAACCGGCATCGGTCAGACTGCGATGGGGGACTCGGCTTTATCCTGCAGCTTGCACATCACTTCGGCCTCGGCGACGAGCAGACCATTTACCGTGGCTTTGCCTGCCATCTTCGCGACGGAACCTTTGCGCCGAATGACAACCATTTCAATGCGCAACTGATCGCCTGGAACTACGGGGCGGCGGAACTTCGCGCCGTCAATCGAGACCAGCAGCACCAGTTTGTTCTCACGGTCCGGGATGCTTTTCAGCACCAGTACGCCGGCGGTTTGCGCCATAGCTTCGACGATGAGCACGCCTGGCATCACGGGAAATTCCGGAAAATGGCCGTTGAAAAAGGGCTCGTTCACGGTAACGTTTTTTATGCCGACGATCCTTTCCGCTTCGAGTTCGGTAATGCGGTCTACCAGCAGAAATGGGTAGCGATGCGGCAATATACGCCGGATCTCGTTAACATCCAGAGTTGTCATGGAAAAGGACATTTTAGCCTGGCGCGTCAATCTGGCCCGTCCGTGCCGACTTCGTCAGGACTGATTGCAGCCCTGAGTTGCCTATACTGAGGAGTTCGCAGGCGGGCCTGGAGCCCGGACGCATGACTCAGCCCCCAAAGCGAGAAACAGACGATGTTCGTATGCGCGGCTTCGCGCATCGTCAGACCGTGGATGCGGCTCTCGCATGGCTCGACGGGCAGTTGCATCCGCTCAGCGCTGAAGAAGTGCCGCTGCGCCTGGCTGCCGGCCGCGTGCTGGCGGGTTCGGTCGTCAGCGACGTGGATGTGCCAGGATTTGATCGCTCCGCGATGGACGGCTATGCGGTGAGGGCCAATAGTACAGAAGGCGCAACTTCGTCTAACCCGCTGCCGCTCGCCGTCATCGGCGATTCTATGCCTGGCTCCCCGTTTGAGGGTTCCGTTGCGGCGGGTGAAGCCGTGCGCATCATGACGGGAGCACCCATGCCGCGCGAGGCGGACGCGGTGGTGCCGGCGGAATGGGTGGGAGCCGCAGGCCCGGGCGCCAGCCATCAAATATTCGCGAAAGCGGCGGTTTCACCGGGCAGGAATGTCGGCAGGCGGGGCGAGGATATCGCCAGCGGGACAGCGTTGCTGCACAGTGGCCGCATGCTGCGGCCGCAGGACCTGGGCGTCCTGAGTTCCGTTGGCCATGCGACGGTCGGCGTGGTCCGCCAACCTCGTGTACGACTGGCGGTGACGGGAAACGAACTTCTTCCATGGGGCACGCCTCCCCGGGACTTCCATATCGCCGACGCGAACGGCCCGATGCTGGCCGCTCTGATCGAGCGGGATGGCGGCGTGGTCGATTTTCCGGGCCTCGTCAGTGACAACCGAACAGAGATTCTCGCCGCGCTGGAGTCAGACGCGGATATTGTCATCGTTACGGGCGGGTCGAGCGTCGGTATTGAAGACTTCGTCCCCATGCTTCTGGCGGAACGCGGCGAGCTCGCGGTGCATGGAATCGCGATGCGGCCCGGCAGCCCGACCGGCCTTGGCCGCATGGCCCACCGGCTCGTGTTCCTGCTCCCCGGCAATCCGGTGTCCAGTTTGTGCGCCTACGATTTCTTTGCGGGGCGTGCGGTACGCGCGCTCGGCGGGCGGACAAAAACATGGCCTTATCGTGAAATGCGCGGCAGGCTGAACCGCGAAATCAGTTCTCAGATCGGCCGCCTGGATTATGCGCGCGTGCGGATTGCCGATGGAATGGTGGAACCGCTTGCCATCGCGGGCGCGTCCATTCTCAGTTCGACCACGCGGGCCGACGGCTTCGTGGTTATCGACGACGACAGCGAGGGATTTGCCGCAGGCGCCGAAGTTCAGGTCTGGCTCTATGGCATGAAGCCATGAAAGCGGGCGGTATTATTCTTTGCGGCGGCATGTCCACCCGAATGGGGACTTCGAAAGCGTTTTTGCCATTCGGCGCGGAGACGATGCTGCAAAGAGTGGCACGGCTGCTGGGGCAGGTGGCAGACCCGCTGGTGGTTGTGGCGGCGCGGGAGCAGGTTCTGCCTGAATTGCCGGCTGGCGTGATCGTCACGCGCGATGAACGGGAGGGACGAGGTCCGCTGGAGGGCCTGCGGGCCGGGCTGCGAGCGCTTCCGGAAACGATCGATACCGCTTATGTGACAGGCTGCGACGTGCCGTTGCTTGTGCCGGGTTTTGTAGCCAGACTGGTCGAGCTCCTGAACGGGAATGACATCGCAGTCATGGAGGTCGATGGATTCCCGCATCCGCTCTCGGCAGTCTACAGACGCGGCACGCTAACGCAGGTGGAAGCGCTTCTCGCGCGGGACAAATTGCGCCCCGTCTTCCTTTTCGACGCCGTGCGTACGCGCCGTGTCAGCCCCGAAGAGATGGCGGCCATCGACCCGCGGCTTCTGACGTTGCGCAACCTGAACACGCCGGAGGAATACAAAACGGCCTTGTCGGAAGCAGATCTGGATTACCCCGGCAGCGTAGAGCAGAACCCTGAGATGATGGACAAAGTCATGAACTGGCCGGACATCCTCAACACCGCTAAGACGGGCAATCCCGAGCCTGATCGCAAGGTTGTCAGGAGCGAAGCCGAGTGGCGTACGCAGTTAACCCCTGAAGAGTATCGCGTCACGCGCGAAGCGGGTACGGAGCGGCCGTTCAGTTCCGAAATGTGCAGTTTATTCGAACCAGGCATTTACGCCTGCCGCTGCTGCGGAACTGTCCTGTTCGATGCCACCAACAAATTTGAATCGGGTACCGGATGGCCGTCGTTCACACAGCCTGCAGCGCCCAACGCGATCGCTTACCACGTGGACAGCAGCTATGGAATGGCGCGCGTGGAAACGGTCTGCAACACATGCGACGCCCATCTGGGTCACGTATTCCCCGACGGGCCGCCGCCCACCGGGTTACGCTATTGCATGAACGCGTTAGCGCTCAAAAAGACCGCTGATCGCTGAGCGCGGAATGCTTATTGCATGTAGGTACGAATGTAGCTACATTATGGGATGCTATTTGAATGGGACGAAAAGAAGGCCGCACGGAACGCCGCCAAGCATGGCGTACCGTTCCCCTACACAGTACGCGTCTTTCTGGACCCCCATCGGCTCGATGCAGAGGACACGCGGCGCCAGTATGGCGAACCACGACGCTTTACGCTCGGAAAGATCGAAGGCAGGCTTTACGCCGTGGCCTACACGATGCGCGAAGCGGCTATCCGGATCATTTCAGCCCGAAAAGCCAACGACCGCGAACGGAGACAATACGATGAAACAGTATCGACTTGACCCGAAGAAGCCTCGCAAACTCACCGCCGCCGAAGCGCGACGACTGGACACCACACCGATTGACTATTCCGATATCCCGCCGCTCGGGGAGGAATTTTTCAAACACGCCACCGCCGCCTTGCCCGATGCAAAAGAACAACTCACCGTTCGCATTGACGCGGATGTTTTGAAATGGCTCAAAGCAACCGGCAGGGGCTACCATACTCGGATTAACCGCATTTTGCGTGCAGCGATGGAAGGTCAGCCATCACGCACCGCACGCCGCCTGCATTGATCTTTCAGGGGTGAAATTCGGAAGCAAGCGGAAGCTAACCGCAACGCACCCGTTGAGAACTCAGTGCCGGCGGTAGCCTCCTCCATAGAAGCCGCGCCCGTAATAACCGTAGCGCGGCCCGATATACAATCCGAACCCGCCGCCGTAATAGGGATAGGGGTAGCCGTACGCATAAGGACCCGGCGCAGGATACGCCGGTGGATAACCCGGAGCGTAAACACCGTAAGGCTGTCTCGACGTCATCGCGGGCGACCGGCCGTAATCGCGATTATCCGCGTAACGGAACGCCTGCGGAGCGTGACCCGTGGCGATCGTGACCGGCTGTTCAAGGCGGAATGTGAGGACGGATTCCGGATAGATCACGGTGGGCCTGCCACGTGTCAGCAGCACGCCGATGATTCCGGCCGCCGCGCCAGCGCCCGCGCCAATGGCCGCTCCCCGGCCCCAATCCGCACTCGCCCCGATGATCGCCCCTAAAGCCGTGGTCTCGCCGATTGCAGCGGCGTCCCGGCCAGTCGAGGTCGGGCCCGTTCGGTTGATCATCTGCGAATGAACCGAGGCCTGTTGCCCATCGACGAACGTAAGATCGGTGAGCTCTACGCCAAGCCGCGAAGTGCCCTCGACACGTCCCGCTTTCTGCGCTTCGGTCACTCTTCCGAAGACCGTCTGTCCACGCTGCGCCACAACAAGGCCGTCAACAACGATTGGCTGCTCCAGGATAGCCGCGAAAGTATCGCCCGCCTGGTTCCGGTCAGAGGACAGCCATTGGTTCACGCGTACCGTTACGAAAGTTCCCGGCTTGATGGTCAGCTGGGCTGGCAAGTTGAGCGCCGCTGGATGGTTATTCCGGGGATAAGTGGGCAGCGGATAGTTCCCCTGATTTGCCTGGGCCCAATCTGGACTCTGCGCCGGATTCACCTGATCGAGATCGGGCTGAGCATCGAAATTGGGGGGCTCCGGCTGGGACTCCGGTCCCTGATCACCTATGGGAGGAGGATCGTTGACGCTCCTCCATCCGTGCGGAGTCTGATCCTGTGCAAGCGCCAGGCCAGTTGTGGCAAGGAGAGCCAGCGACAGGCCGGTAAGCTTCCGGAGTTCGTTTCGATTCGGCGGTTGGATGGATTTCATGCGTTCAGGCTCCCGATGGTACTCGGGAGTATATACGCAAATTCTCCGCCAAACTAAAAGCAGCTAAGTAAATGAAACGTGGTACGGGAGCAGGCAGTAGCTTTATCCACGAGCCACCAGTGCTGGTGGTTTTCAACCACTTAGTCCGGACTTGGTGTCATCCAGACCTGACTGACTCTCGGTTGACTCGAAAGACTTGGGGGAATACGGCTCCTCCGCCTGTGGCAAGAATCTTTTCCAGCGTTTGAAGGTAAACACTTCTTTGCGCTTGCGGAAGCTGGCAAAATTCAGGCGGCAGTATTCGCAACGGAATCGCATGGCTCCCAACGCGATCTTGAAAGCAACCCACATTGGCGGATCCAGATAGGTTTTTCCGGTCCATCCGTTCAGATCCATGCGCCGGCAAACGGGGCACCTGGCGAAGAAAAGATCTTCCCAGATGAATGTTGGCGCGATGAACCGTTCGTTGCAGTGCAAACACCGCAGCGGCGATCGCAACCGGAGAGCAAGTAACTCTTCAGAGAGATTACGCGCACGCGAGGGGCGGAGATAGCGGCTTCCGCATTTGGGGCAAGAGGTCATTTGGGACAGGAGGCCGGCATTCAGGCATGTACCCGCGCATGGGACCGTGGCCTTACGTCAGCGGCCACATACGAGTCGAATGCCTCTGCCAGACGTGTGCACACAGCGTAAGGCCCTTTGGTCCGGCGGCCGTCTATCTCCATCACAGGCAGTAAACCTCGAGTGGTGGAGGTGATAAATACTTCCTCTGCGCTCTGCAGTTCCTCCACGGTGAGGTTGCGTTCGGCGATCCGGAGGCCGGGTAAACGAAGCTCCCCCAGTACCACTTCGCGCGTCACTCCCGGCAGACACCCCTCGCTCAAAGGCGGGGTAACGACCTCGTGACCAAAAACGGCGAACACGTTCGCAGACGTGCATTCGGCCACTCTGTCAAACTCATTGAGCAGAATGACTTCATCCAGTCCACGTTCCTGCGCGCGCTCGGCCCACCGAAGATTGTGCGCCCAGGAAAGCACCTTGGCCCGCGTGAAATCGCTGGCCGAGTAGCGCGCATGGGGCTGAATCCCAAGCCGGACGCCTGATCCCCAGTTTTTTAAATCGGCGGTAAGCGCGATGGTATCGGATGCCCGCCCAGTGGCCCGGCCCTCCCACATGCCTCCCCCGTTCCGAACGACGACGAGCCGAAGCGTACAGTTCCAAGCCTCATTCGCTTCCACCAGCCGGAGCAAATCGCGTTCGATGGCAGAAGGGTCCGGCGGCATGGTTACATTCAGAAGTTGCCCATCGCGTGACATCCGGGCCCAGTGACGGTCCCATGCGAACAGTGCGCCGTCCATGACCCTGATCGTGGAAAAAACTCCCCAGCCCGAGAGCAGCCCTACTTGCCCGACAAACAGAGCGGGACCGCCAATTTCCACAATCTCACCGTTGTGAAGAAATTTACAATGCAGGGGCATGCCGATTCGATTATTTAATTATTTCATCACGTTTGGCTTTAAACTCGGTACCCGGTTTCCATTCTGGATAAGCGGGGTCTTCGGAAACCCGATAGCCGACTTCAAGCAGCACGCGCAGGTCCTCAACGGCGCCTGAGAGATCCCAGTCCGGTTTCACCTCGTCAGACGGCTTGTGATAATCGCGCTCGGTGTAGCCGTCGCGTTTTTCCTTCGAGTACCCCGGCGGTTTGCCGATATAGTCGACCCCTGCTTCGGTGTCCAGCGCGGGCACGCCCTGTTTGGCGAACTCGAAATGGTCGGACCGATAAAAGCTGCCTTTCCCTGGATCGGGATCCGGACCGACGGTGCGCCTGCGTGACTTCAGGACTTGCTCCGTCGTATCGTCCAGCGTGGAGTTCCCCAGTCCGATCACCGTCATATCGTTCGTCCTGCCCCAGGTGTTGAGAACGTCCATATTGATATCGGCCAGCGTATTCCTTAGCGGGTACAGCGGATTTTCCGCATAGTACTTCGAGCCGAGTAAGCCCTGCTCTTCGCTGGTTACCGAAAGGAAGAGAATGGAGCGCTTCGGCGCGGGCGAAACTTTGGTGTAAGCACGCGCTATTTCCAGCAGACCGGCCGTCCCGGACGCATTATCCGCAGCGCCATTAAAAATCTGATCGCCTTTCAGTTGCGGATCGCGCCCGAAGTGGTCCCAGTGCGCGGTGTAAATCACGTATTGGTCCTTCAACTTCGGATCGCTGCCCGCGAGCTTCGCGACTACGTTGTGGGAATCGATCTTGCGCAGCGTGTTCTCGATTTTGAAACTGGCTTGGGTGTCCGGCACCGTCACAGGCCGAAAATCTTTTGATACCGCCGCCTTTTTGAGCGCCGCCAGATCGAGGCCCGCCATTTTGCAAAGTTCGCTGGCCTTGTTGTAAGTGATCCAGCCTTCCACCGGCACACGGCTCATATTGTTATCAGGCTTCTGAATCCCGAAGTTTTCGTTGCCCCAGCTTCCGGAGACCACCTCGAACGGGTAGCCGGCCGGACCGGTCTCGTGGATGATGATCGCGGCAGCTGCCCCTTTCTCAGAAGCGATCTCATACTTGTAAGTCCACCGGCCGTAGTAAGTCATTGCGGTTCCGTGGAACATTTTCTGATCGAGCTTCGATGCATCCCGGGGGTCGGGCACCGGGGGATCGTTGACCAGCATGAGCAGGGTCTTGCCTTTTACGTTGACGCCTTTGTAATCGTCCCAGCCATACTCCGGCGCAACCACGCCATAACCCACAAACACGACGCCGGAATCCCTGACCTGAGTTTCAGGAACGTAGCGGGCTGAGATGGCAATGTAATCTTTTTTATGCGCCAGCGAAAGTTTTCTTCCCTTAACGGTGATATCCACCCGCGGCTTTGAAAGAATTCCGGCGAGCGGCACGTTCTGCAGATAAGTGCCGTCGGGATTTCCCGGCTTCAATCCCATTTGTTTAAACTGCTGCTCGAGGTAGGCGATGGTCTTGCGCTCACCGGCCGAAGCCGGTTTGCGGCCTTCGAAATCGTCCGATGAAACGGTCTTGATCTCGCTCAGCAGCGAATCCGCCGTGATGGCATCGAGCGCAGGCCCCAGGTTGGTCTGTGAGCTTTTGATCTGGGAGTCTTTCAAGGACTCGCGCGAACAACCGCCCAGCACAAAAACCAGAGCCAATACGGCTTGTTTCATAATCTGCCTTGCAGTGTAACTGAAACGTGGTAATCCGGACACGGGTTATAATTGTCCATGACCACGTTGGACATTCAGATCAACTCTCCGCTCGCTTCGCAATCGAGGCCCCGCGAGGTTGGAGTCGATCTCGATCCCGCCAAACTGGAATTCGGCAAGACCTTCGCACCCGACTGGTTCGTTTCCGAATATCGCAACGGCGCATGGCAGAATGCGCGCATCGAGCCTTCGCACAATATTTCGCTGCATCCGGCGGCCATCGTCCTTCATTACGGGCAGTCGATATTTGAAGGAATGAAAGCGTACCGCTGGGCAAACGGCAAGATCGCGCTCTTTCGGCCGAAAGACAATGCCCGGCGCTTCAACCGCTCCGCCGAGCGCATGGCAATGCCGCAGGTGGATGTCGATTTTTTTGTAGAGGGAGTCAAAGCTCTGGTGCGCACCGACGCCGATTGGACACCCCATGAACCCGGCAGTCTTTATATCCGGCCCACCATGATGGGGACCGAGGCCTGCATCGGCGTGCGCGCCTCGCATGATTTTCTGTTTTTTGTACTGGCGCTGCCTTCCGGCGCTTACTTCAGGGGGACCGACGCCAGGACGGTAAGCTGCGTCACGGTATACGTGGCTGAAACCACTTCACGCGCGGCACACGGCGGGACGGGCGATGTGAAGGCTTCCGCCAACTACGCCATCAGTCTTCACACCATCGAGGAAGGAAAAAAGAAGGGCTGCTCCCAGGTCCTGTTTCTGGATTCGAACGGCAAGCGGCAGGTGGAAGAACTGGGCGGCATGAACGTATTCTTCGTGGAAGGCGAGACGCTTTATACGCCCGACCTGCACGACACAATTCTGCCCGGCATTACGCGCGATTCCGTGATACAGGTGGCGCACGATCTCGGCCTGAAAGTGCATGAGGGTCCGATGCAGATCGATGAAGCGGCTGAGAAAATCGAGTCCGGGAAAATCACCGAAGTTTTTGCATGCGGTACCGCGGCCGTAGTCATTGGCATCGATCATCTGGTGTTCGAGACTGGCCGCAGGCTTACGATCGGCAACGGTTTGGCCGGGAAAATTACTACCCAGCTCAATCACGAACTCCAGGGTATTCAGTTTGGACGCCTGCCGGACCGCCACAACTGGATCGAGCTCGTTACTTAGTTCAGGACTTCGTCAAGCCTGCGGCGCAACTCCGCGAGTTCTTCACGAAGACGCCCGACCTCTGATTCAAGAGCGGAAACTCTGTCGCTGATGCCGCCGCCAGGCACAGGGCTCACGGGTCCCACGGACAGTTCGACTGCCCCCCCGAGGGTCTGGGCATAGCGCGGTTCCTTCGTGCCCGGCGTGTGGGGCAGCTTCCGGACCAGCGCGCCTTCGGACCTGTCCATCATTTTCTGCAGCACGGTTTCCGTCTCATCCAGATCCGCGAACGCGTACACCCGCTCGGTGCGTCCTTTGATTTCACCTGCGGTCTGCGGTCCGCGCAGCATCAGCACACAAACGATGGCCGTCTCGCGCCGGCCGAGATTCAGTTTTTCGGTGAATCTCTGCGCAAACTTCACAACGCGGCCACTGCCTGAAATCGAGGCCGCGTACCCGCGCGTCTTCAGAAGGTCGATCCCCTGGGCGATGTCGTCTTCGGCGTATTCCGTAACCGGCCAGCGATTTGTCTTCTGATTGCACGCCGCCATGAGACTGTTCAGCGTCATGGGATAGTATTCCGGCGTTGTACTTTCTTTCTCGATCAATGCGCCGAGCACGCGCAACTCGACCGGATGCAGCGCGCTATCCATTTACGGGCGGCAATGCCCTTTCCGCGAGAGCGAATTTCAGGGCTTCAATGCCCTGCCCCGTTGCGCTCGATATTTCAAAAAACGGGAGATCGTGCGATGCCGCGAGTTGGCGCAACTCCGCTACTTTCTCCGGCTCCTGCGAAACGTCCATTTTGCTCGCAGCCACAATCATCGGGCGGCTTGCCAGGCTTTCATCGAAGCTGGCAAGTTCCACCAGCAGAGTCTCGAAATCGTGAATGGGATCGCGGCCGGTCTCGGACATATCGACGAGATGCACCAGCACTTTGGTGCGCTCCACATGCTTTAAAAACTGGATTCCCAGACCCCTGCCTTCGTGGGCGCCTTCGATGATCCCGGGGATGTCGGCCACCACAAAGCTGCGGTAATCGGGAAGCTGCACCACGCCGAGGTTGGGTTCAAGAGTTGTAAAAGGATAGTCCGCGATCTTGGGTTTTGCGGCGGAAATGCGCGAGATCAGAGTGGACTTGCCGGCATTCGGGTAACCCACCAGCCCCACGTCCGCCAGCAGTTTCAGTTTGAGCTGCAGTTTACGAAATTCGCCCGGTTTACCGTCTTCGTGTTCGGTGGGCGCCTGGTGTGTGGAAGTAGCGAAATGCTGGTTGCCGCGGCCGCCTCGTCCGCCTCTGGCCGCCACCCAACTCTGCCCGTCTTCTGTGAAATCGAAGAGAGTTTCGCCGGTCTCCTCGTCGATTACCGTGGTCCCGACAGGCACCTGGACGGTAAGGCTCTCGCCTTCCCGGCCCGAGCAGTTGCTGCCTTCGCCGTGCCGGCCACGCTCCGCGGTGTATTCCGGGTTGAAACGGAAATGCAGCAACGTATTGCGATGGATGGTCGCGACCATAGTAATGTCGCCGCCACGCCCGCCGTCGCCACCGCTCGGACCGCCGCGCGGAACATATTTCTCCCGCCGGAAAGCCATACAGCCGTTGCCGCCGTCGCCCGCTTTGATTGTGATTCTTACTTCATCGACTAACATAAAAAAGGCCGCTGTCTCCAGCGGCCGTACTCTTTTCTTTCGCTAACCCGTGAAATCAGTTACTGGATGACGGCTTCCGCAGTATCCACCGCTTTGATGTTGACGTACTTGCCCATGCTGCCGCGATCGCGGAACTCAACGACGCCGGTGACTTTCGCGAACAGGGTATCGTCCTTGCCCCAGCCCACATTCGCGCCGGGCTTGAGCCGGGTACCGCGCTGCCGAACGATGATGGAGCCGCCCGGAACCAGTTGTCCGCCGAAAACCTTGATCCCCAGCCGCTGCGCGTTCGAATCGCGCCCGTTTTTGGAACTGCCTAAACCTTTTTTATGCGCCATGACTTTCTTTCGCCCCGATGAATCGTCGCGTTAAGCAACGATATCGCGGATGCGGACCTCCGTATAATCCTGCCGGTGGCCCTGCGTGCGCTTGTACTGCTTCTTGCGCTTGAACTTGAACACCAGAATTTTTTCGCCGCGATCCTGCCCGGAAACCGTGGCATTGACCTTGACCCCGCCGGCGTGCTCGCCAAACAGCGGATCGCCTGAATCCTTGAACAGCGCGACTACTTTGCCCAGCGCTACTTCCGCGCCCACTTCGCCGGCCACTTTTGGAACGCGAATGACATCGCCTGGAGCGACGCGAAACTGCTTTCCACCGGTCTCGATAATTGCATGCATCTGGAGTTGAACCTCGATCGAAAACTCATGCGCACACTTCAGCGCTTGAGCTATATTGCCAAAACTCTGATTCTAATACACACCGGACTGCAATTACAACCTGCCGCTGAATTTCTGAAATGCGAGCGGACGGGCGGACCGGCTTGACACCGGAGTTTACAGAGCTGGTTGAGAATTATTCCGGGAGGGAACACTTCTGTCAAGGCGAGGCTTTCTAAATGACAGAAGCGGAAAAGCGCAGGGCAATCGATATCGCATTAGTGGCGATGGACAAGCAGTTTGGAAAAGGAACGGTGCTTCGGCTGGGGGCCGATAACGTCGTGCCGGTTTCCGTGATCTCTTCAGGATGCCTGTCGGTCGATTCAGCCCTCGGCGTCGGCGGTTTCCCGCGTGGCCGGGTGGTAGAGATCTACGGGCCGGAATCTTCCGGCAAGACCACGCTGGCGCTGCAGGTGATCGCGCAGGCACAGAAAGCAGGCGGCGTGGCGGCTTTCATCGACGCCGAACATGCGCTCGACCCGGGGTATGCCCGCAAGCTCGGGGTCGATGTGGATAACCTCCTGGTGTCGCAGCCGGACACGGGCGAACAAGCGCTCGAAATTACCGCCGCCCTGGTGCAGAGCGGAGCGATCGATATCGCGGTGATCGACTCGGTCGCGGCGCTCGT
>JALYHT010000146.1 GCA_030776225.1 Acidobacteriota bacterium | reverse complement strand
GCTCTGCTGGGGCCGGGAGTGGTCAACCCGCCGGGGGGAACACGCGGCGATTCTATGCAGCAGACGGGCAAGCTGATCAACATCCTCGGACAACGCACTGGCCACAATCTTTTTCTGGTTGACGGGGTCAGCGTCACCGATGAGCATTTCAATAACGTTGTGCTGAACCCCTCCCCCGACGCGATCCGCGAGTTCAATATCGAAAAAACGAACTACGACGCGGAGTTCGGCGGCAAATCGGGCGGAGTGATCAATGTGATCACGCAATCGGGCGCCAACGGCTTGCATGGCAGCGCTTATGAATTTCTGCGGAACAGCATCTTCGATGCGCGCAACTTCTTTGCGCCGGCGCATCAGGCGACCCCATTTAAGGAGAATCAGTTTGGCGCGGCGCTGGGCGGAGCCATAGTAAAGAACAAGAGCTTCTTCTTTGTGAATTACGATGGCCAGAGAATTCGAAATTCCGTGGCGCAGAAATTCACCGTGCCGACGGCGGAGCAGCGCAAAGGCGTATTCACCACCACGATCATCAACCCCGCTACCGGGACACCGTTCCCCAATAATACAATTAACGTGCCGCTGGATGCGGCGGCAGTCGCACTGCTCGCGAAGATCCCGCTGCCCAACCTGCCCGGGACCACCAATAACCTTCTCGCCATAGGCCGGCAGACGAACGACAGCAACCAGTACAACGCGCGGCTCGACCACCAGTTTTCGGCAAAGGATACGGCCTACGCGCGTGTTTCCGTGTTCCGGGCTTTTGAGTTCGACCCCTTCGGTTCCAGTGTGCTGAATGAGGCGCTGCTGCCGGGCTTTGGGCGCAATCTGACTACCCACTCGGCTAATGCGTCGGTGGGAGAGACCCACGTATTCACGGCCAGCGCGCAGAACGAGTTCCGTTTTGGATATCTGCGCGTGGCCGGCGGTCAGACAGATCCGAACGCGGGAAATTCGTTTGCCACGCAGTATGGTCTTCAAGGCGCCACCACGAATGCAAAAGACACGGGGTACCCGCAGGTTTCCCTGAGTAACGCGTTCTCAACCATCGGTTCGGCGACGGGATTCAACAGTCGCAAAGACCGGAACTTCGAGATCTATGACAACGTGGGCATTCAGCGCGGCGCGCATGCCATTAAGTTCGGCGCGTATTTCTTCCACCTCAACTACAACCCTTCTTATCCAAACAATGCGCGCGGCCTTTATACGTTCAGCGGCGCCTATACGGGAAATGCCCTGGCCGACTTTCTGCTGGGGCTGCCTTCGCAGGCGCAGGTGGGGATCGGCGAAGGCTCCGAAAACGCCCACACAAGCTGGGCGCATTTCTATGTCGAAGACGGCTGGAAGATCACTGCGCGGTTGAAACTGGACATGGGCCTTCGTTACGAATTCAACCAGAACCTCTACGCGCGCGTAAATCAAACTTCGAATATCGATCTGAACGCTCCGGGAGGGCCGGCGTTCGTGGTGGCCGGTGACACGGCGTCTCTTTCGTCCGCGGCGACGGCGATTGTGGGTCTGAGCCCGATTCCGGTAGTTTCGGCCAGCAGCGTTGGCTGGAATAACAGCCTGCTGAGGCCGAAGAGCCTGCGGTTTTCCCCCCGGCTCGGTCTGGCGTGGGAACTTCCCAGGCTTACGAATACGGTCTTTCGCGCGGGCTTCGGAATTTATACGAACCAGGCGGCTTACAGCGTGCTGCAAAACCTGGCGCTGAACGCCCCGTTTTATCTGCTGAAGACGGTGACGAATTCGTCGAAACCTGTTTACACGACGGAAAACATTCTGACTTTCAGCCCGACCGGAGCGATAGGCGCAAACAGCGTGAATCATGACTTTGCCGTTGAATACAACGAAGTCTGGAATGCCGCGGTGCAGAAGCAACTGGGGGGAAACACCAGCTTCGAAATCGATTACGTCGGTTCGCGCACGGTGCATGCCGATAGTTCCACGGTGGTCAATGTGCCTTCGGTCGCCGGCGGCGCGCGGCCTTTTCCGCAACTGTCGGCGTTCACTACCCTCCGTTGGGACGGCTGGGCCACCTTTCATGCGATGACTTTGCGAACTTCCCGGCGGTTCAGCCGTGGCTTATCGTTCGACGCGAGCTACACGCTTTCGAAGTCCATGGACGATGCCTCCGATACGGGAACGACCAACGCCGAATACAACCTTCCCGAAGATCCTTATTCGATGAATCTGGAGAAAGGGCTCTCCAGTTTCGACCATCGAAATCGGTTCACGGCGAACGCGGTTTACGATCTCCCCTCGCCGCATTTCGGCTCCCGCCTGCTGCGCGGCGCGCTGGATGGCTGGCGCGTATCCGGGATTTTTACGGCACAGAGTGGCGCGCCTTTCACGGTCAACCTCTCCTCCGCGGCCGGACAGAACGTCTCCCCGACGGGGCTGGTCAACGGGAACAATCTGGAACGCGCGAATCTGGTCGGGAATCCCAACAACGGTCCAAAGACTGCCGCCCAGTGGTTCAATACCGCCGCTTTCGCTTTGCCGGCCGCGGGCACCTACGGAACGTCAGCCAGAAATGTGGTGGTGGGGCCGGGACTCACCACGCTCGATCTCTCACTGCAAAAGGAAGCGATCATCAACGAGCATCTGAAAATGCAGGTGCGCGTGGACGCCTATAATTCGCTGAATCACGCGAATTTCAATTTGCCCGGCCGGATTTTCGGCGCCGCCAACTTCGGAGTGATCACCAGCGCGGGCGATCCGAGGGAACTGCAACTGGCGCTGAAGCTGCTGTTCTGAGAATCAATCGTGACGGCGATGGCAAGCTTTCCGGCGTTGAAGTGGAATGCACGGGCACTCTCTACGCGACTGTCGCCAATCCTTTTTTCTCAACAAGTGATAGCAGCTTCAGCGATGCGCCGGAAGGCCGCTTTTCGCCGCGCTCCCACTTGCTGATGAGGCTGGTTGTCA
Organism: Acidobacteriota bacterium; assembly: GCA_030776225.1. GTDB lineage: Bacteria > Acidobacteriota > Terriglobia > Bryobacterales > Bryobacteraceae > BOG-234. The sequence continues at coordinate 42,119 of JALYHT010000146.1, read as the reverse complement.
CGTTGAGGTAGTTGGCGAAAACCGTTTGGCTGACATGTTCGCGCTCGCGAATGGCCTTGATCTCTTCCGGCGCCATTTCGCGGACGGGAGTCAGGCAGGCGTCATCGAAATGGCGCATCGTCTGTTTGTCAATCGCGCCTACATCGTGCAGGGCTTCCATCGTTTCGTGAATGGATGCCATCGCGTCACTTCGATATTTTTTACTCATCTGCTTTTACCTCCACAAAATCGCCTCTGTCGATCAGCGCCGCAAGATGCTTGTCGCTCAAACTTAAGACATGCCTGGCGGCTTCCCTGAACTCCTGCTCCTCGTCGTCGTTGATGTTTCCGCGCTCGCTCTTCGGAAACCCGTACATGAAAAATGCACGGGCGCCACACCGTGCGGAAGCGGATCAGTTAGCAGCTGAGTACGAGGCAAGTGGCTATGCTTTCCGCAGGCAGATTCTTCCTCTGGTTTCCCGGCCACGATTTGGGCCAGGCTCGGCTGTCGTCTGGCCCAGGACGGGCGCGGAGACGCTGCCACAAGCAAAACAGCGGAGCACAACAGAAATCCGGAAAACAAATCGGGAGCCTCGCACCTGGTTGGCACGTGGCGGCCAGGCGCGAAGCGCGGTTATTTGGTGGAGCGGGCCGCGGCAGTACCTTCGGTTTTTTCGGCCTGCTCCCGCGAGTATTGCGATTCGGTTGAGCTCGCGAGCGCTGGCGATCCGGAGTCTTTGGGGCTTCCCTTGGGGTAGCCTGAGGGCGAAACTCCCGTGGCGACTTCCGCCCGGCTGTCCGGGGTGCTGGTCCCGCAGCCGATTAAAACAGTCGCCCCCGACAGGGTGGCAATACAGATAAGTGTCCGGAACATCTTCTCTATCATTGCCGAAGCGCGGCCGGGAAGCAAATTCGAGGAGCGCCAGCCTCCCCCAAAATAATTAAAATGTGCGACTCAGACACATCATATGGAAATTTCTATTGACGGGGCCCAACATCTTGGGGCAATATTGCAAATGCGCCACAACTGAATCGGTGGCGGGAGACAAAAGATGCCCCAGTCCGCGACAGCAAAAGCGCCGAATTCAATGGAAGTGCCGGATGCGATAATTGAAGAGTTGCAAGTCCAGTACTCTTCCCAACCGAAACACGCCGGGGTTGAATTCCCGAGACACTTCACAGCCCGTCTGGAGGCCGGAAAAACCCCCTATGACGAAGTGCAGTGGGAGACCCGGAACGCCACCATCGGCAACGATAAAGGCTCGGTAATCTTCGAACAGCGCGATATCGAAGTGCCGGCGGACTGGTCGCAGACGGCTACCAATATTGTCGCCAGCAAGTATTTCCACGGCAAAATGGGTTCGCCCGATCGGGAGCGCAGCGTGGCGGAACTGGTGCATCGCGTTGTCGACACTATTGCCGACTGGGGTCTGGCAGGCGGCTACTTCGCATCTGACGCGGACGGCGAGAATTTCAGGGACGAACTCGCGCACATGATGCTGCACCAGAAAGCGGCATTCAATTCGCCTGTCTGGTTCAACGTGGGCGTGAAAGAGTCGCGCGGTTACGGCTGGTTTTACGACGCGGCCACAGACGCCATCTGCAAGATGACGAACGAAGCGAAGCCGCAATGTTCCGCCTGCTTCATCGTTTCCGTGAGGGATTCGCTCGAATCCATTCTCGATCTGGCGAAAACTGAAGGCATGCTGTTCAAATGGGGCTCGGGCACGGGTTCCAACCTCTCTTCGCTGCGTGAGGAAGACGCCATTCTTTCGGGCGGCGGAAGGGCAAGCGGTCCGCTTTCGTTTATGAAGGGCTTCGACGCCTTCGCGGGCGTGATCAAGTCAGGCGGCAAGACGCGCCGTGCCGCGAAAATGGTGATTCTGAACGTGGAGCACCCGGATATCGAACGCTTCGTGTGGTGCAAGGCCAAAGAAGAGAAAAAGGCGCACACGCTGATCGAGGCCGGCTACGATTCCTCGCTGGACGGCGACGCTTACAGCTCGATCTTCTTTCAGAACGCCAACAATTCGGTGCGGGCGACGGACGAATTTATGGAGTCGGTCGTTGAAGATCGCGACTTCTGGACCAAATCGGTACATACGGGCGAGAAGAAAGACCGGGTTCGCGCACGCGAGCTGATGAAGCAGATCGCCGAAGCCACCTGGCAGTGCGGCGATCCGGGGATGCAGTTCGATTCGACGATCAATCGCTGGCACCCGTGCCGGAATACGTCGCGCATCAATGCCTCGAACCCCTGCTCGGAGTACATGTTCCTCGACGATTCGGCGTGCAATCTGTCGTCGCTGAATCTGATGAAATTCGTCGGCCCGAACGGTCAGTTCGATGTCGAGGCTTTCCGTCATGGCGTGGATACGCTGATTGTGGCCCAGGAAATTCTGGTGGATAATGCGGCTTACCCCACGGAGAAGATCGCGCAGAACTCGCACGATTACCGGCCGCTCGGACTTGGCTTCGCCAACCTGGGCGCGCTCCTGATGTCGTTCGGGATTCCGTACGACAGCGATAGGGGCCGCGATTACGCGGGGGCGATCAGCGCCGTGATGTGCGGCCAGGCCTACCTGACGAGCGCGCGTATTGCGGAAGCCACCGGCCCTTTCCCCGGTTATGCGAAGAATGCAGAGCCGTTTCTCGAAGTGATGAAAATGCACCGCGATTCGGTGCATGGCATCAACCACCGCAACATCCCGAGCGATCTTTTCAGCAACGCGAAGAAATGCTGGGAAGACGCCTGCGAGCTTGGCGCGCGCGCCGGCTACCGCAACGGCCAGGTGACTGTCATCGCGCCGACAGGCACGATCGGCTTCATGATGGATTGCGACACTACCGGCATTGAGCCCGATCTGGCGCTGGTGAAATACAAGAAGCTCGTGGGCGGCGGGGTCATCAAGATCGTCAACAATACGGTGCCGGCGGCGCTGATTAAACTTGGCTACTCGCCCGAGCAGGTGGAAGCGATCGTGAGCCACATCGACTCCACGGGCACGATCGAAGGCGCCCTCCATCTGAAGAACGAGCATCTCCCCGTGTTCGACTGCAGCTTCCGTCCGCAGAACGGTTCGCGGTCGATCCACTATATGGGCCATTTGAAAATGATGGGCGCGGTGCAGCCTTTCGTTTCGGGCGCCATCTCGAAGACCATCAACATGCCTGAAGAGTGCAGCGTGGATGACGTGATGGATGCGTACATCGAAAGCTGGCGCATGGGCCTGAAAGCCGTGGCGATTTATCGCGACAATTCGAAGAAGGTCCAGCCGATGAACACCGGCGCGGGCAAGACTGCGGAGAAGAAAACGGCTGCCGCGGCGCCGGGGCTGGCAAAGGAAGTCGCGGCCGTTGCCGAAAAGGTGGTTTACCGCCCGGTGCGGCGCAAGCTTTCCGACGAGCGGCAATCGATCACGCATAAGTTTTCGATCGGCGGCCACGAAGGCTACATCACAGTCGGCATGTATGAAGACGGCATGCCCGGCGAGATCTTCGTCACGATGGCGAAGGAGGGTTCGACGATTTCGGGCCTGATGGACAGCTTCGCGACCTCGGTCAGCTATTGCCTGCAGTATGGCGTGCCGCTGAAATTCCTGGTGGACAAGTTCGGGCACGTGCGGTTCGAGCCGAGCGGGTGGACGGGCAATCAGCAGATCCCTTACGCCAAGTCGATTCCGGATTACATCTTCCGCTGGTTGGCGGCAAAGTTCCTGGGCGCGGAATACACAGCGTCGAACGAAGCGGGTGAGACGGCGGCGTTACGCGCGACGGAAGTGAGTCCGCAGGAATCGCTGCCGTTTCCGGCAGTCGCGACAGACGCGCCGATGTGCGCGGAGTGCGGCGGTATGATGACGCGCAACGGGAGTTGCTATAAGTGCGAGAACTGCGGGGGCACGAGCGGCTGCAGTTAGAGCGCACGCAGAGCACCGAGGCGGTTATGAGTGCCTTCGAAGCCTTTCCGCGTATTACGCCGTTTCTCTGGTTTGATGCAAATGCGGAAGAGGCGGTCGAATTCTACCTGACCGTTTTCAGGAATTCGCGCCGCCTCACCGAAGTGTACGCGGAGACTCCGGCCGGGGGTGCGAAGAACCGGCCTCTCACCATCGCGTTCGAACTGGACGGCCAGACATTCACGGCTTTGAACGGCGGACCGGCGTTTCAATTCACAGAAGCTGTGTCTTTCGTGGTGCGCTGCGACTCTCAGCAGGAAGTGGATTACTACTGGTCGAAGCTCTCGGCGGGCGGCGCGGAAAGCCAGTGCGGCTGGCTGAAAGACAAATTTGGACTGTCCTGGCAGATCGTGCCGGCGCGCCTGCCGGAGCTGATTAGACAACCGAAAGCCATGCAGGCGATGCTGCGGATGAAAAAACTCGATATCGCGGAGTTGGAGCGCGCCGCGCAGTAGAGTATTGCAGGACCGCTCGGCAAACTCCTCGAAAGCGTGACAGCCAGGTTTAGATACTTTATCCTTAAAGCAATAACGTATTCTGATGGAGAACTGCACCATGACCTTAACGCTTGAACTTGCCGACAGAAAAGAAGCGGTTCTGAAAGCCAGAGCGCAAGCGAGCGGGGTGTCGGCGGAGCAGTACGTTCAGCAGATTATCGATCGCGATCTGGAGGAAACCGATCGCGACTCGCGTTCAGTCTGGGATATCTTCGCTGAAAGCAGAAAACGTGTCCCACCCGAAGAGTTCGCGAAGCTTCCCAGTGATGGCGCGGATGAGCACGACCACTATCTCTACGGCCATCCCAAGCGCAACCAATGACCGCGGTTTTTGCCGATACCTCCTTCTGGATTGCGCTGACCAACGAAGGTGATGCCGCTTATCAGAAGGCGCAAGCCTTCAGCTCGTCTCTGGGGCAGAGAAAGATCCTCACATCTGAAGCGGTTTTGACCGAGTATCTGAATTATTTCGCCGGATGGGGACCGCACTTCCGTGAAGAGGCCTCTTCATAATGTCAGGCGTTGGTTTTAAATCGACGGGTCACGATTGAGCCGCATACAGCAGAAACCTTCCTGTCCGGTCTGGAGCTTTACAAGCAGCGGCTCGATAAAGGCTATAGCCTCACCGATTGCATTTCCATGCAAACCATGCGGCGGGAACAGATAACCGAGGCGCTCACAAGCGATCGGCATTTCGAGCAGGAAGGCTTCAGGGCGCTGTTTCGCTCCTGAAAACAGCGTTTTCCCCCTCGCTGTACCCGGCTCAACGGGATCGTCATAAACGCAATCCGAACGGCCATTTCATATATTTCTTAAGCCGAAAGTCTTGAGCCGGGCGGGAGCGCTTGCTACACTATCCTTTTATGTCAGCGTTCGCCGCCGCCCGCAAGCACCATCACCACCACCGGGCGATCAGTGTGTGGCGGGTCCTGGCTTAATTCGGTTTTGTAAGTCAAATGAAAGGATGCCCGCCGCAGTACCGGCGGGCTTTTTTATTGCGCCCTGTCCGGCTGCCTGCGGGCAAGGTCGCAAGAAGAGCGCACAATGAATCTCGATTACAGCAAGCTCGACGGGCTGATTCCCGCGGTCGTACAGGACGCCGCCTCCGGCCGCGTTCTCATGGTCGGCTTCATGAATGACGAAGCTTTTCGCCAAACCTGCGAAACCGGCTTTGTCACTTTTTACAGCCGTTCCCGGAACAAGCTCTGGATGAAGGGCGAAAGCTCCGGACACCGCCTGGTGGTACGCGAAATCTCGACCGATTGCGATGTGGACTCCGTGCTCGTAAAAGTCGACGCCCTGGGGCCGGGGGTGTGTCACGACGGCTATGAGAGCTGCTTCTATCGCAAGCTCGACCTCGCCACGCCGGGCGAGGGCGAATGGGTGGAGAGCGAACCGCGCACATACGATCCGGCCGCAGTCTACGGGAGTAAATCTTGAAACTGAAACTGGGAATACCCAAAGGCAGTCTGGAGAACGCGACAGTCGACCTGTTCCGCCGGGCCGGCTTCAACATTACGACCAGTTCCCGCTCGTACTTTCCCGCGATCGACGATCCCGAAATGGAGTGCATGCTCATTCGCGCGCAGGAAATGGCGCGCTATGTGGAAGACGGTATTCTCGACGCAGGCCTCACGGGGCTCGACTGGGTCGAGGAAGTGGGCGCGGATGTTCAGGCCGTGGCGAACCTTGTCTATGCCAAGCAGAGCTTCGGCAAAGTCCGCTGGGTGCTGGCGGTGCCGGAATCGAGCGGCTTTCATTCCGTAAAAGATCTGCAGGGCAAGATCATAGCGACCGAGCTTGTCGCCACCACCAAACGTTATCTGGAGCGCAACGGCGTGACCGCCAAAGTGGAATTCAGCTGGGGCGCGACGGAAGTAAAGCCCCCTGTGCTCGCCGATGCCATTGTCGAAGTGACTGAAACAGGCTCCTCGCTGCGCGCCAACAAACTGCGGATTGTGGAAACCGTCCTCGAATCGAATACGCAGCTGATCGCCAATAAGGCCTCGTGGGCCGACGCATGGAAACGGCAGAAACTCGAAGATCTCAAGCTGCTGCTCGATGGCGCGATCAACGCTCTCGGCAAAGTAGGGCTGATGCTGAACGTTCATAAGGACGGTCTCGAAGCCGTGCTGCGGGTTTTGCCCGCGCTGAAGCGGCCCACTGTGTCCCATTTGAGCGATGGCGAGTGGCTCGCGGTGAATACGATCCTCGATGAGTCCACGGTGCGCACGATGATTCCCCGCCTGAAACAGGCCGGCGCCGAGGGCATTGTGGAATATCCGCTGAATAAAATCGTGATGTAAGCGGCCGCGCGCACATGATCAGGATTCTCAATTCGAAAGACATGGGACGGCTTCTTGCCCGGCGTACAGCCCGGCTGACCGAAGCCGAAGAAACCGTGCGGCCGATTCTCGAAAGCGTCCGCCGCAGCGGCGATAAAGGCCTGATGGAGTACGCGCGCCGGTTCGATAATCTGGAGCGCAAGTCGGTTCGCGTGCCGGCCGGTGAGCTCGCGGCAGCGGCGGAGCGCCTGACTCCCGCGTTCCGGGATGCGGTCCAGGTGGCCTCGGCGAACGTCCGGCGGTTTGCCGAAAAGCAGTTGCCGCGCGACAGCGCCGGTTCTTTCGGACCCGGCCTGAAGCTGGGACAAATCGTGCGCCCTCTCGACACCGTCGGCTGCTACATTCCGGCGGGCCGTTATCCGCTGCCTTCCACCGTCATCATGACCGCGATTCCGGCGCAGGTGGCGGGGGTGAAGAATATCTGTATCGCCTGTCCGAAAGCGGTGGACGAAGTCTTCGGCACGGCGCACATGCTCGGCCTCGACCAGGTGTTTCAGATGGGCGGCGCGCAGGCGATTGCGGCGTTTGCTTTTGGTACGAAGACGGTGCCGCGCGCGGATCGCATTGTGGGTCCCGGCAACATATATGTCGCGGCCGCCAAGAAACTGCTGGCAGGCGATGTGGGGATCGATTTCGTCGCCGGTCCCACTGAGATATTGATCATCGCGGCGGAAGGCGACCCCCGCTTTGTCGCCGCCGACATGCTGGCGCAGGCCGAGCACGATACCGATGCCAGTTCGATCCTGCTGACCACTTCAAAGCGTCTCGCCAGTCAGGTCGCAAAAGAAATCGAGCGTCAGCTTGCGAAACTTTCCACTGCCGCTGTCGCGCGCAAAGCCATCGATAAAAACAGCGCGGTGGTGGTGGTGCGGTCTTTAGCCGAGGCGGCGGAGCTTTCCAATGCTTTCGCTCCCGAGCATCTGAGCATTCATCATGAAGAACTGCTGCCGCAGATCCGGCATGCGGGCAGTATTTTTGTAGGGCCCTTCAGCCCCGAAGCGGCGGGCGATTACGCCGCCGGTCCCAACCACGTGCTGCCAACCAGCGGCGTGGCGCGGTTGCGCGGCGGGCTTTCCGCCGCCGATTACGTCAAAGTGATCTCCGTCCAGAAACTGGATCGCCGCGCGCTGAAGAAACTGGCGCCTTCCATTACAACTCTGGCGCGCGCCGAAGGGCTGGAAGCTCATGCCCGTTCCGTTGAGGTGCGTCTTGCCGACTGAAAAAGCGGCAATCGAGCCGCGCAAAGCTGTGCGCGACATGGCGCCTTATTCGCCGCCCAGCGGCGGGCGCGCCGGAAAGCTGCGTCTCGATTTCAACGAGAACACGCTCGGTTGTTCGCCGCGCGTGATTGAATTTCTAAAAAATCAACTGTGCGGGCAGCAGCTCAGTATTTATCCGGAATACACGCGCGCGAAACCGGCGCTTGCGAAATTCTTCAAAGTTTCTCCCGATGAATTACTGCTGACCAACGGCACCGATGAAGCAATACAGGTGCTCATCAACACCTACATCGATGACGGGGATGAAGTCATCATTCTGCGACCCTCTTATGCCATGTATCGCTTCTACTCCGAAGTGGCGGGCGCGAAGATCCGTGAAATCGACTATGTCCCGGGCACGCTGGCATTTCCTTTGCCGGAGCTGCTGGAGAGCATTACTCCCGCGACAAAGGCCATTCTGATTTCGAATCCGAACAATCCAACGGGAACGGCGATCGATCTGGGGGGAATCAGGCGGATCCTGGACGGCGCGCCCCACGCCGCGGTGCTGGTCGATGAAGCGTATTACGAATTCTGCGGAATCACCGCGCTCCCCTTGATCGGCGACTATCCGAACCTCTTTGTGAGCCGGACATTTTCCAAGGTGTACGGCATGGCTGCCATGCGCGTGGGCTGCCTTTTCGCGCAGGCCGCGAACGTGCAATACCTGCACAAAGCGCAGTCGCCTTACAGCGTGAATATGCTGGCTGCGGTGGCTGCGGAAGTTGCCGTCGAAGACACGGAATTCGTAGCGGCCTATGTAAAGGAAGCGCTGGCCGCGCGCGAGATGCTTGGCGCCGGTCTGAAGAAACTTGGGATCAGCCATGCGGCGAGTTCGGCGAATTTTATTCTGGGCTACTTCGGCGAACGCGCCCTTGAGGTCAGAGACGCACTGCGCGATAAAGCCATTCTGGTTCGCGACCGCAGTTACGAAATACCGGGCGGAGTGCGCATCACCGCGGGGACGCGCGCGCAGGCGCAGGCAGTGCTCGACGAACTGGAGAGAATCTGGTGAAAGACCTTTTGATCTTCGATATGGATGGCGTTCTGGTGGATGTGAATGCATCCTACCGCGCCGCGATACAGCAGACAGTCGGGCATTTTTCCGGCTGGGAACCGTCGCATGACGATATTCAGGACTGGAAAAACCGCGGCGGCTGGAATGACGACTGGCGTCTTTCGACGCGCCTGATTCAGGAGCGGGGTGGCGATACGCCCTATGAGGAAGTCGTCGAATATTTCCAGAAGCTGTTTCTGGGAGAAAATAACGACGGCCTGATTCTGCGTGAAGAGTGGATTGCCGAAGCGGGTCTTTTCAACCGGCTGGCGGAACGGAATCACCTGGCCGTTTTCACAGGGCGCCTGCGCCGCGAAGCGCACGTCACGCTCGACCGCTTTCTGCCCGGATATTTCGACCCCGTAATCGGGGCGGACGATGTTGCGCAGGCGAAGCCCGATCCTGAGGGGCTGCATAAAATCCGCGCCTCGCTTGCTCATGGCCGCTGCTGGTATGTCGGCGATACGGTGGATGACGCCCGCGCTTCCCGTGCCGCTAAGATTCCATTCATCGGCATCGCGTCGAAAAAGAGCCCCAGGCGGAGCGAGCTGGTTCGGCTGCTTCAGGCCGAAGGCGCGGCGGCAGTTATCGAAGATATCAATTCCATGGAGGCGGTCATTGGGTAAATCGGCGGCACGAGCGGCTACGATACAGCGCGATACCAAAGAAACGCAGATCGGCGGCCAGTTGCGCATCGAGGGCAAGGGTGTTTATGAGATCTCGACCGGCATCCGCTTCCTCGATCACATGCTCGAGCTTTTCACCAGGCATGGCGGTTTCGATCTCAAACTAACGGCCAGGGGGGACCTCGACGTCGACCAGCACCACACGGTGGAAGACGCGGGCATCGTGATGGGTCAGCTGTTTTCGCAGGCCCTCGGCGATCGCAAGGGCATCAACCGCGCGGGCTACTTCGTGCTGCCGATGGATGAGACACTCGCTGTCGTCGCCGTGGATCTCGGCGGACGCCCCGCGCTCGTCTACAAAGACCGGGTCAAAACCCGCCTGGTGGGCGATTTGCAGGCCGAACTGGCGGAAGATTTTTTCAGCGGCTTCGTGCAGCATGCGGGAGCGAACCTGCACGCCAAAATTCTTTATGGCCGCTCAAACCACCATAAGCTCGAAGCGATCTTCAAATGCTGGGCGCGCGCTATGCGCTATGCGTGTTCGACGGATGAGCGCTTGAAAGATCAACTCCCCTCGACCAAGGGGCTCTTATGATCCACGCCAATGAAAAGCGAAGCTCGCTGAGATGATTTCGATCTTCGATTACGGCGCCGGAAACCTGCGCTCGGTGCAGAACACGCTGGAGGAGATCGGCGCCTCTTATGAACTGGTGCGCGATGCGGCGGCGCTGGAGCGCGCAACGAAGATCGTTCTCCCCGGCGTAGGCCACTTCGGACAAATGCTACGCGCGCTCGACGAAATGGAAGTGCGCAACGCCTTCGTCGGCCGTATCCAGGCGGGCGTGCCCTTCCTCGGTATTTGCCTCGGTCTGCAGGGGCTTTTTGAAACCAGCGAAGAAGCTCCGGCGCACCGCGGCCTCGGCATCTTCAAAGGCGAGGTCAAACGTTTCGATACTTCCGCGCGCGTGCCTCACATGGGCTGGAACCAGCTCGAAGCCGTGCGGCCATCCCGCATACTGGCCGGACTTCCCGCGCAGCCTTATGTCTATTTCGCGCACAGCTACTACGTGCCGGTTGTCGCAGAAACTGCAGCCACCTGCACGTACACGCTGCCTTACACAGCGATTCTCGAAGCGGGGAATGTGTTCGGGGTGCAGTGCCACCCGGAGAAATCCGGTCCGCTGGGGCTCGCCATCATGCGTAACTTCGTGGAATTGCCGTGTTAGCGAAACGAATCATCCCGTGTCTCGATGTCGCCGCGGGACGAGTCGTTAAAGGCGTTAACTTTGTGAACCTGCGCGATGCGGGTGATCCGGTCGAACTTTCCGACCGCTACAACCAGCAGGGCGCCGACGAACTGGTGTTTCTCGACATCACCGCTTCGAGCGATGCGCGCGCCATCATGGCAGACGTCGTAGCGCGTACCGCGCGCAAGGTATTTATTCCGCTCGCCGTTGGCGGCGGCATTCGCTCCGTGGCCGATGCCCGCAGAATTCTGCTTTCCGGCGCGGACAAAGTTTCCGTGAATACGGCCGCCGTCCGCAGGCCGGAGCTGATTTCGGAACTCAGTCTCGAATTCGGCGCGCAGGCCGTTATTCTTGCCATTGATGCGCGCCGCCACGGCCCGGACGGCTGGCACGTCTACACGCGGGGCGGCCGCGACGATGAAGGCATCGACGCCATCGCCTGGGCCGCGCGCGGAGAAGAACTCGGGGCGGGCGAGATTCTGCTCACTTCAATGGACACGGACGGCGTTCAGACCGGCTTTGATTGCGCGCTGACCCGGAGCGTGTCCCGCGCCACCCGCATTCCGGTTATCGCCTCGGGCGGCGCCGGTAAGCCGGAACACTTTGCAGAGGTTCTGACGGATGGTGAAGCCGATGCCGCGCTGGCCGCCTCCGTCTTTCATTACGGAACCTATACGGTAGACGATCTCAAAGAGTGTCTCGACCGTGCAGGAATTCCAGTCAGGAAAATTCAGTGATCGTTCCCTGTATCGATTTGATGGACGGCAAGGTCGTCCAGTTAATACAAGGCCGCGAAAAGGCCCTGGAAGGCGATTCGCCCGAGGTCATGCTGCGGCGTTTCGCGGAGTTCCCTCAGATCCAGGTAATCGATCTCGACGCGGCAACTGGCCGCGGAGCGAACGACGCGCTCGTCCAGATGCTCGCCGAAAGAGCGGTGGCGCGCATCGGCGGAGGCGTACGCAGCGTGGAACGAGCGAAGACGCTGTTGTCGCAGGGCGCTTTCCGGGTCATCGTCGGTACTGCGGCGTTCACGAAGGACGGTCCCGATGAGGCATTTCTCCGATCCCTGGTGGCCGCTATAGGCCGCGAGCGGATCGTGCTCGCGCTCGATTCAAAAGGCGGGCACATCGTCGTGAAAGGGTGGCAGGAAGCTACATCTTTCACCGCCGAACAAACCATCCGGCAGCTTGAGCCTTACTGTTCCGGGTTCCTTTGCACGTATGTGGATAAGGAAGGGATGATGCAGGGGACGGATCTCGACTGGTTCCGCCGTCTCCGCGTCGCGACGCAGCATGAGATCACAGCGGCGGGCGGCATTACCACTCTCGAAGACATCAGGGCTCTCCACAGCATGGATATTCACGCAGCCGTCGGTATGGCAATCTATACAGGCCGGCTGGACCTCGCCGAACTGGCCCTGCTCTCAGGTTGATTTCGTCTCCGGCGCAATGAGCGCCCGAATGGTCTCGATTGAATCGGCCTCTTCCGCCTTTTTATCGTGCCGCCATCGGGCCATGCGGGGAAACCTGACCGCGATGCCCGACCGGTGCCGCGGGCTGTTCTGAATCCCTTCGAAGGCCAGCTCGAATACAAGCTCCTGCTTCACCTTTCGCACCGGGCCGAAACGCTCTTCGGTATTGCGCCGTATCCAGGAGTCAACCTGCGCGATCTCCTCATTTGTAAGACCCGAGTAAGCCTTGGCGAAGGGGACGAGCTCTCCGTTATCCCAGACGCCGAACGTGTAGTCGGTCAGCAGGCTGGCGCGCTTGCCATTGCCTGGCCGGGCGTAGATCAGAACACAATCCACGGAATAGGGCTGGATTTTCCACTTCCACCAGTCGCCCCGGCGGCGCCCGACTCGATAAGGCGACCCGCGCCGCTTCAGCATGAAGCCTTCGACGCGCCGGTCGCGCGAGTGTTGCCGCATTTCCGCCAGTTGCTCCCAGGTGTCGAATGAAACGGGGACGGAGAGAATCAGCCGGTCGTTCGCAAGCGTGGCCAGCCGCTCACGGCGCTGTTCGATGGGTTGTTCGCGGATGTCCGCACCCTGCCACTCCATCAGGTCGTAAGCGAGCAACACCACAGGAACGTCCGCGAGAATCTTCGGTCCCAGAACTTTCCTGCCGATGCGACGCTGCAACTGGGCGAAGGGCAGAGGCCGGCCGTCTTTCCAGGGCAGGATCTCTCCATCGATGGCGGTGCCTTCCGGTAAGAGCCCGCCGAGCGCTTCCAGCTCGGGGAACCGCTCTGTAACCAGTTCTTCGCCGCGGGACCAGATGAACGTTCGCCCACCGCGCCGGATCGTCTGGGAACGAATGCCATCCCACTTCCACTCCACGATCCAGTCGGCAGGTTCGCCCAGTTGCGCGATATCGCCTTCGATCGGGTACGCCAGAAAAAAAGGATACGGCCGGCTGATGTCGGTATCGCCGGTTTCCTGCGCCATCAATTGCGCGTAATAAGCGGCGTCGGGAATCCAGTCGCCCATCAGGCGATGAGATACGACCTCCGTTTTCAGGCCGCTGAACTCCGCAATGCCGCGCACCACCAGGCTCTGCGAAACGCCCACGCGGAATTCGCCCGTGATGAGTTTGTTCCAGACGAAGCGCTGCGCCTCATCCATCTCGCGCCACGCCGCCAAGAGAGATTCACGGCGCTGTTCGTCGCTCCATTCGCGCAGAGGCAGCAGGCGCTCTTCCACCCAGTAGCGCAGGGAGCGGTCCGTGGTGGTCGCCACCGGTGGCGGCAGCAGAAGCGCAATGGTTTCCGCCAGATCGCCTGTGGCCGAATAGCAGTCTCCGAAGATCCACTCGGGGGAGCTGGCTTCCGCGATCGCCCACTCCACCAGTTTGCGTACTTCGATGAGTCTTTTGATGCGGCGACCAATCAGGAAATGAATGGCCCAGATGGCATCCTCCGGCGGAACGGCGCGGAAATAGCTGCCCAGCGCCCCGACCTTTTCGTTGGTCTTCGTGGTTTCGTCAAGGGCGGCGTAAAGTCGGGCGAAGGCCTTCATTCGCTCTCAGTCACCGCGTCTTCCACCTCTTCGCGTTCGCCTTCAAAGCGCGTTTCGAGAGCGGCCGCCTCAAGTCCACGCTCGGTCAGCCAGCGAACCATGGGCGCGCGATAGCCGTGCGTCACGAGCACCCGTGGCGCGCCCGTGTCCTGTATGGCCTTTTGAAGCCCCGGCCAGTCGGCGTGGTCGGACAAAACAAATCCGCGGTCGATCGACTTGCGCCGGCGGGTGCCACGAATTCTCATCCAGCCCGACACGAAGGCCGTGGAAACGGAACCGAAGCGCTTCATCCATGGCGACCCCTGGGCCGAAGGCGGCGCGACGATCAGGGCGCGCGTCCAGTCAAAACCCCTGGCTGTATCGCCGGGCCATAGAGTCGGGGGCAGCGCAACGCCAGACGCGCGGTATACCCGGTTCATGCGCTCGACGGCGCCATGGCAGAAGATGGGTCCGTTTTCGGGATCGACTCCGGCCAGGACGCTCTGCGATTTTCCCAGCGGGTAGGCGAAGATCACGCTGCACTTGCCCCGCTCGCGATTGGCGCGCCACCACTCGCTTATCGAAGCCATCACGACACCCTGCTCCGGCCAGCGATAGATGGGCAGCCCGAAAGTCGATTCCGTCACGAACGTCTGGCAGCGGACCGGTTCGAAGGGCGTGCAGGTGGTGTCCCGCGTCAGCTTGTAATCGCCGGATACAACCCAGACTTCGCCGCGATGCTCGACGCGGATTTGTGCCGAACCCAGGACGTGCCCGGCCGGGTGAAACGAAACGGTGACCGGCCCCATCCGCAGCGGCTCCCCATACGGTAAGCTTTCCAGCCGAATATCGGGCCCGAGTCTTTCCCGCAGGACGGGGGCGCACAAGTCGGAGCAGAGGTATGCATCCGAGCCGGTTCTGGCATGATCCGAATGCCCGTGGGTAATCAGTGCCCGCGGCACTGCGCCCCAGGGATCGACGTGGAATCCGCCTGCCTCGCACCACAGCCCGTCGGGGTCGATCTGGAGCAGACCCATGCCGGTTTCAGTATAAAGGGACCCCGTGCGGACTTTTACATCGCCGTTCGCGGACGTTAGCCGGCTTTGGCCATCAGCTGCCTGATCTCGTTTTCCTGCTGCTTGTTCGGCTTATCCGCAAGCGCCGACTGGCATTCTTTCTTCGCGCTTTCCCGGTCGCCTTTCTGCAGCAGCGCCATGGCGTAGTGGTAGTGATAGGTCGGGTTCTGCGGCGCTTTGACCACCAGCGTCCTGAACGTATCGATCGCGTTGTCGGTGAGATTCTTCTTCAGATAGATCCAGCCGAGCGTATCGTTCACCTCGGCGTGTTCGGGAAGTCTCTGCTTCGCGCGCGTGGCGTATGTCAGCGCCTGGTCGAGGTCTCCGTTGGTTTGTGTAATCAGATACGCGAGATTGTTCAGCGCCAGCGGACTGTTCGGGTCGTTCTTGATGGACATCTCGTAATACTTGCGCGCAATATCGGTCTTGCTCTGCATCTCGTAGAGCATCCCGAGATTCGTCGTGATATTCGGATTATTCGGCTGCCCCTGACGTGATTTCTCAAGCGAATTAATACTTTGCTGGACATCGCCTTTGCGCAGGTAGGATTCGCCGATTTTGTTCCAGAGATCGGATTGCTGCCGCGGATCCGAAACTCTCGCCATCAGACTCTGGTAAGTGGCGATAGCCCTGTCGTATTGACCGGCGGTCATTTCCGTGTTGCCCAGTTCGCGCTGCAGGTCGGCATTCGCGGGATTCTTCCGCGCTTCCGCTTCAACAAGCTGAACGGATTTATCCAGCTGGTTGTCGAGCATGTAAGCCCGCGATTCCCCCAGCAGGCCGCGAAGGTTGTTCGGATCGGCCTCCCACGCGCGGTGAAAATACTCTTCGGCTTCTTTGTTTTTTCGCTGATTGAGATCGAGCACGCCCAGCTCGAGCAATGTCTCCACCTGTTTCGGCTGTTTTTCGAGGACAGGGGTCAGCAGCGCGCGCGCCTCGTCGTAGCGCTGCAGGCGCTGCAGGACGGCGGCCTTCATCACCATCGCCTGAATGCTGGCGGGCGCGATCTTGAGCGTATCGTCGGCGTAGTGCAGCGCGGCATCGTTATCGCCGCGGATCATCGAAACCTGGATCTGTGCAAGTCTCGCGGGTATGTAGTCGGGATGAAGCTGGGTCGCCGCGTCGAACTCCTGTCTCGCCTGTTCATATTCCCCGCGCGCAAAGTGAGCGCGGCCCAGATTGAAACGGGCTACGAAGTTATTCGGTTTTGCCGTCACCACGGATTGCAGTTCGCCCATCGCGGTATTGACATCGCCGCGCTCCAGCGTAAAGGTGGCGCGCAGTCCGCGGGCGTCGGGGTCCTTCGGATCGTTCTTCAGGATCTGTTCATTCTTGTCGTAAGCGAGGTTCGTTTTGCCGCTTCGGATGTAGGCGTCGATCTCATGCTTCAGATAAAGATTTTTCCGCGCGGCGTCCTTTTGGATTCCTTCTTCATATTGTTTGATGGCTTCGTCGGGGGAGTTGACCCGGAGGTAGAAATCTCCGCTCTGAAAATAGGCGTCGGGAAATTCCTTCAGATTTGCTTTCATCTGGTTCAGCAGACCCACCAGCTCGGTACGCTTGTTCGTGCCGTAATAGAACTGCGCGAGAGTCAGCCGGAGTTGCGTATCTTTGGGATTATTCTTAATCGCGGCTTTCAGGATTTCTTCGGCTTCCGGTATCCTGCGCTGGGTCAAATAAATGCGAAACAGCTCGTAATAGGCATTCAGGCCGGTCTTGTCTTTATCGACCATGTTTTTGAACAGAGTTTCGGCCTCGCCGGGTTCTCCATCCACCACCAGAGTGCGACCGAGCGCGAGGGTAATTACGGCGTCCCCGGGCTTGGCAGTCAGCGCTGTGCGGTATTCCGCGATGGCCGTCCCCAGTTGCTTCTTGGCGTCTTCCATATGTCCCGCGCGGTAAAGTTTCGCGGTGGCCAGCATAGCCAGATCGCCGCTGAGCTTGTGGCCCTCCCACGAGCCGGGATTCCGTTTCAGCAGGCCGTCAACCGTAGTCTGCACCTCTTTTATCAGGGAGTCGTTGGTGGCGGGCTGCGATTGCGCGGCGATAATGATGATCTCCGAGAGCTTGAGATCGGTATCGTCGGCCTCCGGAGTGCCAGGCTTCAGCAACTCGTGCGCGCGGCGGAACGCGGGCACCGCATTGGCGACGATGCCCTGTTTCAGGTCGGTCAGGGCCAGATGATAATAGCCAGGGCCGAATTTCCGGTCGGCCTCAATGGACTTCCGGAACATGATGGACGCCTCTTTATAACGGCCGCCATCGTAGTATTTGATTCCGCTATCCAGGTACTTTTGTTTGAGGTAATTCGGATCCCGGTTACAGGAAATCAGGGACAAGGCCGCGAGGACCAGGACAAAATGGCGCATAAAGGTGGCCCCTCCATTGTCCTACAGAATCGATAATTTGTGGATTCGGGAACAATTGAGGGGCCGTCGAAAAGCTTCAGCGCCTTGGCGCATACCCCCCGGTTACTGTGATGGACAGACTGCGGCCAGACAGCAAATTCAGCTGGTCGTTCGGACTTGCCGCGTAGGGAACAGTCGCCGTTGCGGGATTTCCGGGGGTTACCCCCACAATGTTATGACTATTGGCAAGATTGTTGACGGCGAACTGGATCTTCGTTCCGCGAAAATAGGAAGCGTTCCTGACCGTGTAGTTCACATAAACGTTCGTCAGCTTCCACGGGTTGATTGTGACCGCCTGACGCACTGAACCGTTATCATTGAAATAGCGGCCTACCCGCTTTTCGGTTACCCCCACGTCCCAGTTGGCGTGCTGCCACAGCACACTGAGCGCTTCGATGTTATCCGGAGTATTCGCCACCCATTCCCCGCCATTGGGGTAGTTCCGGCCGCCCTGATATTTGGCGGACCCGAAGGAAGCATTGCCATAGACGCTGAACCCATGGCCCAGTACGACGGTGCTTTCGGCTTCCACACCTTTCGTATTACTCGGTCCCGTGGCGACGAAGACCGTTTCCTGCGACGGAAGATCGAAATAGGAGGTGTAGGCGTTTTGGAAGTGGACGTAATAGGCATCGAGATCGAGCGTCCACCGGTTGAATTTCAGAACCGAGCCCGCCTGATATGTTTTCGCCAGAGTAGGCTTGGGCGGAGTCAGCACATTCCCGCCAGTCACGTCGAAAACGGCGCTCGGAGGAATGATGCTGCCCTCCGCGAACTGACCGTAGACGGACCAGTTCCCGCGCAAGCTGTAGCGAGCGGTCAGCGTCGGCAGCCAGTTGTTGTAGTTGATGCTGTGCGATGTAAACGCCACGCCCCCGATGGATCCGACCGTCTTGCCGTTGTCCTGATATTGATTCAACGCCATGTTGTAGTCGGCGGCTTTGATGCCCGCGGTCACCACCAGTTTCCGCATGGGATGCCATTCAAATTCGGCGAACGGCTGAAATGTCTGCGTAATAAAGTGCTCGTGAAAGTTGGGGAGCGGCGTATTCAGATGGGTCAGAATATTGGATGGATACTGGTAACGATCGGTGTAAGTCCAGTCATACCAGGCGCCCGTCCGGAAGGTGCCCCACTTCATTTCTTTGCTCAGCACGAGCGTGTCGCCCGCGTGCCTGTAGCCATTCAGTTTATCGACGCCGCTCGGTTTGGCGCTGCTCAGATTTACGGTTGAGCCGTTTTGGTAAAACTGCTTGTTCCAGTACCGCGTGGTGTAGGCCTTGGTGTCGAATTTCCAGCCGTCGCCCAGATCCGAGTGGAGATTGGCGTACTCGAAATCGGTCTGGACATGGTATGTGTTGTAGCCGTAGTAATAGGGGTCCGGCGTGCCGTCCGAAAGAAGCGGCGTGCCGTCCAGCAGGTAATTGTCGCCGTGCTGAGCGACCTGCGCGCGCGTCGGATTGGTCGTATTCGGCGTGTTGTTCCAGATGTCCACCACTCCGCCATACAGGCTCAGGCTTGTTTTATCGGAAAAGCGGTGTTGAAACTTGGCGTAACCTGCGTCGCGCTGCTGTTTGTTGTATGTCTGGTAGCCGTCCGAAGTCATCTGGTTGACGTCGGCTAAGACCGCGTTCTTCCTGCCCGGACCGAATAGCCCGGAATCGAAGTCCAGTTGATACAGCCGGGTATTGAACGACCCATACGACACCGTGCCCCGGATGTCGGGGTCGGCCTGCAGCTCCGGCGACTTCAGGTTGATCGAGCCGCCGAAGTTCGTGGGGCCGAAGTCCGAAGCCTGGCCCGGACTGCGGTTGAAATCCGTGGAACTGATCCACTGCGAGGGAAAACTGGCCCAGGAATGATGCGTGGGGCTGTTGGTGTCTTCGAAAGGAATGCCGTCGAACGTCATCGTGTATTGCCCGTCCTGAAAGCCACGGAAGAAAGTCTTGCCCTGTCCCAGCCCCACGCCGTTCGGGTTGAGGCTGAACGTGCCTGGCGCGAGGTTCACCACTTCGGAAAAGTCGGCTATGGGGGATACGAAGTTCCTGATGAAGGCGGTGCCGATCTCCGTTCTGGCGGAGGTTGCGTCCAGCGTGTTTCCGAAAGGGGCCGCTTCGGCTGCCAGCGAGAACGGCTCCTGCACGGTGACAGACTGAGAAACGGAATCGACGAAAAGCGTAATGGAGATATCCTGCGAACCCGCCGGGCCGAACTGCACGTTGGTGCGTATATTTCGCGCAAAGCCGTCAGCGATAGTGTCGACGGTATAAGCTCCGGCAGCCAGACCGGGCAAGGAAAAGCGTCCTGTCGCATCGCTCTGGGCGGCGCCCGTAACCCCGGAAGCCTGGTTCCTCGCGACTATATTGGCGCCCTGTACAGCCTTGCCCGCCTGATCCAGAACCGTGCCCGTCAGGGTGGCTGCATTGTCGGTCTGCGCATCGGGCGCAGCGTGCATGGCGGCGCCGGACAACAACAATAAAGCGGCAGTGGCGAACGTATAGGCACACGTCCGCGGGAATGATCTTTCTTTCACAGCTTTCCTCTTTTCTTTGGAGTAAGAAGGAGGTTAGCAGCGGCTTTTTACAATCGATTTACAGCGGGATTACGGCGCCGTGACAGATATGAATTCCTGAAAGATTTCGTTCGATACCATGACGCCGCGTGGCGTCAGGCGGAGTCTGCCCCCGGCGCGCTCCATCATGCCCGTGGCGAGAAAGCGTTCGAGCGTCGGGCCGAAACGCTGCCAGTCGGCTGTATCGGCACTGACGCCTTCGGTAAGACGAAGCCCCACGAAGAACTTCTCTTCCCCCGCGTCCGGCGTCGATTCTTCACACCGCACAGATTGCGCCCGCTCCGAACGCTCCACGTATTCGCGAGCCGATTCGACGTTCTGCCGGCGCACTTTGCTGTCAAACGAATGCGCGTCCGCGCCGAAACCGGCGTACGGTTCGCGTTTCCAGTACTTCAGATTGTGAATCGATTCCGCTCCCGGCCGGGCGAAGTTCGAGATCTCATAACGATGGATGCCGTGGATGCTCAGTTCTTCGACCGCGGTTTCGTAGAAATCGCCGATGCGGTCTTCCGACGGCACGTCGCCTGCGCCGTAACGCTTGCCTCCCAGCAGGATTTCGTTTCCAAGCCGGCTCTCGTCATCCACCTCCAGCATGTAAACCGAAACGTGCGGCGGCTCGAGCGCGATCGTCGATTCCAGGGATTCGGACCAGCTGGCTTCCGTCTGGCCAGGCAATCCGGCAATCAGATCGATATTGAAATTGTGAAAGCCGTGCGCGCAGAGCAGCGCTACATCCCGCGCCACAGTTTCGGCGGTATGTTTACGGCCGGTGCGCGCCAGTTCCTGCCGGTTGAACGACTGCACACCCAGACTGACGCGGTCTATGCCTGCGCGCTTCCATGCCCCGAGCCGTTCGGCCGTGAGAGAGCCGGGCGCCGCTTCCATAGTGGCTTCCCTCCAGGGTCCCGATAATGCCCCAAGCAGTTTTTCAAGATGCGCGGTTTCCATGCCACTCGGAGTGCCGCCCCCCAGATAAACCGTCTCCGGACGCCACTGCCATGCGTGCGCTGAAATCTCTTTCACCAGCGCATCGACGTACCGCGCTTCCAGTTCACGCGGCAGAACGCCCGAAGCGAAGTTGCAATACGTGCATTTCTGGGCGCAAAACGGCCACGAAATATAGACTCCTGCCACTGGAATTTCTATGATAGCGTCGGAATCCGCTTTAACTCAGCGGGAAATCGTTCTCCACAGCGATTTCGCCTGCGCCTGAGGCATCGCCACGCCGAGGATATCGGCCA
Organism: Acidobacteriota bacterium; assembly: GCA_030776225.1. Classification (GTDB taxonomy): domain Bacteria; phylum Acidobacteriota; class Terriglobia; order Bryobacterales; family Bryobacteraceae; genus BOG-234. Next base: position 20,861 of record JALYHT010000146.1, on the reverse strand, counting down.
GCGTCGGCGCGATCTGCAGCAGGTCGACCTCGCCCAGCTTTCGGGAAAGAACACCCTCGCCCGCGATTATCAACACGGAGCGGTAACCTGGACGCGTAGGCCACAGACCGCTCACTCCGAGATGTGTGCCCGGTCCCAGCGCCGGACCGCTCTCTTCGGCGCTGGCTACGTAATTCTGCTGCGTATCGAAAGCACCGACCCACCGGGCCAGCCCAGGGGCTTTGGCTTTGACCTGCGCCATTGGAATCTCGCGCGCCAACCCGTGGCGGTGTCCATCGGCGAGTAGCTTGCGCAATCGGTCCGCAACATTGCGATCCGCTGTGCCGATCAGCCCATCCTGTACCTCCACCGCGCTTTCAGGCTTCCCGCTCTCTTTCAGCAAAACGCGCGGACGCACGATGAAATTCTCATTCTCAAACCCGTGTCCGGAAACGAGGGCGACGATAGTTCCCCGCGGAAGGGCGGCCAGAACCTGTCCAATCAGTTCGTCGTCGTTTTCCAGCATGTCACGGGCGTAGGTGCTCTGCGCGCCCGTTTCCCGCTGTTCGGAGTCCACGTCCGAAAGGCCCACAAGCAACAGATCGGGTCTTTCTTCCTGCAGCAGAAAAACCGCGGCGCGCACGGCGGAACTGTCGTCCCACAGCTCCTTCTCGAAACCGGGAGATATTTTTTCAATGCGATCCGCAAGGCCGGCGGGCGTTGACTTTTGCGCAACTTCATCGAAAGAGATGTTCTGGCCTTTGCCTCGCTCACGCACCGCCGGGAAATCGTATAGAATTTCGGCGCCGCCTGTGCCTGGCCAATAAACCGAGGCAACGCGGAGACGGTCCCTGGCGGCCTCCTGCCACAAAGTCAGGGTGGATGAGTTCTCTTCCGAGGGTGGCACGCCTGTCATGATCGAAACTTGCGAATCCCGCGTCTCCGAGGGCGCCACGCCGACCACCCCGCTTGCAGCCGAGCCCTCCCGCATCAGCTTGCGGATGTTCGGGATTTTGAGCCGCGTGGGAGGTTCGCTCAAAAAGCGCTCGTCGAGCCCCGCCACGCAAATCACCACCAGCTTATGCGCGGGCGGCCTGTGCGTCTGCGCGGCCAGGGTCTGCCCAGGCAGCAGAGCGTAAAAAGCGGTGGCGCAAATCAGAAGGCTGGGGAATACAGGCAGGGCAGGACAGGAGCGCAGCAATTCCGATCTTATCGCGCCCCCGATGTTGCGGAACAGTCGCTTTGATTTTGGAAGGCACGCCAGGTTGATAATCGTCTTTGACGTTTTCTCCCACATTGCGGCGCTCTGCGGCGGCGCTGGCTGTACTCCTTGTGTGCGCGCTCTATCTGACCGACCTCACAGGCATGGGTATGGTGCAGCCCGACGAACCGCGTTACGCCGATATCGGGCGCGCCATGGCTCGGTCCGGCGACTGGATCACGCCCCGCCTCTGGGGCCATGCATGGTTCGAGAAACCGGCATTGCTTTACTGGATGACCGCCGCGGGGTTTCGGCTCGGGCTCGGCCCCGACCTCGCGCCGCGCCTGCCACTCGCCTTGCTGAGCGTCGCATTCCTTTGCTTCTTCTGGGTTCGTCTGGATCTTGAATGGGGCCGCAAAGCCGCGTCGTGCGCGACCGCCATGCTCGCCACCAGCGCGGGGTGGCTGGCTTACAGCCACGTAGCGGTCACCGATGTTCCCATGGCCGCGTTTTTCTCCGCAGCCGTGCTGCTGTCTCTCGGTTGGGTGGGGCGGAATGACCGCGCGCAGCTCCCCGCGGCCGCCGCCTGTCTCGGAGTCGCCACGCTTGCCAAGGGGCTGGTCCCGCTGGTCCTGTTCCTGCCCGTTGTCGCCGTGCCGTTATTCGGGGGGCACTGGAAACGCTTGCGGGATTGGCTGCGGCCTGCGCCCTTGCTGGCTTTTTCGGTTTTTGCGCTGCCGTGGTACATCATGGTCACCCTGCGCAACGGTAAGGATTTCCTGCGCGTGTTTTTTCTGGAGCAACAACTCGGCCGCTTTACCTCCACTGCCCTTCAGCACGTGCAGCCTCTTTGGTTTTATATACCGGCTCTGTTAGTTCTGCTCTATCCCTGGTTCCCCCTGCTGGCGTTTCCATCGATCGCTTTTCCCAAAGACCTCAGACGGGACGCGCGGGTGCGGGTTCTCGCCGCAGTGGTCGGATTCGGGTTCGTTTTTTTCTCCGTTTCAGTCAATAAACTTTACGGCTACCTGATGCCTCTGCTTCCCGCCGTTTTTGCATTGCTGGGGCTCGGTCTTTCGCGCGCCAAACGAACCGGGTTCGTTCTGATTCCATGCCTGATGCTGCTGGGTCTGCTGCCCGCCATTGCGCTCTTTGCCCCCGCCGTGATGGCAGGCCACGGCCGGGTGTTCAGCATGCCAGCCGAACGGACCGTGGCCTGCCTGCTGGCCGCGGGACTCGCCGGCCTGGCTCTGGCGCGATTCGCGCCGGCCCGGGCGTTTCCAGCGACAGCGCTTATCGCCGGACTCGGCTTCGTTTGGTTTCAGTTTGCCACTTTTCCATCCTTCGACAAACTCGCGTCCGCCCGGCCTTTATGGCTGGCCAGGCATCCCCGTTGCGCTCCGCCACTCCCCAGAGGTGTTCTGTTCGGCCTCTATTACTATTCAAATGGGCAGATTCCCCCCTGCCCACTCCTTGACCCACTCCTTGACCCAGAGCCGACACGCGGTGTACGTTAAGAACCTAAATGATTCTGCCGGCCAGCCACGTCACCGTCTATCTCCTGCTCATTTTCGGCCTGCTCTGCTCGGGCCTGTGGGCCAATACATTTAAATCTGCCAGCCAAAAGTGGCGTTTTGAATTGTTTTATTTCGATTTCGCCCTCGGCGTCCTGATCGCCGCGCTCGTGCTCGCGCTGACGGCCGGCAGCCTCGGTTTCGACGGATTTTCATTTCTCGACGACATTCGCCTGGCGGGAAAACGGCAGGAGCTTTTTGGCTTTGTCGCCGGCGGGATCTTCAACCTCGGCAATATGCTGATGGTGGCCGCGATCTCGATTGCGGGCATGTCCATTGCGTTTCCGCTGGCGATGGGTCTGGCGGTCATCGTCGCGGGTTTCTGGAATTTCGCGCTGAATCCGGGCGGGAACCCTGCCTTCCTTTTCACGGGCGCGATTGTCCTGCTGGGCGCTATCTTTCTGGGAGTCCTGACGGCAAAAGCATCGAGTGTCTCCGCTGCCGCGCCTGTAGCGCCTGCGCCGGACAGGGGCAATTCCCCGAAAACCAAACCCCTTAAGAAATCCAGCGGCAAGAGCATTGCCCTCAGTCTTGCGGGGGGGGTGCTTCTGGGATCTTTCGCTCCTGTGCTTCAGATTGCCCGGGCTGGCGAGAACGGTCTTGGCCCTTACTCGGTCGGCGTAGTCTTCGCGCTCGGCATTCTCTTCACCACATTTGTTTTCAACCTGTTCTTCATGAATCTGCCAGTGCAGGGCGAGCCGATCGATATCGCGGAATATTTTCGCGCCAGGCTGAGCCTGCACGCGCTGGGCCTGCTGGGCGGCATTCTCTTCTACGGCGGTATGCTCGCGAGCCTCATTGTGGCGAAACTGGAGCCTCCCGCCGCCATCGCCGCCCCGATCGCTTACGGGATACCGCAGGGAGCCATCGTGATTGCGGCCCTGTGCGGGCTGCTGCTGTGGCGCGAGTTCAATTCCGCCCAGTCCGGTGTCAGGATGCGCGTGTGGATGATGATTTTCCTCGTAGCTGTCGGGATCGGGCTCTCGGCGGTCTCATTCGCTCCCGCGCCCTGACCGCCAACTCCGGCATCGCCCTGCCAGAATAGAGTAATGGCGCTCCGCGCCCGCTTCCTCTCCATCCGCCGTGGTCTGAAGTGGCACCTTGGCGCTTTAACTGCTGGCCGAATCTGAATAACATCTGCGGCTGAAGAAAATTCCTGCCCGCCTGCGATTGTTTTCGGAACACGCAACGGGCCGCGGTTGGCTTTAAAATGCTGTCGTTTAATCGTTTTTTTATGGAGGTTCTGATTTTGTCCTGCGTTCTCATGCCACTGCACAGTTCCCTTATTCCGGCCGGTTTGTCCGCGACTGCGCTTGCGCCGTCCGCAAAGGCGGTGACGAATGGCGAATGAGTCCCTCACTCCCACCGAGGAATTAGTCGACGGCCTATACAGGCTCGGAGCGGTTATGCGCCGGTCCGTACGTTCGGTAATCTATGAAACCGATCCGGGTGACGATGGCGCGCCCGCGGTGCTTCGCATACGCGAACTCGACCCTGAGGAGGGCATCCGGCAGGCGGAGCGCTGGAAGGAGGCGATGAAGTTTTCGCACCCCAATCTGCTGCGCGTCTATGGCGCCGGACAATGCGTGCTGAACGGGACTCCCATCGCCTGGGTGAAGATGGAGCGGGCCGATGAATCACTCGCGGGCGTGCTCGCGGAAAGGGCGCTTTCGGAAGAAGAGACAAGCGAGATGCTGGGCCCCACCCTTTCGGCCCTCGCTTATCTCCATAAGAACGGTTACGCGCACGGGAGCCTGAAGCCTTCCAATGTCATGGCGGCTGGGGATAAGCTGAAGCTCTCGACCGACAGCGCGGCTCTTCTGGACGAGGTGGAGACGGTCGCGGAAGATGTGCGTGCGCTCGGCGCCCTCATCGTGGAAGCTTTGACCCAAAGGCGCCCGAGTGGTCCGGAACAGTGGGCCGGGAAACTCTCGCCAATGTTTTCGGACATAGCAATGCATTCCCTCGATCCCGATCCGCGGCAGCGCTGGACCGTGCAGGAAATCGAGAAGCGTCTTTATGCGCCTTCGCAGCGCGTCGAAGCCAACGACAAAGCCAAAGCGGAAGCCAGCGAGCCTTCCCTGCAGCGCCATGGCACATCTGTAAGCCACGGCGATACCGTGGCCGCTGGAGCTCCGTCAGGCGGCGTGCCGCAGTGGGTCTACGCGGCGCTTGCGGTCGTGCTGCTGATCGTGGCTTACCTTGCGGTCTCTGGGAAATTCAGCGGTGCGTCTCGGAACGGTTCCACCAGCGGCGCAGGCAGCGGTCTCGTGGCGGCGGCGCCCGCTTTGACCGAGCCTCCCGGCGCGAAAGAAGTTGCCCCGCTTCCCGCGCGGCTTCCGGCTGCGCCGGTCGAGACCGCCCCCCGGACTCCAGCCCCGCGCGCAGCGGGACGCAAAGCGAATGGCTGGGCAGTCATCGTGGCCGCTTACGGATCGCGAGAAGCCGCCGCGAAGCGCATGAACTCCATGGCGCGAAAATGGCCCGCGTTCAAAGTTGCGATCCTTGAGCCGGGGGGCGAGAAGGCGCGCTTCATCGTCGTGCTGGGCCACGATCTTTCCGAACCGGAAGCGGAAGCGTTGCGGAAACGCGCCATCGGGGCCGGCTTACCGCGGGATGCCTATATCAAGAAATTCATGTAATGGCGAGGAACTTGCAAGGCATGTAACTGGAGATACATTATGAGCTTTGACAAGAAGGACGTAAAGAACGGCATCGACAAAGCGGCGGCACGCCTTAAAACAGCCACTGACAATCTGACGGCGAAGAGCCAGGAAGCTGGCGAGATCGCCAAAGCAAAAGCCAAAGATATCGCGTCGAAGGCCGGGGATCGAATGATTGAACAGGGCCGGAAGCTGAAGAGCGCGGGCCGGTAATCGCCATGCTCATCATCATTATTCTCCTGATTCTTCTGCTTGGCGGCGGCGGAGGCTTTTACGGCCACAGCAGGTGGGGCGCCAGCGGCGGCGCGGGCATCGGACTCAGCACAATTTTAGTCATTCTGCTTATCGCCTACCTGCTGGGAGCCTTCCGCTAAACTGCGTTGCGGGACGACTGAACGGGAAGAACAGGACGCCTGGTACGGCCGCCGGTCCACACGGGAAAGCGCCACGTTACACTGAATTCACACCCGATGATCCAGCACTCGATTCCCGAGGGTCTCACCTTCGATGATGTGCTTCTTTTACCCGCCCGCAGCGAAGTGCTTCCCGCTGAGGCGGACACGCGAACCAGACTGACTCGCGCTATTCCGCTCAACGTTCCGATCGTGAGCGCGGCCATGGACACCGTCACCGAGTCTCACCTGGCAATAGCGCTCGCGCAGCAGGGAGGCGTTGGCTTCATTCACCGGAACATGCCGGTCGACCGCCAGGCGGAGGAGGTCGACCGCGTCAAGCGCAGTGAGAGCGGAATGATCGTAGACCCGATCACAATCGGGCCCGACAAAAGGATTTCCGATGCCCTCGCCCTGATGGAGCGCTATCGAATTTCCGGCGTGCCCGTTACGCAGTCGGGCAAGCTGGTGGGCATTCTGACGAACCGCGACCTTCGGTTTGAATCGCGTTTCGACATGCCGATTTCGGATGTGATGACGAAAGACAATCTCATCACAGTGGCGGTAGGCACAACGCTCGATGAAGCCGAGGAAATTCTGCATCGGCACCGCGTCGAGAAGCTTCTGGTGGTAGACGACCAGTACTACCTCAAAGGGCTGATCACCGTTAAAGACATCCAGAAAAAACTGAAATATCCGAACTCCGCGAAGGATGAACAGGGGCGGTTGCGCGTTGGAGCTGCGATTGGCGCCACCGGCGATTTTCTCGAAAGGGCACAGGAACTCGTACGCCGCAAAGTGGATGTGCTGGCGATCGACACCGCGCATGCCCACAGCCTCCGGGTGATTCAGGCCGTCCAGGCCGTGAAGAAATCGTTTCCGGATGTGCAGTTGATTGTGGGTAACATCGGAACTTACGAAGCGGCGCGCGAACTGATCGGGCTCGGAGTGGATGGGATCAAAGTGGGAATCGGGCCCGGATCCATCTGCACCACCCGCATCGTTTCGGGCGCCGGCATTCCGCAGCTCACCGCCATCTCCGAATGCAGCCGCGCGACGAAAGAAGCGAATATACCGCTGATCGCCGACGGGGGCATCAAATTCTCAGGCGATGTCACTAAAGCGATTGCCGCCGGCGCCGATTGCGTGATGATCGGCAGTCTGCTCGCCGGCACCGACGAGAGCCCAGGCGAAACCATCCTGTATCAGGGGCGCACATTCAAGACTTATCGTGGCATGGGGTCTCTGGGCGCCATGGCGTCCGGCAGTACCGATCGCTACTCGCTGGACCCCACGCAAAAGCTGGTGCCTGAAGGCATCGAAGGGCGCGTGGTTTCCAAGGGTTCGCTCGCCGACCTGGTTTATCAGCTCGTAGGCGGCCTGAAGGCGGGCATGGGTTATTGCGGATGCCGCACCATCGAACAGTTGCAGCAGGAAGCGCGCTTCATCCGCGTCTCTCCCGCGGGGTGGCGGGAAAGCCACGTGCATGATGTGATCATTACCAAAGAAGCGCCAAATTACCGGGTTGAATAGCGGAATTCACTGCTATACTAAAAACATAACTTTCGCCTTTTGTTCGCGCCAGCCGCTGAGCAAAAACCGTAAATCAGGAGCCGCATCCATGGACGAAAAAGAACGCGCACGCGCACTGGAACAAACACTCGGTCAGATTGAAAAACAATTTGGCAAAGGTTCCATTCTGCGCCTGGGGGCGAAAGATGCGATTGTCCCGGTGTCGGTGATATCCACGGGTTCGATTGCCCTTGATGCCGCGCTGGGTACGGGCGGCTTCCCCCGGGGCCGCATATGTGAAATCTATGGGCCTGAGTCTTCCGGTAAGACGACGATTGCGTTGCAGGTGATTGCCGAATCGCAGAAGAAGGGAGGCATGGCCGCGTTTATCGACGTGGAGCATGCTCTCGATCCGCTCTATGCGCGCAAGCTGGGCGTCGATGTCGATAATCTCCTGGTTTCACAGCCGGATTATGGCGAGCAGGCGCTCGAAATAACGGCGGCGCTCATTGCCTCGGGTTCCATCGACGTCCTTGTGGTCGATTCAGTGGCCGCGCTGGTTCCCAAAGCCGAACTCGATGGCGAAATGGGCGATTCGCATATGGGCCTGCAGGCCCGGCTGATGTCGCAGGCGCTGCGGAAACTCACGGGCGTAGTATCGAAATCGAAGACCTGCCTGATCTTCATTAATCAGATTCGCGAAAAAATCGGCGTCATGTTCGGCAGCCCGGAAACCACCACCGGCGGACGCGCGCTGAAATTCTATTCCTCGGTGCGCCTGGACATCCGGCGCATTGCGGCCATCAAAGACGGCGATGCGGTGGTGGGCAATCGCACCAAAATAAAGGTCGTTAAGAATAAGCTGGCATCCCCGTTCCGGGAGGCGGAATTCGATATCGTGTACGGCGAAGGCATCTCGAAAGAAGGCGAGATGATCGATATGGGCGTGCAGCAGAACGTGATCGAGAAGAGCGGTTCGTGGTTCAGCTATAAGACGGAGCGGATCGGCCAGGGGCGCGAGAATGCGCGGCAGTTCCTGAAAGACAATGCGGACATCCGGCAGAGCATCGACCTCGAACTGCGCAAATCGCTTGGGTTGATCAGGGCAGATCCGAAACCGGAGCCGGTCAACGGTGCGGCGTCGGCAGCCGGTACTTCGGGGCCTGCGCCAGCCCCCCGGCCCGCTCCGGCGCAAATGCCTCGCGGCCGGTAGTTTACCCAACCTTACATTGTGCGAGTATGCGTAAGGAGGTAATTTATGATCAGCAGAACGATTGCCTTGGTGTTGGCAGGGCTTGCGGGCGCAACGGTTTACGCCGCCACCAAACCAGTCGTGGTGTCCCTGAAGGATGCCGAGGGTAAGGATGTTGGTACGGCGAAGGTTTCCCCCAAAAGTCCGGGGGTCAAAATCGCTCTCAATCTCAGGAATCTGCCCCCCGGCGAGCACGCCGTTCACATCCATCAGGCGGCGAAGTGCGAAGGGCCGAAGTTCACCACGGCCGGGGGTCACTTTAATCCCGACATGAAGCACCACGGGCTGGAAAATCCCGAAGGACCCCACGCGGGCGACATGAAAAACTTCACGGTCAAAGCGAATGGCACAGCTAAAGTGACTGTCGACGATCCCAGAGTCACGTTTACGGACGGCGACCATTCCGTATTTGCCAACGGCGGTACCGCTCTCATGATTCACGCCAAGGCCGACGATCTCAAGACCGACCCCTCCGGCAACGCAGGCGATCGCATCGCTTGCGGCCTCATTTTGAAGTAGTTAAGGGTTAAAAGCCATTGGTTAACCACGGTTAGCGACAGAAGTCTTACAAATAACCCCCGCCAACCCTGCTAGCCTGCAATTGCATGCTCAATTCAGACTCCCAGGGTGGCGCGGACATCTTCAGTCTTCCCCGGCGCGACGGTCTCAATTGGCCTACCACGATTGCGGTGGGCCTTTTTCACATCGGCGCCCTCGCGGCCCTGTTCATGTTCAGCTGGCGCAGTTTCTGGATCTCCGTTTTCCTGTACTGGGTCGCCACAGGCCTCGGAATCAGCATGGGTTATCACCGGCTGCACACCCACCGCGGCTACAAATGTCCGCTGTGGCTTGAATATTTCTTCGCCGTCTGCGGCACGCTCAGCCTCGAAGGCGGCCCGATTTTCTGGGTCGCGGTACACCGTATTCATCACCAGAAATCGGACCAGCCAGGCGATCCGCATTCCCCCCGCCACGAGGGCTTCTTCTGGGCCCACATGGGCTGGATCATTTTCGGTGAGGGCAACCACAACAATACGAAGCTGATGTCGAAGTACGCGCCAGACCTCGCCAAACATCGCTTCTATGTGGAACTGAACAACTGGCACTGGGTTCCCATGGTCGTGCTCGGCGTGATCCTGCTGGCCATCGGCGGTCTGCCTTTGATGCTCTGGGGCATCTGCGTACGTGTCGTGTTCGGGCTCCACGCCACATGGCTCGTCAATTCCGCCACCCACATGTGGGGACGCCGGCGGTTTGCCACGCGCGACGATTCGCGCAACAACTGGTGGGTCGCGGCGCTCACTTTCGGCGAAGGCTGGCACAACAACCACCACGCCCACCCCACGTCCATTCGCCACGGGCTGGCCTGGTATGAGATCGATCACTCGTGGATTCTAGTCAATATCCTGAAGCGGGTGGGACTCGTCAGCGATCTCAAAGTCGCGAAGCTGGATGCTCGGATAACCGAGCGCGAAGCCGCTTAGCGATCCGGCGATACTTCATCCCCGAATTTCAACCCCGGCGAGCGGGTAAGCTGGGACCATGGTCGGGAACGAACGCAGGAAGTCCATCGCCTTCTTCATCGCCCTTGGCGCGAGCCTGACCCTTGTCATCATCCTGCTTTATGTCGGATGGGTGGTACTGCAGTGGCGATCCGGCATCCTCCTTTTCCTCGGCATACTGCTGCTCGCCCTGATCATCGCGGGCGTAGTCCTGAACACGATCTTTCTGGTACGGGAAATCCGCCGCAATGAACAGCATGATGCGTTCATCAACGCGGTCACGCATGAGCTGAAAACCCCCGTTGCCTCCATCCGTCTCTACGTCGAAACTCTGAAAACGCGCGCGGTGGACGAGCAAAAGCGCAATGAGTTCTACGGCATCATTCTTTCCGACAGTGACCGTTTGCTGGGTACCATCGAACAGATCCTGCGTACCGGTCGCGTGGGCGCCGCCAGCCGCAAGCCTCATCTTGCCTCCATGCGGCTCGACGAGACGGTTTCCGAATGCGTCTCCCGGGCGCGCATCCTGCACAACCTTGCTCCCGATTCTTTGACCTACAAGCCGGGTCCCGCGCTGCCCATCCTCGGCGATTATGACGAGATACACGCGGCCGTTTCCAACCTCATCGACAACGCCGTCAAATACTCGGGGACCGGGAATATGAGCATCGAAGTCACGGCTTACGAAACCGATGGCCGCTTCGCGGAAGTGCGGGTAAAAGATTCCGGCGCCGGCATTCCCGGCCCCGAGTTGAAGCGTATTTTTAAGCGTTTCTACCGCATCCACAATCCCCTGACGACACGTATCAAGGGCACCGGGCTGGGCTTGTACATTGTGCGCTCCGTAGCCAAACGCCACGGAGGCAGGGCATGGGCCGAAAGCGCCGGGCCCGGCCAGGGGAGTACTTTCATGCTTCAGTTTCCGATTACGCGATGAGCCGCATTCTCGTTGTTGAAGATGAAAAACATCTGGCCGAAGGGCTGCGCTTCAATCTGGAAGCCGAGGGCTACACGGTCGAGGTGGTTGAAACCGGCGAAGCGGCGCTTGACCTGCTGCTTGGCCGGGGCGAAACCTTCGACATCGTTGTGCTCGATGTCATGTTGCCCGGCAAGAGCGGATTCGCGGTGGTTCTGGAAATGCGTCAGGCGGGCCAGTTCGTGCCTACCCTGGTCCTGACCGCCCGGGGCCACTCCGACGATGTACTGCAGGGCTTCGCCGCGGGCGCCGACGATTACCTGACCAAGCCGTTCGATCTGACCATCCTGATCGCCCGGATTCAGGGGCTGCTGCGGCGTCGCGAATGGCTGCGCCGGTCCCAGCAGGAAACTCCAGTTGCTCCCGCCGAGGAAAAGCGTGTCTCGTCTCCCAGTATTTTTGTTTTCGGCGATAAATCGGTCTACTTCGATCTGCTGGAGCTTCACGTTCGCGACCAGATATTCCCGCTCACTCTGATGGAGATGAACGTTCTGCGCTACCTGATCCGGCACGAAGGCAAGCCGGTATCGCGAAAGACCATGCTGGAAGAGGTCTGGGGCCTGCATGAGGACACCGATACGCGGGCTATCGACAACTTCATCGTGCGGCTGCGCCGGTATATTGAGGAAGATCCGACTAAGCCCCAACATCTGCTGACAGTGCGGGGCATCGGCTACCGGTTCATTCCCGGGCAGCCGGATGCCAGCTGAACTGTCTATTTTCTGAACGCAGTCGCGGACGCCGGCTTCGCATCCTGCGATGGATGGATGCCGCGCCACGATAGCTGGCCGCCTATATAAACCAGCCAGAGGCAGAGAACGAGCCGCATCTTACGCGGCGATACCACCGAAATCAACTGCGTCCCGAGCAACACAGCCGGGATGCCGCCCAGCAGCAGCTTTCCGAGTACGCCCCAGGGGATGCCCGTCATGCTCGCGTGAATTCCACCGGCGAAAATGGACAGCAGAAGTCCGAACGCCAGGTCGGTTCCGACCACTTCGGCCGGGATCAGAGAGGTAAAACGCATCAGCACGATGGTCCCCAGCGCCCCGGCGCCCGCGGATGAGAAACCTACTTCGAATCCAATCGGCGCTACGATCCACGGCAGCCATTTCAATGCCACTGGTTTCGCTGCGATTTGCGGGGTGAGGCTGCGCCACAGAGTTCCCGCTGCTGTCGTCAGGACCGTCAGGCCCACGATAAGAAGAACGGGACGGCTCAGCGCCTTCTGGTCGAGAGAACTCAGCGCGAAGCTTCCTATCACCACTGCCGGTAAGCCACCGAGCGCCAGAAACTTCAGCACCCGGAAATTTACATGACCCCGGGACATGTAAATAGGAGTGGCTATAAGTTTTATTACCGTGCCGAAGACGAGGGCGGTAGTAACGGCATCAGTTGCCGATTGATGGAAAAACAGGATCAGGATCGGCGCGGTGATACTGCCGGCTCCGACACCCGTAATGCCGATGGCGAGGGAGATCAGAAAGCCAGCAAGTATTTCCACATACGCTAATGTACCATTCTCGATGGAGATGATTGACATTGACATTTTGCATACGTACAATAGTCTATCTACTTAGTAGTTAAATCTTGACATCAGGGGTATGTTTTGGGATTAAAAAGACTTGCGTTCATACTGGCTTCGTTTGGTTCAGCTTTAACGCCAGCCATCCACGCGCAGCAGACGTCCGAACAGGACAAGATTGTTGAATTGCAGCGAAAGATTGAAGAACTGGATCGCCGTCTGGCCGCTGCTGAGGCCCGTTCTCAGCCCGCCTCGGCAAAACCAGCCAAACCTGCGGCCGACGCTGGCCGGGCCAGTGAGACGAGCAACGCAGGGATCGTAACCGCCGGTCCGGGTGGATTTGTCATTCGTTCGACAGATGGAGATTACACGCTGAAGATTGGCGCGGACCTGCAGGCCGATATTCGGACTTTTACTGGTACCGGTAGCGGTCCCCTGAACGATCAGATTTTGCTGCGCCGGATTCGCCCCACGCTTTCGGGAACCCTCTATAAGAAAATCGACTACTACATCCGACCGGACTTTGGTCAGGGCACCGTAGTTGTTTCCGATGCCTACGTGCAGCTGAATTACATCCCTCGTTTTTCCATCCGGGTGGGAAAGTTTAAGCCGCCCGTAGGGTTGGAACGGCTGCAGTCGGATGACGACGGAACTTTTATCGAACGTGGTTTACCCACGCTTCTGGCGCCAAGCCGCGATATCGGCTTTCAGCTCTCCGGCGATTTAATCTCACGCCGTCTCGGGTATCAGGTTGGCGTGTTCAACGGGGTACCGGATAATTCTCTGAGCGATGTTTCGCCCAGCGGCCACCGTAGTTACGCGGCCCGCCTCTTCGCTACGCCCTTTGCCTCTGGCCGTCAGAATGTGCTGAGCGGCCTCGGGTTCGGCGTGGCAGCCGAGGGGGGTAACACAGACGGAGTAGGCCTTCCCGCCTATAAGACAGCGGGGCAGAACACCTTTTTCACTTTTAGTTCGGGGGTGATTTCCGCTGGCCACCGGACGGTGCTGGCGCCGCAGGCTTACTACTATCTGGGTCCGTTTGGTCTACTGGCGGAATATACGGTAGCCGAAGAAGAGTTTCAGAAAAACGCGGTCCGCCGCAACGTGGCGTTCCGCTCTTGGCAGGTGGAAGCGTCTTACGTCCTGACCGGAGAGAAAAAGAGTTTCGGCGGCGTGACCCCGAGGCGCCCCTTCGCGCCCTTCGACCACGGGTGGGGAGCCTGGGAACTGGCGGTCCGCACGGGCGATTTCCGGATCGATCGGGGGCTGTTCAACTATGGCTTTGCCAGTGCGACAGCGTCACCCAGCTTCGCAAGGGAATGGGTAGGCGGGGTGAACTGGTATCTGAACCGCGTATTCAAAATTTCCGCCGACTACGCGCACACCAACTTTGTTGGAGGCGCTGTGGGCGCCAATCGCGCGTCGGAACGGGCGATACTCACCCGCTTTCAGCTCAACTTCCTTTAATCTCCTGCCGCCGGCGTGGCCGCGACCTGCACTTAGCGGGTCGCGGCTTTTTCCGCTTTTTCGTGAATCTCCTGCAGGCTCCAGACGCGGATCGGATCGCGCAGCCTGGAGGTGATGGCCTCAACGGTGGCGCGGGCGCCGGACATGGTCGTGATGCACGGGACGCGGTAAGTGATGGCGGCCCGGCGGATCGATTTCTCGTCTTCAAACGACAATGCGCCGGTGGTGGTGTAAACAACCAGCTGGATGGCTCCAGCCTTCAGTAAATCCACTGCGTTGGGACGCCCTTCGTTCACCTTAAACACGACGCGGCAGTTGAGGCCGGCGGCCTCCAGCAAACGCGCGGTGCCCCGCGTTCCCACCAGCTCGAAGCCGAGTTCGGCGAATCGCTTGCCGAGCGCAATGACCTCCGGTTTATAGCGATCGTTCACGCTGATGAAGACCGTGCCTTTTTGGGGCAGGGGAGTGCCTGCGCTCAACTGGGCTTTCGCGAAAGCCTCGCCGAAGTTGTTGCCGACGCCCATCACTTCGCCTGTGGAACGCATTTCCGGTCCGAGCGCCGGATCGACGCCGGGGAACTTGTTAAACGGAAAAACCGGCGATTTCACGAAACACAGAGGCACGGGAAGGCGGCCGCGATGCTCCGTTACCTCGCGAAGTTTCCTGCCGAGCATCAGCTGCACAGCGAGTTTCGGCAGCGGGACGCCGGTCGCCTTACTGACGTAAGGCACGGTTCGGGAGGCGCGCGGGTTCACTTCCAGCACGTAAACCACGCCATCTTTGATCGCATACTGAACGTTCATCAGGCCGATCACATTGAGGGCGCGCGCCAGCTTCACGGTGTACTCTTCAATGGTTTTGATTTCGGATTCCGGGAGCGAAACGGGAGGGAGAACGCAGGAACTGTCGCCCGAGTGGATACCCGCCTCTTCGATGTGTTCCATGATGCCGGCGATCAGAACCTCTTCGCCATCGCACAGCGCATCGACATCCACCTCGGTGGCGTCTTCCAGGAAGCGATCGACCAGCACAGGGCGATCCTGCGAGAACGTGACGGCTTCACGCATGTAGCGGCGAACGCTGTCTTCGTCGTACACGATGACCATGGCGCGACCGCCGAGCACGTAACTGGGTCGGACCAGCACCGGATAGCCGATGCGTTTCGCGATATCGACCGCCTGATCGGCGCTGGTGGCCGTGCCGTTTTCCGGCGAAGGAATGCCGAGATCGTCGAGCAGTTTGCCGAAAAGCCTGCGGTCCTCGGCGAGATCGATGTTTTTCGGGTCCGTACCGATGATCGGTACGCCGAGACGCTGCAGAGGAAGAGCGAGGGTGAGGGGCGTTTGACCGCCAAACTGGACGATGACCCCATCCGGCTTTTCGACATCGATGATATTGAGAACGTTCTCCAGGGTGAGAGGCTCGAAGTAGAGCCGGTCGGAAGTATCGTAGTCGGTCGAAACGGTTTCGGGGTTGCAGTTCACCATGATCGATTCGACGTCCTCACCCTGCAGCGCAAATGACGCGTGGCAGCAGCAGTAATCGAACTCAATGCCCTGGCCGATACGGTTCGGTCCGCTGCCGAGGATCATGACTTTTTTGCGGTTCGAGGGGGCCGCCTCACAGGATGTTTCGTAAGTGGAGTAGAGATACGGCGTGAAGCTTTCGAATTCGGCCGAGCAGGTATCCACACGATTGAAAACGGCTTTGACTCCGAGCTCTTTGCGCCGGGTGCGGACTTCGATTTCAGTCGCTTTATAGGCTCCGGCGATGTGGACATCGGAGATGCCAAGACGCTTGGCTCGCATGAGGGTCGCCTTATCGGAGGCGGCGAGCGAGCCTCCCTCAAGCGACTGCTCGAAATCATTGACCTCCCGGAGTTGTTCGAGAAACCACGGGTCGATCGCCGTCATCTCATGGATCTTAGCGGGGCTGTAGCCGGAGCGCAGCGCAAAGCGGAGGTAACTGAGGCGATCCGGCGTCGGCGTGATGAGCTTCTGCGGGATGAGGTTGACGTCGAAAGATTCGGAGCCGAACTTTTTGCCGGTTTCGAGGCTTCGGATACCCTTGCCCAGCGCTTCTTTGAAGGTGCGGCCAATAGCCATGGCTTCGCCGACGGATTTCATCTGGGTACCGAGGGTGGTGTCGGCGCCGGGAAACTTTTCAAAAGCCCACTTGGGGATTTTGCAGACGACGTAATCGATGGTGGGCTCGAACGAGGCCGGCGTCACCTTGGTAATGTCGTTGCGAATCTCATCCAGTCGATAGCCCACGGCCAGCTTTGCCGCGATTTTGGCAATGGGGAAGCCGGTGGCCTTCGATGCCAGCGCGGAACTGCGCGAGACGCGAGGGTTCATCTCAATGACGACCATGCGGCCGTCTTTCGGATTGATGGCGAACTGAACGTTGGAGCCGCCGGTATCGACGCCGATTTCGCGCAGGCATCGAATGGCCCCGTCGCGCATCATCTGGTACTCGCGATCGGTGAGCGTCTGAGCGGGGGCGACGGTGATCGAGTCGCCGGTGTGGACCCCCATGGGGTCGAAATTCTCGATGGAACAAACTATGATGACGTTGTCCGCAAGGTCGCGCATAACTTCCAGCTCGAACTCTTTCCAGCCGAGAGCGCTCTCTTCGATGAGAACTTCGTGGACGGGCGAGAGGTCGAGACCGCGTTCCAGGATGGCGACGAGGTCTTCGCGGTTGTAAGCAATACCGCCGCCGGACCCGCCCATCGTGAAGCTGGGACGCAGAATGGCGGGGTAGCCATGTTTCGCGGCGAAGTCGAGGCCGCCTTCAATGTCGGTGACAAGCTGCGAGCGCGGAGTTTCGAGCCCGATCTTCTTCATCGCGTCTTTGAAGAGCAGACGATCTTCGGCTTTCTTGATGGCGTCGATCCTGGCGCCTATGAGTTCGACGCCGTATTTATCGAGCACGCCGGCTTCGGCAAGCTCGACCGAGAGATTCAGCGCGGTCTGGCCACCGACGGTGGAGAGCAGCGCATCCGGACGTTCGCGGGCGATGATCTCTTCGAGGTACCGAAGGCTGAGCGGTTCGACGTAGGTGCGGTCGGCCAGCTCCGGATCGGTCATGATGGTGGCCGGATTCGAGTTGACCAGGATGACTTCGTAGCCATCGGCGCGCAGGGACTTGGCTGCCTGAGTGCCGGAATAATCGAACTCGCAGGCCTGGCCGATGATGATGGGGCCGGAGCCGATGATGAGGATGCGGTGGAGGTCGTTGCGTCTCGGCATGAAGTCTACTTGTAGTCCTTCATCAGCTTCGTGAAGTCGTCGAAAAGGTAATGCGAATCGTGCGGGCCGGGGGCGGCTTCGGGGTGGTACTGGACGCAGAAGACGGGCTCGCGGCGGTGGCGGAAACCCTCGAGCGTATTGTCATTGAGATTGAGGTGCGTGATCTCGATGTCGTTGGTGGAGAGCGAGTCCGGATCTACCGCGAAGCCGTGGTTGTGCGATGTGATCTCTACGCGCTGCGTGATTTTGTTGAGCACCGGATGGTTGGCGCCGCGGTGGCCGAACTTCATTTTGTAAGTCCTTCCGCCGAGCGCGAGCCCAAGGACCTGGTGGCCGAGGCAGATGCCGAAAATGGGAGCCTTGCCGATCAGGCGACGAATGTTATCGATCTGAGTGCGGAGAGGCTCGGGGTCGCCGGGGCCGTTCGAGAGAAAGACGCCATCTGGCTTCAGGGCAAGGACGTCGTCAGCCGGGGTCAGGGCGGGGACCACTGTCACTTTGCAGCCGGCGTGCACGAGGCGGCGCAGAATGTTCTGTTTAATACCGAAGTCATAGGCGACGACTTTGAAGCTGGGCTCGGTCGCGGCCGAGAGGACTTCGGAGGGCGAACAGGGTTCGACAGTCTCGGTCCAGTGGTATTGCTTTGGGGTGGTGACGCGGCTGGCGAGATCGAGTCCGGCCATGGAGGGAATGGAGCGGGCTTTCTCGACGAACTTGTGCGGGTCTCTGGCCTGGCCCGATGACAACCCCGCCGCGAGAACCCCGCGCATGACGCCGCGGCTGCGCAGATGGCGGACCAGCGTGCGGGTGTCAAGATCGGAGACGACGGGAATGCCGAACTTCGCGAGAAAGGCCTGGGCTTCGGTGTCTGAACGCCAATTGCTCGTGACAGAGGAAAATTCGCGGACGGCGAGACCTTCGATGTGCGGCTTGACGGCTTCGTTATCGGAAATGCTGGTTCCGTAATTGCCGATCTGCGGGTTTGTAAGAATGACGATCTGGCCGGTATAGGAGGGATCGGTGAAGATTTCCTGATAGCCGGTGAGGGCGGTATTGAAGACAACCTCGCCGGACCGTTCGGCAGGCGCACCAAAACTCCTGCCTTCGAAGACCGTTCCGTCTTCCAAGGCCAGAATTGCAGAATCCAACAGCAGGTTCCTCCTAAGTGTTTTTACAGCGCTGGCGCGGGTAACGATTATTGTATCGGATGGGGTGCGGCAGCCTGAAGAACTATCGATTCACCACCACGATGTCCACACGCCGGTTGCGTGCCCGGCCAGCCGGCGTGTCGTTCCTGTCGATGGGGCGGGTTTCGGCATATCCGGCGACTTCAAAGCGCGTGGCGGGGATGGCGTATTCGCGGGTGAACAGGTTCAAGATAGCGATGGCGCGGGCGGCGGAGAGATCCCAGTTACTTTCAAAACGCGGGTTGCGGCGGTTCATGGGGATGGCGTCGGTGTGGCCTTCGAAACGAACCGAATTGGGCAGGTCGCGAAGGGTGGCGGCGATGGCTTCGAGGGCGGGGAGTCCGGCAGGTGCGATTTCGTCGCCGCCGCTCGGGAAGTAAGCGGACTGGCGCAGGCTGATGACCAGACCGCGAGTATCGAGGTACATTTCGATGCTGCCCGCCCGGAGTTCGGGTTCCAGGGCTTTGCCGAGAGACTTCATGGCGGGCATGAGCTCAGGCTGGGGCGGCGCCTGGGGCGCGGGCTGGGTTCCGTTTTCAAGAGCAAGCGTGACCGAGGAAGAAACCTGGCGGGCTTTGCGCCGATCCGGCTGAGACGACGCGAACATCACGACGAACAGAGCGAAAAGCAGCGTAATGAAATCGGCGTAGGAGAGAAGCCAGCGCTCGTGATTGCCGTGCGCGGCGGCATGGGCGCGCCGGATCATAAAACCTGTGCAGCCGGTTCACGTTGTATGGCCTGGGGGTCCTTGTCGAGAAAAGCTTCCAGCTTGATGCGGATCAGTCTGTGGTTCACGCCTTCGGCGATACCGAGAATGCCCTCCAGCATGAGTTCGCGGGTGCGCACGAGGGCCTGCATGCGAGCCCGGAGTTTACTCGCGGCGGGAAGGAAAAACAGATTGGCCGACGCAACGCCGTACACCGTGGCGACGAAGGCAACGGCGATGCCCCGGCCCACCTCGTCCACATTGGCCAGATTCTTCATCACCTGAATGAGTCCGAGAACCGCGCCCACGATGCCGATCGTGGGCGCGTATCCTCCCGCCGCTTCGAAGACCTTCACTTCTGCCTCGGAGTTCTGTTCGAAGAGAGCGATTTCGAGTTCCATGATGGCGCGAATGCGGGCGGGCTCAATACCATCTACGGCGAGTTCAAGCGCTTTACGAAGAAAGGGCTCTTGAATGAGAGGCGCGCGGGCTTCAAGAGACAGGATGCCTCCGCGGCGAGCCTGAGTCGCGAAACCGATGATTTCCTCGATGCGCCCGGCTGCGGATTCGGGCGTTGAAAGAAAGACGTGACGGAGTTGCCGGGCGGCGCGCAGCAGGATCGGGAGAGGCGTCGTGATCATCACCGCGCCCAGCGTGCCGCCGAAAACGATCAGGGCGGCGGTGATCTGGGCGATGTCCCGCAGCCGGCCGCCTTCCAGGATAAGTCCGGCTGAAATGCCTCCGACCGCGAGGAGCAGGCCTGCGAGGGTGGCGAAATCGGGGTGCGGCCTGTTGGGTTTCACGCGGTTGGCTGGAGCGATTTGCGCCAGGCGCGCACCCGGTCCAGAATTTCGTCTGAGCTTTCAAGGACCGTCAGCTTCTGCGCGTTGATCAGGGTAATGAGGGTGTCGGGCGTACTTTCGATCTGCTCGATGAGATCGGAGTTGAGAAGAATGGAACTTTGATTCAAACGAGTGACGCGGATCAAGTGAATGAGTGCGCTTCGCGCGCGAAATTCTCAAGCGTGCATTTCAGTACGACTCCGGATTCGTTACGGGGACCTGCGTGCTCTCTGAGAGGTATGGCTTCGACGCTGTGGAAAGGGCATCTCTCATTCGGATTGGTTTCGATCCCGATCAAGCTCGTGCGCGCGGCCCGTGCCGAAAAGATCCACATGCATAACCTGCAACGGACCACTTCCAGCCGGGTGCGACGGATATTTGTGCCGGCCGCTCCTGAAGACGATGCGGCGCCCGCACCCGCTGCGCAGCCGCCATCCCGTACCTTGACGCTTGCTCCGCCGCCGGTAAGCAGCGAGATCCGGGATGTCCCGGTGGCTATTCCGAAACAGGATCTGGTTCGCGGGTTTGAGTTCGAAAAAGATAAATACGTGGCGTTTGAGCCCGGCGAACTGGAGGAGATCGCGCCCCGGAACTCCACCACGATGGAAATTCTCGAGTTCGTCACATTCGCGGAGGTTGATCCCGTGTACCTGGAGACCTCGTATTACGTGACCCCGGATAAAGGCGGCGAAAAAGCTTACGCGATTCTCCAGGCGCTCCGAAAGACCAGCCGGTCCGCTATAGCAGAATTCGTAATGTACCGGCGGGATCAGACGGTCCTGTTGCGCCCGGCGGCGCATGGGCTTGTCGCCCATACGCTGTTCCACAG
>JALYHT010000145.1 GCA_030776225.1 Acidobacteriota bacterium | reverse complement strand
AGGAGACGAAGACTTCGGGCTGGTGGCCGGCAGGGATGTGACCAAAAACGAAGCCCTGCAGTCTTACTCCTGCGTCGAATGCGGGCGCTGCACGGAGCATTGCCCCGCTTACAACACCGGCAAGATTCTCAACCCCAAAGAAATCATTCTGGGGCTGCGGGCTTACCTCAACACCGATGGGCCGGCTTCGGAAGCGCCGCTGCTCGGCGCCCATATCTCCGAAGAAGCCGTGTTCCAGTGCACCACCTGCGGCAGCTGTGAATTCCAGTGCCCGGTCGGGATTCAGCATTTGCCTGTGATCGTCGGCCTGCGGCGCGGAGCCGTAAATACCGGAACATGGGAGGACACCTTCGGCACGAAGCTGTTCCTCACGATGGAACGCACCGGCAACTCTCTCGGCCAGCCAGCCGGCGAACGCCAGAAGTTTATCGAGAAGAACCAGCTGCCTATTTACGACGGTACGCAGGAGTATTGTCTCTGGCTCGGATGTATGGGGGCCTATGACCCGGCGGGACGCGAGACCATAATGTCTCTCGTCAAAGTCCTCCGCCATCTCGACATCACTTTCGGCGTGCTGAAAAAAGAGAAATGCAACGGCGACCCCGCCCGCAGACTTGGCAATGACCTTCTCTTCAACACTCTCGCGGAAGAAAACATCCAGACCCTTCAGCAGAATAAAGTCGTCAGGCTTCTCAGCATCTGCCCGCATTGCGTGCGGACCATGAGCGTCGACTGGCAGGAAGCCGGCCACACCGTTCAGATCGAACACCACACCGAACTATTGGATCGCCATAAAGCCCGCCTGCCGCGAATGCAGACCGGCGAGACGGTTGTCTATCATGACCCCTGCTATCTGGGGCGCTATCGGGGCGTATATGACGAGCCGCGGGACGTGCTCGCGCAGTCGGTTGATCTGATTGAAGCGCCGCGAAACCGCGAACGCTCCTTCTGCTGTGGGGCCGGCGGCGGCCAGATGTTCCTCGGAGAAGAAAAGGGCAAGCGCATCAACATTGCGCGCGCCGAAGAATTAGTATCCACCGGAGCCGGCACTGTCGCGGCCGCGTGCCCGTTCTGCGCCTCGATGTTCCGCGATGCCCTGAAGACCGTCTCAGACACGCCACCCCGGCTTCTCGACATCGTGCAGATTGTGGCGCGCGATCTTGACGCTTAGACTCCGGCTTTGCGGGCGTTGGTTCCGGGTGACAGCGCGGCCAGGACTTTCGCGCTGATTTCCTCTACCAGAGATGGCATGGCGGCATCGAGAGCCACCGTCACGGCAGCCCGAACCAGATCCGCGTCAAGCACTACAACGGACCGGGAGGGCTTCACGGGTTCCTTACCTGGGAGGCCTGCGGATGCCTTTGGGTTGCCAGGGCGCTTGCCCGGACTTACAAAACGTCCAATGGCTTCGAGCAGCAAACTGGCTTCGAAGGGTTTCTTCAGAACGCCGTCCGCGCGGACCCGCGCAACCTCCGCTTCGTCGATCGGCTCAACCGCTCCGGCGGTCAGAAATACGGGAGCCCCGCCGTTGCCTTTCACGTATTCGCAGAGTTCATAGCCGGAGACTTCGGGCATGGAAATGTCCGCGATGATCAGGTCGGGCCGTGCGTCTTTGAGACGCAGCATGGCAACCAGTCCGTCGCTGACCGTTATGACTTCATGGCCTTCATCCCGCAGTATCCTCTCGCCCATGCGCTGCGCATGAGGACTGTCGTCGGCGAGCAGGATGCGGCTCATTGTTTGGTGGTCGCCGCTGTCGGTATGGCAGCCGGAGTCGTATCTTTGTCTTTGGCGGGGTTCTTTTTCGCCTGTTTCGCCGCTTTTTCCTGCGCCTTTTTGGACGCCTTCAACTGGTCTTTGGTGGGCGGGTGGTTGGTCGGAAGCGGGGCTTCCGCGGCTGGCTTCGCCGCGACGGGATCAGCCTGGCCATTGGAGCCCAGACTGGCCTTCTGTTCGCCGTCACCATTGTCTTTGCCTGTCGCCGAAGCAGTCTCGGCCACAGTGCCGGCCGCTGGCGTGTTGAGGCGCGCGTCGGGCGTTCTGTCGATGGCTTCCGTATTCGAGACCACCTGGGTGGCCGACACGTCACTGATGCCCCCCTGCGCTCCAGCCGCGACTTTGGGCACGCTGACGGGAACAGGGGGCCGCATGGACGTCATCTGAGGCGCGCCAGTCTTCGCAGCGAGGAACGTATCGGGGTGCGACTCAAAAGCCGTGATCGTGCGGTGCACAAATCCCGGCCGCGAGCGGTTCTCCATTTCGTACTTCATGCGCGCATAAGCCGCGGGGTCGGCCGCGGGCACGGGCCGCTTCATAGCGGTGAGCAGTTCCTTCGCATTGTCGACGTGCGAGCTGAGGGGATACTGGCTGACCAGCTTCGAAAGCGCATCGGCTTCCTGGTTTTCAAAACGATCGCCCATGTGTTTGTACGCGTCGGCGAGTTCCCAGAGCGCCTCATCGGAGCCGCTGTAGAGGGGATACTGGCTGCTCAGGTAAAGCATCCGGTTGGCGGCGGCGGGGAAGCTGCCGCGGTGGTGATAGAAGTCGCCGGTCTTGAATTCCTTGTCCGCCAGCACTTCCTGCGTGTTGCGCAACATCTGCTGGGCTTGCGGCAGGAACTTCGAGTTGGGGAACTTCTCCATTACCTGGCGGCATTCGTCTTCCGCCATCTGGCCCTGGGCGTTGTCGCGGTCGGCCTTCTCCATCTGCTTGTAATGGATGTTGCAGATCTTAAACTGCGATTCGGCCGCTTCTTCCAGATTGGGATAGAAGAGGATGAAGTCCTTGTATTCGGCTTCGGCCTGACCCAGGCCGTGAGTGCCGCCTTCGCGGAACCAACTGTCGGCGATGGCGAGCTTGGCCTTGGCCAGATACTCGCTCGTATCGTACGTATTGATCAGGGTGTTCAGGGTGAGGCGCGCGGCCTCGTATTCGCCGTGTTCGATGTTTTTGATGGCGCGGTCGAAGAGGATCTTGTCCGGCTGAAGCGTGTCTTTGGTGATGGGAGCTTCGTATTTTTTGTGCCGAAACGGCCAGCCGTAGCCGGAAGGCACGAACAACGCGAACAATGCGGCGGTTATGAATACGGTTTTGTAACGTTGCTGCATCAGGGGTCCTTAATAATGTACTTCAAACTTTGACGGACAGGGCGTCCGCGGCCTCTTGTTGCATTTCCTTCACAGTAGAGGCCGGATCGGCACTATGAAACACCGCCGAGCCCGCCACCAGCCAGTCACATCCCGAGCGAACGATTTCCGCCACATTGGCTGTGCTCACCCCACCATCGATTTCAATGGAAAAGCCCATGCGGCGCTCCTTCCGCAGACGGTCGAGCGCCCGAATTTTGTGCAGGGTATTCGGGATAAATTTCTGGCCTTCAAAACCTGGGTTGACGCTCATGATCAGCACGTAGTCCACCAGGTAGAGCACGTCTTCGAGGACACTGATCGGGGTCGCCGGATTCAGAGCGACGCCGGCTTTGACACCGCCCTGCTGGATCATTCTTATGGTGCGGTCGAGGTGCGTGGCCGCTTCGTAATGCACGGAAATCTGATCGACGCCGGCATCCATGAACAGAGGCGCATACCGGTCCGGGTCGGCTATCATCAGATGAGTATCGAGCCCGAGTTGAGTAGCTTTCCGGAGGGATTTGACCACGGGTGGCCCGATCGTCAGATTGGGAACAAAGTGTCCATCCATGATGTCCACGTGGAGCATCCGGACGCCGCTTTGTTCCACCTTGCCGATGTCCTCCGCAAGGCGGGCGAAATCCGCCGAGAGGATCGATGGAACGATTTGAGCCATTTACAGCTTTTGAACTCGATTTTACCACGCTGGACCGGGCCTGCCGGTCTTCTACGCCTTGTTTGCGCTCAGATCGGGGCAGGGATAAAATCATGTCAAAAGAACCAGGCATGGATCAGTCCACATCGCGACGCGGTTTTCTCGGAATCACCGGCGTGGCAGTGGCCGCCGCGCAGCTTGGCGCCTTTCAGAAGCTCGCGGATGGCCGGCTTTTCGCATACGTCGGCAGGCACACGACTGGCCCCAGCCTCTTCGGATCGGGCAAGGGCGGCGGCATCAACGTGTTTCGGGTGAACATGGCGGATGGATCGCTGGCGGAAGTCAGCAGGACCGGTCCCGAGGCCGACGATCTGAACAGCGACGGCATGTGCATCTCCGCGGACGGACGCTTTCTCTACAGCGTCAACCTGACTCCAGCCCTTGGCGGCAAACCCGGCGCCGGGGGTAGCGTGGCCGCCTTCGCGATCAACCGTGAAAATGGCTCTCTGACCCATCTGAATACGCAACCGTCGATGGGGACCAACCCTACTGCCGTCATTATCGACACGACAAACTCGCGTGTCGTCGTAGCCAACCATGGCGCTGCGAACAAGATCGTTCTCGTCAGGAAAAAAAACGGCGCCGCTGTCATTGAGAGCCCCACCGACGACGCGACAGTGGCGCTCTTTCCGGTAAAACCAGACGGTTCGCTCGAACCCGCGTGTGATGTCGACGTTTTGGTGCCGCGGCCGCTGTCTGATACCAGCGGACCGGGGGCTTCATGCCACACGGTGGTCTTCGATCGCACGCAACGCTGGCTCATCGCTTCCGATAACGGCTACGACCATATTTATGTCTATGCGTTTGATCCGAACTCACGCAGGCTCGAAGGCAGGTCTTTTCCGACGCCTCCCGGAAAAGCGCCGCGGCATATTGTTGTGCATCCGCGCGCCCCGTATTTCTTCATGACGAACGAGCATGAAGCCACCGTCTCATCCTTCCATTTCGATTCTGAAAACGGCCGGGTGGACCCGGTACAAACGATCGCTACAATTCCCGAAGGTTTTTCCGGACCGCGCGTGGCGCCCTCGAACATCCGCATGCACCCAAACGGAAAATTTGTCTACAGCGCGAATCGCGGCGACGATAGCGTCGCCGTCTTCGCCATCGACGAAGCAACGGGACGCATGACCCGGGTAGCAATAACAAAAACGGGCGGGCAAGGACCTCGGGAAATGAACATTGAACCTTCCGGCAAGTACCTTTTTGTATGCCATCTTCAATCGAGCGACGTCGCGACGTTCGCGCTGAATGGCCATACCGGCAGGATGACGCAAGTCGCAAAGATTGGCGTGCCGCAGGCGGCCGTAATCCATTTTGCGATGCTGTGAAATTCTGCTTAATCCACAAGGCCAGATTTTATTCTGTTGCCAGAATATTCTGGGGCATGAAATATTTGTCGCAGGTCGAGGCTGCGGGGGGGCGCGGAAGGGCAGCAGTTCATGACAACCCCTTTGCCTGACAGGTTGTATAAAATGTGCGGATCATGAGTTCGGCTCTCTGTGTTCTTACGTTGATTATTCCGTTTATTGCGCCTGCGGTCCTGCCCGGCCAGATCCGGATTCGGGAAGTCCACGTGGAAGGAACTCATCGTTTGAAGGAGTCCGCCGTAATTGCGGCTTCCGGTTTGCATGTGAATACCCAGGTTGCACGGGCCGACCTGGATTCGGCGGCGCAACGGCTCTTTGACACGGGCTTGTTCACGGGTGTGAATTATCGCTACGCGCCTCTTGGCAAGCCAGCTTGTACTACGTGCACCAGATCGAAGCTGTGCTCACGAAGGCCGGTCACCCCGATCGCCTGATTAGCAGGATGAAGCCGACCTGGCCGGACACGCAGCCACTGTCGTCATCCAACCCATCGACAGGCCAGCGATAACAGACATAACCTTTGAAGCGAAGGGCGCCGTGCCCGCTCAGCTGATCAGGGATCGGATCCTGAAACTGACAGTGGGCACTCCATTTTCGGAAAGAGAATTTCGATTCATACTGGATTCTAATGTCCGCCCGATGTTTGAAGAAAAGGGTTGCTCTCGGTGGCCTTCCCCACGATCCGCACAGCGAGTGCGGGCGATGGCAAGGTCACCAATTGACGTAACTGGCCTTGGCGAAGCGGAGCGTGGGAAGACTCTGGAACTTTGGAACCTGCAGGCTGGCCAGCCGATGGACGAGCCCTATGTGGATGAATACCTGAAGGCTGTCTTGAAGGCCGTTCACCCCTCGAAAAAATCAGTATCCTCAGGGATGAAGATTCGGCCCGGCACAGACCAGATTGAAGTAATGGTAGCGTTCAAATGAGCCACGGAAATGAGTGTGCTCCTGACCCTGATTACCCTTGCCCGATTGGTCGCGGTTCCAGTGGGACCGCGAGAAACTGGCCGACGCTCTGGCGCTGGTGCGTCACCAGCAGGGAAAATTCATCGGTCACATGGAAGCCCTCGGGTTCGCGCTACGCGAAGAAGCGGTTCTCAATACGCTGACTGAAGACGTTGTTAAGACCAGCGAAATCGAAGGCGAAATCCTCGACGCCGAGAAAGTGCGCTCCTCAATCGCGCGACGCCTCGGCATCGATATCGGCGCGCTTACGTCCGTGGATCGAGACGTCGGGGGCATCGTCGAAGTGATGCTGGATGCAACCGGAAAATACGATCAATCATTGACGAAGGAGCGTCTCTTCGCCTGGCACGCCGCGTTGTTTCCCACCGGCTTTAGCGGATTGAGCCGCATCACCGTCGCCGGATGGCGAACGGACAGTCATGGGCCGATGCAGGTCGTCTCAGGGCCGATGGGGAAAGAACGGATTCACTACGAAGCGCCACCAGCCTCGCGGCTGGAGAAGGAAATGACTGCCTTTCTCGATTGGTTCAACGCGCCAGCGACCGTCGACCCGGTCGTTAAAGCGGCGCTCGCTCACCTCTGGTTCGTCATCATCCATCCCTTCGACGACGGTAATGGGCGGATCGCGCGCGCCATCGCCGACATGGCTCTCGCGCGCTCTGAAGGAAGCTCTCAGCGTTTTTACAGCATGTCCGCGCAGATCAGAGTAGAGCGTAAGACCTACTATGCCGTTCTTGAATAAATTCAAAGCGAAACCATGGACGTCACGCCATGGGTTGAGTGGTTCCTGGGCTGTCTCGGCCGCGCCATCGTCGGCGCGCAGGATATTCCAGCCGCGGTTCTGGTCAAAGCAAAATTCTGGGAGAGCGTCAGCGGCACTTCGCTGAATGCCCGCGCCACGGATTCAGGCATATCCCCGACCTTGACAGCACGACGGGGTATTTCTATAACGCTCCGCGGCGAATTATTGCCCCCCCCGTTCCTTACGACCGAATTCTGTATGGCGGCATACAGCGACCGGAGCAGGCGCAATACGAATTCCTGAGGGAGTTGCACCACCCGCGTTTTCTGGAACTGCGTAAGATGTGTGGCGCGGAGCAGGGCGCTAATGTGAACCGGAACCAACTACTCGATGTTTTTCATCTTTGGAGCGCCGAGCACCATGACTGCGAATATTTCTTAAGCCTCGACTTCAAGTTGGCCCGCGTTATTTCTAATTCCAAAAAGAAGCCGCTCTGCCGAGTCGTGCGGCCTTCGGAGCTCCTGGCCGCTTTGGGGATCGGGTGATCGTCTCGAGCGAACTCCCCACAGCGACGAAATAGGGGATCGCGCGTTTCCCGCCAGTTGCCTCGAACTCGGAGTCGATGAGGACAAGTCCAGAGGCCCTTTGTCTGAGGGGCAGGTCGGCGCGCTCATTACCGTCTGTCCACCCTCCCCGGATGCGAGCCCGACATGCAATTCATCGCTTCGCTGCCGTTCCGTGTAGTGGTGGCGCCGATTCGAAAGGGGAATCGCCTTTTCCTGCGCAAACCGGCCCGAGAAAGGCATGCGCGAGCAAAAAAGATGCAAAGTCAGATGCAAAGTCAGGCCAAAAACAGCCTAACGATTCCATCTAACTTATTGAAAAATAATGGTGAGCCGGGCGGGGCTCGAACCCGCGACCACCGCATTAAAAGTGCGATGCTCTACCAACTGAGCTACCGGCTCTGAAGTGTTATAAAACGGAAAGCTCTGCTGCCCGTACGGTCAGAGTAACATAGCGTTTCCATCGGACTGCGGGCGCTCCGCCTTCGCTATAATCGCTCAAGGCAGGCCACGCGGATGTGGCGAAATTGGCAGACGCGCCAGATTTAGGTTCTGGTTTCCAAAAGAAGTGGAGGTTCAAGTCCTCTCATCCGCACCATCACCGCTCCCGCCCCGAATCCCCTAAGCCGCTTCGGGAGCCGGTTCCGCAACCGGCTCCGTTTTGGTCGATTTGTCGAACAGAAAATTGAGCGTCTTTTCGGTCTGAATATGCGATGCAATGCGGTCCATCGTGCCGTCTTCGCTCAGTTTCTTTCGCACCGTGGCAATGGGCTCCCGGTTCTGCTGCGCAATGCGCTGCACTTCGCGCTCGACCTCATCGTTAGTCACGCCGATCGCCTCGCGTTCCGCCACCTTGCCCAGAATCAGCGACGCCCTGACTTCGCGGACCGCCGCATCCCGCTGCGCTTCCTTGATTTTGGCCCAGTCGAGATTGAACGCCCGCGGATCGACACCCTGCTGGGTAAGCGACCGCAGACGCTGCTCCACCCGGTTCTCGATCTGCCGTTCGACGAACTTCTCCGGTACCGGAAACTCATTGGCGTCGACGAGCTTTTCAACCAGCTTGTCCTTGGCCTCGCGCTGCGCTTCGGCTTCTCGCTGCGCCAGAATGGATTTCCGCAAAGCGTCTTTCAATTCGTCCGTGGTGCGGAAATCGCCCAGATCCTGCGCGAATTCGTCGTTGACCTCCGGCAATTCCTTTCGCCGCAAACCCTTTACCGCGACTTTAAACCGGATCGTCTTGCCAGAGAGCTTTTCCTGCCCGTAGTCGTCCGGATAAGTGACGTCGAATTCCTTCTCATCGCCCGGCGAAGCCCCGCGCAGATTCTCGGTAAAGCCAGCCAATGTTTCGGGGCCTGCGATCAGCACCACCACTTCGTCCGACTGAATCGGCGTTTCGGCGCCAGCCACGCTTTCGAGTGAAATCACGGCGTAATCGCCATCCGCGAGCGGACGCGCCTCTTCGTTCGCGTAAGTCGCCTTGCTTTCGCGAAGTTCCTCAATGCGCTTGTCCACGTCTTCATCGCTGACGGAGGGCTGGCGGTACGGCACTTCCACGCCCTTGTATTCGGCGGGTTCGAACTCCGGATAGACCTCGAAATGCGCCTTGAAGCGAATCGGCTCGCCATCGTGGAAATGCACGTCCGAAATGCCCGGAGTGCCTACCACGCGCAGGCTTTCCTCTTTCGCTTTTTCGTCGAAAAACCGCGGCACCAGATGTTCCAGCACCTGCTGCCGGATGTCGCCCGCGAAATTGCGCCGCACAAGGGACGCGGGGGCCTTGCCCGGACGGAACCCCGGCAGCTTCGCTCTGTCCTGAAACGACTTTGTTACTTTGACAGTTTCGACCTCGACTGCCTCCGCGGGAATCGAAATCTCAAGCTCGTGCTTACAACCTTCAACTAATGCCAAAACGGGTTTACCTCTGAGAGAAAAGACTGTGAAGAATCAGAATAACAGAAGGGAGATTCCTCATTTCCCCAGCGCCTGGTCAAGCGCCCGCGCCACGTCCTCATACACGATCGTCTCGATGAACGAGAGTCCTCCCACGTAAACCGTCGGCGTGGACCGGACCCCGCGCGCCTCGGCGCCCTGCCGATCCTGGTCTACCAGCGCATTGAGGCGCGCGTCTTCGAGAGCATCCACGATAGCTTTTGAATCCAGATGGTTGCGCGCGGCAAATTCACCAAGCCACAGCTTCAGCGTTTGCGGAGTGATGTTGTTTCGCTCCGCAAGAATCTCCCGCCTGAACTCAATGCCGGCTGCTGGATTCTGCTGAGACACCCACCGCGCCGCCACCGCCGCCGCATGGGCCCATTCGTGTTTACCCAGTGGAAAATCACGATGCACGAACGCCACCCGCGACCCGTACCTCGGCAGCAGCCGGTCGTCGAGAAGGTGGCGCAGCGTATCGCAGTCGCCGCACTGCAAGTCCTCATAAATCAGCACCTTTACCGGGCTGACGGGGTTACCTTCCACAATGTCGAACCGATTGGCGAGCATACTGTGTCCCGAGGCCAACAGCAGCAGCAGCGCGCCCAGCGGCTGCCCGGCGAACCTCATAGCTGGACGGGGTTTTGCAGGCGAAAAGACAGCCTGGTCTCCGCGGGAATTTTAACCTTTTGTCCGCCCGTCAAAACCTCGGCCCCGGTGCCGAGCGCCGCGCCCGAACCGGCTCCGATGGCCGCGCCTTTGCCGCCGCCCGCAATTGCGCCAACTATGGCGCCCAGCGCGGCCGTTCCCCCGATCACCTTACCGCTGCGCGCCCCCCGTGAACTGCTTTCGGTCTTAACATCCGTGCTGGTCACATCGAACGTGCGCCCGTTGACCGTAATGTTGGCGAGCGCCAGCGTAAGTATCGTACGCCCTTCAATCTTCCCCGACTGTTGATTCGTTACCAGCTTGGTGAGCACGTCCGCGCCGCGCGGGATCACCTCCTGGCCGTTTACATAAACCGGTTCGTCTACACTGGCCCGAAACGTCTGACCCAGCCGCGATGTTTCCGAGTTCACCGGCTCGATCATCCTCACCTTGATCTCCGTGTCGATCGGAATCGTAACTCCGCCCAGTGGCTGGTTTCGATACCCTGTATCGCCTGTATTCGGACCCGGATCCTGCCCTTCTCTCAGCCTCGGCCGCGACGAAGGGTAAGAGGAAGGCGGAGGCGGCGGGGGTTGATCTGAGTCGAACATAACCGACTGCACCTGCCCGATATCGTAGTTCCGGATATCTCCGTTCAGGTCCATTCGAACCTGCCGCGCATTGCCGCCAACATATGTGCCCTGCACCGTGCTGCCGTTGCGCAGCGTCAGAGTGTCGGCATTCATCAGCAGAGCCGTCATCCCGATCGCCGCTCCAGCCCTGCGGGAAAACCGCAATGCACCGGCGATCGCATCGTAAACCGTGTGGCAGTAAGAGCTTCCG
Source organism: Acidobacteriota bacterium (assembly GCA_030776225.1). Lineage (GTDB taxonomy): Bacteria > Acidobacteriota > Terriglobia > Bryobacterales > Bryobacteraceae > BOG-234. Next base: position 14,237 of record JALYHT010000145.1, on the reverse strand, counting down.
GGCTTATTCAAAGTTGCCTCCATATGATCCACACTCCCAGCATAACGGTAAAGACACGCGTTGCCGGGCATAGGTTGCACAAATTGCCGCACAAATTGCCGCACAAATCTGCCTGCGCAAATTGGTAAGTTCTCAGCCCTTCCTGACGAAGCTCGGGGCCAGGTCTTTTACCACCGCTTTTCCCTGCGCAAAAGCGTCCGCATAAGCGTCCTTCTGCTCCCGCCGGCTCAGCCGGGAACCGGTGCGGTTGACCTTTTCCAGTCCCAGCCCCACAACATAGGTTCCGGCGAATGCAATTGCCGCTTTCGGGATCAATCCGCCGCCCAGCGGAATCTTGCCCACCAGTTCCCTCGCGAGCGCCCGCCACCCGAAAGCTCCCGCGGCGATCGCCGCAATCTCCCCTTTCTGCTCCGCATACCCAACTGCATGGCCGTGGGCCGCCGCCATCAGGAGCGCCATGCGGACCTGATTCAGGGTCAGGAACGCCGTGTCCGTGGCGAACTCGCCAACGGCCCAGGGCAAATCCACCACGCTGGGGATCACGTTTGGCAGCGCCGTGGTCAGTGAAAAGAGCGCATTCTCGCGCGAGACCCGCTGGATAATACGGTCCGCCACGGGTCTTCTGAACAGCGGAAAGCTTTTGCCGAGCGCGAGTTCAAGGTCGGAATGATCGGCGACGATCTCGCGCACAACCGCTTCCCTGTTCCCCGGCCCCACCCCATAACCATTCTTTGGAATCGGCATGCCCGGAGCCGCCAGGATAAAGTCGAAACGCTCCACTGGTGAGCCGTCCACCGTCTGCGCAACCCGCAGAGCCGCCGCGCGGTCCCCCGCCGGCAGCCACTCGGGGGCCAAAAGAGTCTCCAGCGCGCGGTAGTCTTCGGCGCTCCCGGCCATCAACCCCACGTTGAAATCGCGGCTGGCGGATTTACGTATTCCTTCCGCGTTCAACCCCGCGTACATCTTCCGTATGTCTTTCAGAACACTGAGCGCCATTAAGTCTCCCTGTTGATTCTACTGCTGTCGCGGGATGACCCGGAAGCAGTCTGCCGGCGCCGGGTCTGCTTATTGCCTCAATTCGGTATAAACATTTTGCGGCAACCGGCCGATAAAACACATGCACGGGTTCTGCCGTAAAAGCGATCTGTGGGTGACCGGCGGGGCGAATTCCGCGGCGCCAGATGAAATCTCAGGCGGGAAGCATACAAAAAGGTCGGGAACATGAATAATTTGACACTTAGAACGAAATTCTTAGGGGGATTCGCGGCCTTACTGTGCATGGTGGCCGCGCTCGCTTTCACATCCATGCGTGCCATGATGTCGCTCAACAATGGGCTCGATCACGTGGTGCAGAAGATGTCGAGGCGCGCGGACCGGACGAGCCAACTGGTCGAAACCCTGGTCGAAATTGCCGGCCGACAGCAGGCGCTGCTCCTGCGATCCATTCTGAACGATGCTTCGGGCGTGGAACAGAACCGCCGGGCGGTGGGTGAGCTGGAACACAGGATCGACAGCCTGTTCGCGGAACTGACGCCCCTGATCGATTCGGCGGGCGACCGCCAGCTCGTGCAGGCGCTGCAGTCGAAAGTCGTGGCGGTAAGGCCTTTGAGCGAAGAAGTCACCCAGCTCGTTCAGAAACAGCAGATGAACGATGCTCTGAAGGTCGTCTCCGAGCGCCTGCTGCCCGCCTATGAAGATCTCCAGCGCGATGCGCGGGATTTCCTTACCAATCAGCGGGACAAGATGAATGCTGAAGCCGTCGACGTTTCCGCAAGTGCTTCCTCCACCTGGATGCTGGCCTTCGTTTTCGTGGGCCTCACGATCGTCTGTTCCGTGCTGATCGTGATGGCGGCGCGGCAGATGAATACCGCGCTGGGCACCATGGGCTCCCAGGTTTCCATTGGAGCGCAGCAGGTGGCGCATGCGGCGGTACAGATGGGCTCTATAAGCCAGTCCCTCGCCCAGGGCGCTTCCGAACAGGCGGTCTCGCTCGAACAGACGTCGGCCTCGGCCGAGCAGGTGAACTTGATGGTGCAGCGCAATGCCAGGAGCTCACGCCAGGCGGCTGAACACACCAACGACGCCAACCGCCTCCTGACGGAAGCCAACCAGAAGCTGGAACATATGCTCGTTTCGATGCGGGATATCTCCTCGTCGAGCGAGCGCATTTCAAAGATCATTCGTGTCATCGATGAAATCGCGTTCCAGACCAATATCCTGTCGCTGAATGCCGCGGTCGAAGCCGCCCGCGCCGGGGAAGCGGGTATGGGCTTCGCGGTGGTGGCGGACGAGGTCAGAAACCTTGCCCAGCGCTGCTCGCAGGCCGCGAAAGACACTTCGGGTCTGATTGAAGAGTCGATCCAGCATTCCAAGACGGGCCGTGTCCGGCTGGACGAAGTGGCCGGCGCCATGCGCCAGGTCACCGAAAGCGCCGTGCAGGTGCAGCGTCTTTCCAACGAGGTCAACGCCGGCAGCGAGGAACAGGCACGCGCCATTGAGCAGATCTCAAAAGCTATTCTTCAGATCCAGCAGGTTACCCAGCAGACCGCCGCCAGCGCCGAAGAGGGCGCGAGCGCAGGTTCGCAGATGAGCACCGAGGCGCAAAATCTGCAATCCACCGTGCATCGCATGAGAGACATGCTCGGGATGCGGGAAGACAGCTACAGCACGCAGAACGCGGGACCGCAGGCCCGTGAACATTCCAACTATCCAAACGCATGGAGGTAAGACAAATGAAAATCGCAAACGGAAACATTGCCGCGGTATTTACGGCATTCATGGCGCTGGCGGGAGGCGCTGCTCTGTCCCGGGATGCCATGGCGCAGGACATGGATCTTAAAGTTTCCAGATCGGAAGCGATGAAAGCTGCGACCTCGCGGGTGCAGCCCGATTATCCCGTGATCGCGAAACAGTTACATCTCGAAGGCACCGTTGAAGTGGAAGCGCACATCGGCGAGGACGGCTCGGTGGAATCGGTAAAGCCGGTAACCGGCAACGCCGTCCTTGCCAACGCCGCCGTGATGGCCACAAAGCGATGGAAATTCACGCCGTTTACGGCCGGCGGGAAGAACGTGAAGGCCATCGCGTCCCTGAGCTTCATCTTCAAGTTGTAGTCATGGGCCGCGGGGCGTATTGCCGAAAAAGGGCCCGGGGGTATGGGAATTCCCCCGCGGAAATGGTATCCGATTGGAGTATGAAGCCAAGCCTTATGGTTTTGCTCGTTCTCTCATCTCTGCTGCAGGCGGGAGACACCGGAAGCCGGGCCCTTTATGTAGGCGGGACGGTTCCAGGCGTTCGCACCAAAACTTCAGTCACAATCGAGTTGTCCGGAGAAGACAACATAAAACTAACCTCCCGCGGGGATTCGTTTCTGATTCCCTGCCGCGACGTGAACACGCTGGAATATGGCATGCGAACCAGCCGCCGATACGTGGAAGCGGTACTGATCTCGCCCATCTTTCTGGCGGCGAAAAAGAAGACCCACTTCCTCACCATCGGCTACACAGACGCGCAGGGAAAACAGCAGGCGATGGTGCTGCAGGTGGGCAAGGACGATATCCGGCCGCTTCTCGTCTCCCTGGAAGCCCGCACCGGCCGAAAAATCGAGTATCAGGATGAAGATGCCCGAAAGGCGGGCCGCGGGTGAACGGGCTTTCCCGGGCCGGAGCCATCGTCTGGCTGGCGCTTCCGTCCTTCGCCATAGAACCGGGTCCGGTCCCCGTCGATCTGGCCCGTGTAAAACGCATTTTTGTCGAGCCGCTGACCGGCGGTGAGTCCGCCGACCGGATGCGCGACATGATCGTCGCGGCCATCCAGAACACGAAATCGTTCATCGTCACAGACAATCAGGAACGAGCCGATGCCACGCTCCGGGGCTCCTCTGACGATAAGGTTTTCACCGAAGAACATTCGACCAGCGATTCCATCGGGCTGCATGCAAACACAGGCTCGGGCAGTTCTTCCAGCAGCAGTATGGGGGGTGGCGTTTCTTCCCGCTCGAACATCGGGGCCGGCGTGACGGATAACGAATCCAGCCACATCCAGGAGCGGCGGCACGAGGCCTCCGCTTCGATACGTCTGGTGGATCCGGAAGGAGACATCATCTGGTCCACCACCCAGGAAAGCGCCGGGGGCAAGTTCCGCGGCGCCATGGCCGATGTAGCCGAGAAGATCGCCCGCCAATTGTCGGAAGATGCCCGGAAAGCGCGAAACAGCCATTAGTTTCCGGAATATGCCCACTCTGCGGCGCCAGTGAGACAATAGAGCTTCGGTCGCATATTCCCGGGAGGTGAACCAAAAGTGGGTGTGCCCATCTCACAGATGTGGACGGTCGTGAGCTATGTGCTCGGGCAGCGTGTTGCCGGGCGCAGGCGGTATCCGCTGGTGCTCATGCTCGAACCTCTTTTCCGCTGCAATCTCGCCTGCGCGGGATGCGGAAAAATCCAGTACCCCGCGCATGTTCTGAAGATGAACATGACGCCCGAACAGTGCTTCAAAGCTGTCGAGGAGTGCGGCGCCCCCATGGTTTCCATTCCCGGCGGCGAGCCCCTGATGCACCCGGAGATCGACAAAATCGTCGAAGGCCTGATCGCGCGCAAGAAATACATCTATCTCTGCACCAACGCGCTGCTTCTCAAAGAAAAGCTGGACCTTTTCAAGCCCAGCAAGTACCTGAGCTTCTCCGTCCATCTGGATGGAGAAAAGGAACACCACGATTTCTCGGTCTGCAAGGAAGGCGGTTTTGAACTGGCGGTCGAGGGCGTGAAAGAAGCGGTGCGGCGCGGCTTTCGCGTGACCACCAACACCACCCTTTTCGATGGAACCGATCCCAACAGCGTCCGGGCCTTCTTCGACGAAATGATGGAGCTTGGGGTCGAAGGCATGATGCTCTCGCCTGGTTACTCGTACGACAAAGCGCCCGACCAGCAGCATTTTCTCGGTCGCGCCCGGACGCGGCGCCTGTTCAGCGCCATACTGTCAAACCGCAAATCGGCGTGGAAGTTCAATATGTCGCCTTTGTTCCTCGAATTCCTGATGGGTAAACGGCAATATACCTGCACCCCCTGGGGAATGCCGACTTACAATCTTTTCGGCTGGCAGAAGCCCTGCTACCTCCTGCAGGACGGTTACGCGGACACGTTCGCCGAGTTGATGGAATCCACGGCCTGGGAGAACTACGGCACCGAATCCGGCAACCCAAAATGCGCCAACTGCATGGTCCACAGCGGCTATGAAGCCTCCGCCGTGCATGACCAGTTCAACTCATGGCGAGGTTTCGCCGCCACGGTCAAAGCGACCCTGTTTTCGAAGTATCCGGATCGCGAAGCGCTCCGCCAGCTCAATGAACCGATAAAACCCGTGCATGCTCCGGCGGGGCTGGTGCAGCTTCAGATGGGGCGCGGGTCCGCCGAAGAAGTTGAGGTATGACGCAGGCCTCGCAACCGAATGCGGATGAGCTTGAAGTCGTTCCCGGCTTCGAGCACGAGAATCTGCAGGGCCGCGTCTGGGAGCCGGCAACCGAAGCCGAGCTCCGCGAAGGCCTGGAGAAAGCCTTCGACTATCGGGGCGACGTAACAATCATTCGGAAGGACGGCAGTTCGGTGGAAGGCTACATCTTCGACCGGCGCGCCGCCGCAACTCTGGCGGAATCGGTAATTCGGCTGTTTCCCAAAGGCGAACCTCGCAAAATTTCAGTTCCTTACTCCGAAATCGCCACTCTCAGCTTCACAGGCCGCGATACAGCGGCGGGTAAAAGCTGGGAAGCCTGGCTCCGGAAGTACTGGGAAAAGAAGGCAGCCGGGGAAACAAACATTGAGCTGACCCCGGAAAATCTGGAATAATCAGCCCGCGGCCAGGACTCTCACGGTCAGCGGCAGTGAGGCCACATCCGTCCAGATATCCGGGGCTACCTGCTGCACGAAAGACAATACGGAGACGTCAAACCCGCGCGGCCCTGTCCAGGCGGCCCACTTTTCCCGTGCCACTGCCGCTTTTCGTTCCACCTCTTCCGGCGGAATATTCTGACCAATCGTGATATGCGGGTGGTACGGAAAACTCTCCCTGTACTCCACGACACCCTGATTCAGTTTTTTGTACAACTGTCGCAGTTCGTCCTGTCCACGCCGCAACCCCAGGTAGATGACGCTCGATTTCCCGAACACTTCGACATCCCCCAGTTCTGTCCGGAACGCCGGGATGTTGCGCAAACCTTCTCTCAATTGCAGAACCGTTTCTTTGAGATCTTCGGAGACCGGCCGCGGCGGCAGGATGGTGACATGGGCGTGTGGATTACAGTCCGGCGTCAACTCCAGACGCAAATCGTCGAGAAAACGGGCCAGCGGATCGGGTATATACGAAACCAGCGCAAAATGGCCGACACTGGGTTGCGGACACGCCAACGGCCCTTCGCCCCCGAACGATTGCATTGTTGTTTAAGATTGTACCCTTGCCGCCATGCAGAGGCACAAATCTGTCGGCGCGAATCAGCCTGGCGTACCGATTGTGGTAAACTTCTGGTTTCCCGGAATATTTCCATGCCCAAACTAAAGACCCACAAAGGTGCGTCTAAACGGTTCAAAAAAACCGGGACAGGGAAGGTTGTCAGGCAGCACGCATTTGCCCGGCACATTCTTACGTCCAAGTCGCGAAAAAGAAAAAACAAACTGCACACAGGCGTCGTGGCGGACAGCGCCGATCAAGCCGTGCTGCAGCGCATGATCCCCTACTAGACGTATATCGGTAGTCGGATTTTCAGGGTCCTGCCAGTCTGACAGGCGGGGCCGGCGAGCGAACGGAGCCACCGCACGTGCCTGTTTCGCCGCAAACGAACCAACACGAGGAGAAAACGTGCCTAGAGTAAAACGTGGTACCAAACGACGGGCGAACCGCGCCAAGACGCTGGAACTCGCATCCGGTTATTTTTTAACAAAGAGCAAGCTCCATCGCTCGGCGCAGGAAGCCGTTGAGCGCGCCCTCAAATTCGCCTATACGGGCCGCAAGCGCAAGAAGCGCGATTTCCGCTCGCTGTGGATTGTGCGCATCAGCGCGGCCGCGCGCGAGGCCGGGTTGTCTTACAGCAAGTTCATGCACGGGCTGAAACTTGCCGGCATTGAACTCGACCGCAAGGTTCTGGCCCAGACCGCCACTGAAGATGCCGCGCAATTCGCCCTGATCACCGCGCAGGTCAAAACGGCTCTCGCCGCTCCTGCACTGTAGGCTCTCTCAGCAGGCTGTTCAGTAACACTCCCACGGGTATTCGAAAATGACAGCAATCGGACAGCAACAGGAAATCGATACTCTTACCCATCTCGAAGAGCGCATCCAGAAAGCCGTGGCGCTGGTTCAGCATCTGCGCCACGAACGGGACACGGCTCTGCAGGATCTGGCGTCTTCGCAGGCAGCTTATAACGAATCCCAGACCGCCAATACCCGCCTCACGGAAGAACTTGAAACCCTGCGTGAGGAACGTCGCAATGTCCGCAACCGCATCGAGAAGCTGCTTGGCAATATCGATCAGCTTGGCGCGGCCTGAGATCCGCGCCGCCTGGAATCCTGCGTAGAATGAGGACAGGCCGTTATGCCAAGACAGCCCGTCCGCGTTCAGATTTTTAATCAGTACTATTCGCTGCTCGCCGAGGGCGACCCGGCCGAGGTGCATGAAATCGCGCAGCAGGTTGACGAACTGATGTCGGCCATCGCGAACCGCACTGCGTCGAGCGATTCGACGCGCGTTGCCGTGCTCACCTGCCTGCATCTGGCCGATAAACTACAGACCGCCGAGAAACAGTTGCGCGCCTTTGAAGACAAGTCCGGCCGTATTGCCGCTCTTCTGGAAGAAACCCTCGAACTTGACGGCGCCGCTTAGAGTTAACGCCGCGCTTATAGCTTTGGTGTACACCCAGTACTAACATTGGAGCTATTGTGATAAAAAGCCCGGAAGCGGAGAATTGAGCCATGATCCGGCCAAGTCTCGTGTTCCCGGCGGTTTTTATGACAGCAGCTGTTTTGGCGCAGGCAAGTAACTACGGCCCTTTCGGTTGCCCCACCTGCGGCGGGGGCTTCGATGCCTCGGCTTTTAACGTGGTCACGCTGGGTACCAGCAGCACACTTTCCACCGGAAATTTCAACCCGACGTCGGACGTTGGCGGCGGGGTCGCGGTTTTTGGGAGCTACACGGGTAACGGCTACCAGATCGGGTCTCAGACCAGTTCAGTGCCGAACCCCTACACCGATAACTACGCCATGATCGTTAATGGCTCGGTTTCCACGAATCCTTTTACCGTGGGAAACGGCGGCGCGACCTCGGTGTGGGTGGGTGGAACCTACGGCAACAGTTTCAGCAATCAACAGCAACTCACGATTTCACAGTCGCCGGCTGCGCTCGACTTCGATTTCCTGGCCGCGAGGACCTCGCTCGACAATCTTTCGAGCAACACTCTCACGAACTACACGAGCACTGCCGGGACGCCGGTCAGTAACGGCACGAACTACGTTCTGACCGCCGTGGGCACGGGTCTGCTGGTCTACAACATCAATGCTTCGTACTTTACCAACCAGAATCTGGGATTCGAAGTCGACCTGAGCACGGGGCAAAGCGTAATCGTGAACATCACCGGCGCCTCGTCGAGTTTCACATTTTCCAAAGGTACCGCCGTCAAATACAACGGGAGTCAGGTCAATGCAAATACTACAGGGGGCGTGCCGGTTCTGTTCAATTTGCCGGAGGTCACCACGCTGAGCACGAGCAATGGCGCTATCAACGGGTCTATACTCGCGCCCTATGCCTCTTTCAGTTCCAACCAGAATGTTGACGGGCAACTGTTCGTGGCGTCGGTTACCAGCCTCGCCGAAACTCACGACCAGTACTACAACGGTCTTCTGCCGGCGAATTCCCTGAATCAGTTAGCGGTCGCGACCCCGGAGCCTGCCACGCTTCTGTTGTTTGGCGGCGCGCTGCTGGCAATAGGCGCGGTCGGGCGAAAGAATCGCCGGTAGCTTATTGCCCCAACCCGCGCTGCTAACTTAAATGTAAGTGAGCGCGCCCGAACCCGGTCTTCCAACCCCGTCCCTTTTCCAAAAGGCCGAGGCCCTTCCGCTCCGTTCCCGCACCCCGGTATCGTGGGCGTACGACGTACTCGCCGAGCCTTTGGCATTGCTGGCCGACCATGCTTTCCTCGAAAAGAAGGCCGCCCTGAATGCTATTCAGCTTTTGGAGCGCTGGCCGCAGGAGTGGCTGCCCGGCTGGGTCGAAACCATGACCAGCGTGGCGCGCGATGAAGCCGCTCACCTTGCGCAGGTGACGCGGATCCTGATCCGGCGCGGCGGGCGCCTCGAAAGGGGCCATAAGAACCCCTATGCCAACGCGCTGCGCGGCCTGGTCAGAAATGGCGACTCTGTTGCCGAAGCTCTCGACCGGCTGTTTGTTTCGGCCTTGATTGAAGCCCGCTCCTGCGAACGATTTGCAGTGCTTGCGACCGCCGCAAAGGACGAAGAGCTGGCGGCCTTCTATAAAGCCCTCTTCTCTTCTGAAATGGGCCACTTCAAAATATTTTTACGGTTAGCCCGCAAGATAGCCTCGCGCAGCATGGTGGAGACTCGCTGGGAGGAACTATTGGGCCAGGAAGCCGGGATTCTGGCGAGTCAGACGCCCGGACCGAGGATTCATTCGGGAATTAAGGCCTGATACGTTTTGCCGTTCCGCATCTTCGAAACAGAGGCGCGCTCGATCCTCAGCCCCGTCTCCGGCTTTCTCGCCGAGGCGGGTTTCACGCATTCCCTGACGCCGGCCCGCAATTGCACTTTCGGCTGCAGCTACTGTTATGTTCCCACCATGCGGGTGCAGGGGGGCCTGCGCGCCGATGACTGGCAACACTGGGGCGAGCAGACGACTTTCAAGACAAACGCCGCGGAACTCGCCTGTCGCGGCCTGCGCCCGACGCAGGCGATTTACTGTTCGCCCCTGACCGATCCCTATCAACCGGCCGAGGCGGAGGAGCGGCTGATGCCCGGCTTGCTCGCAGCGGTCGCCACGCATCCACCGCGCATTTTCGTCATTCAAACCCGCGGTCCCCTGATTCTGCGCGATCTCGCTCCGCTCAGGACGGTCGCCGCCTCGGGCACGAAACTCCGCGTCAGTTTTTCCGTAACGACCGATTGGGAAAACGTGCGCCGCATCTTTGAACCGCATTGCTCTTCCCTTGACGAACGCTGGCGGACGATTGAAGCTTTACAGGCGGCAGGGATCGAGACATCGGTCGCGATCGCGCCAATCCTGCCCTGCGATCCGGAGGCTTTGATCGAGAGAGCGGTCGCATGTTCCGCCGGGCCTGTTGTCGCCGACCCTTTTCATGTGCGAGCCGTGAAACGATCCGGCGCCACCACCCGCGCGGCCGCGGTTTCCATTTGCTCACATTACGGCTGGGACGCATGGCTCGACCCAGTCTTCCAACAAGCCGTACTGTCGCGCATGGCCGCGCGCGCGGCGGCGGTGGGCCGGGCTTTTGGCCATGGACCCCGGGGGTTCGGCTTGCTGGCCCTGTAGTTCAGCCGGTTTCATAAGAGTGCGTTGATAGAATAATGCTTCCGAGGTAACAATATTGGCAGCTATTCTGCGGCTCAAAGAAGCGATCGCCGAATTTGTACGCGACGGCGACAGGGTCGCCTGTGAGGGCTTCACCCACCTGATTCCGTTCGCGGCCGGACACGAAATCATCCGGCAGAAACGCCGCGATCTGACAGTGATCCGCATGACTCCGGACGTGATCTACGACCAGTTGATCGGCGCAGGGTGCGTTTCGAAAATCGTGTTTTCGTGGGGTGGAAATCCGGGCGTGGGATCGCTCCATCGGCTGCGGGACGCGATCGAGAAGAAGTGGCCCAATCCGATCGCGGTTGAAGAACACGAGCACGCGGGAATGGCGGCGGCCTACGCCGCGGGGGCTTCGCATCTTCCCTTTGGCACGCTGCGGGGCTATATCGGAACAGATCTGCCGAAGCGCAACCCGAATGTCCGGTTTATCGAATGTCCCTTCACCGGCGAGAAACTGGCCGCGGTACCCGCGCTTCGACCGGACGTCACCGTGATCCACGCGCAGAAGGCCGACCGCCAGGGCAACGTTATGATGTGGGGGGTGGTGGGCGCGCAGAAAGAAGCCGTGATGGCTGCGAAGCGGTCTATTGTCACTGTCGAGGAAATTGTCGACAACCTGAATGCTCCGCCCAATTCGGTGATCCTGCCCTCGTGGGTGGTCAGCGCCGTAAGTGAAGTAAAAGGCGGCGCGTTTCCGTCTTACGCGCAGGGTTATTACGCGCGCAATAACGCGTTCTACAAGCAGTGGGACAACATCGCGAAAGACCGCGAGACGTTTCTCCAGTGGATTGACAGGCATGTCATGGGCACCCCCGATTTCGAAGGATTCAGGAAGAGTATCGAAGGAGCGGCCGCGCATGTCTGACACTCCAATCGAGTACAGCGCCGATGAAATGATGACTATCGCGGCCGCCCGCATGTTGCGCAACGGGGCATCCTGTTTCGTGGGGATCGGCCTGCCCAGCGCGGCGGCTAATCTGGCGCGCCTGACGCATGCGCCGGATACGGTGTTGATCTATGAATCCGGCTGCATCGGAACGAAGCCGAGTGTGCTGCCGCTTTCGATCGGCGATGGCGAGCTTTCGGAAACCGCCGACACCGTGGTCTCTATAGTCGAAATCTTTACCTACTGGCTGCAGGGGGGCCGGATTGACCTCGGTTTTTTGGGCGCGGCACAGATCGATCGCTTCGCCAACATCAACTCGACCGTGATCGGGGATTACGAAAATCCCAGGACCCGGCTGCCTGGGGCTGGCGGCGCTCCCGCTATCGCGGCCAATTGTGGCGAGGTGCTGATTACGTTGCGCCAGACCAAACGCGCCTTCGTTGAAAAGCTGGATTTCCAAACCTCCGGCGGCCATATGGAAGGCGGCGAGAGCCGCGAAAATATGCGCTTTCCAGGGAAGGGCCCGACTGCGGTTATTACGGACCTGGGGATTCTGAAGCCCGATCCCGCCACGAAGGAGCTGACGCTCACGAGCGTACATCCGGGCGTGAGCGTCGAGGCAGTGGTGGCCGCTACGGGTTGGAAGCTGAAGGTCGCGAGCGAAGTGGCGGAGACGCCGAAACCGACCGCGTCCGAGTTAAGCGTGCTGCGCGACCTTCAGGCCCGCACGGCGAAAGCCCACGCCGGCCAGGATTAAATCCCCGGCAACGCGCTGCTGCAGGGTATGGAGCAAAAAACATGCCGCTGACGCAGCAATATTCAGTTAAGAAAGATCAGGCGGCCGGAGCCCTCTTCAGGGACGGCCTGAATCGAAACTGGAAGGATTTGTCTCTCCGCGATTCGGGCGGCGCGGTTCAACTGTAGAAGCTTGATTGTTACCCGCCCTATTGCTGTCAGCGCCGACATTTCCCCGTGGCGGATACACAGGTGATCGTCCCACCGGTCCAGTCGCGGGTTGAAAAGAGGCGTGAGCTCGCCACTTTCCGGATCGATAGATCCGATATCGCTGCCCCATCGCGAACTTCTCACCATTCACGAACTCTCTGGTTCAGATCCTGCTGGGCTGCATCGGGCTAGAACCTTCGTCAGGGGCGGCGCTCGATGAAGCACGAGGGAGCCATCGTGCTCAGGGGCGCGCTGGTATCGAAAATAGGACGCCCGATTTCAAACAGAATTTGTGCCGCTTTTTTTAAAATTCGACGCGTCATTTGTGCTGAATTCCCTTCTGTTGCTACATAAAAAGAATAGGCCTCCAGCGAACGAACTGTAAAGCGTTCACGCTGAACAACTGGACTGTTCAGTGCGTATAGGCCCGGGGGTTGCAGGGAGCGCCGGCCCCCGAAAACCCCGTGGCCTGCCTGAATTTATCTAAACCAGGAAGGGGAGCGCGAAAGCGCGAACACGGCGGGATTCTGATACTGATATATTGTCTGGGCGTGGAAATCCCGGAAAACCACGGGAATAGAAATGGCCCGCTGTTTGCCTGAACGGGGTTGGAGAAAGAAACGCTATGAAACGAACATTTATTGCAGTTCTGCTGACGGCCGGCACGATCGCGATGCCTGCTTTTGCGCAATCGGCGACAGACACCACAACAGTGCGGACCACGGAAAGCGACGGTCACCACACAACGACTGGAACCGCGACCACCACCACGCAGACCACTCCGGCGGGCACCACCACGCAAAGCAACTCGACGACAACGGGCACGCGTAAGCACAAGGGAAAACACATCAAAACGACAACGTCGAACAGCTCGTCGTCGTCCACTCCGAGTTCTCAGGATTAACCCGGGCTAAGACTTCGCGCTCTGAGACTTCAGGTTTCCGACGGCGGTCTTCATGTCGCGCAGCATTTTTTCGACCGCGTCATGCGTGCGCTTACTCCCCCACCAGGCAAAACCGGTGGGGATGGGGCGGGAGAGCGTGATGCTGTCGAGCTCGACGTCGACCCCGCCGTTGCTTTCGCGCGCGAACCAAAAGGTCTGGGTGCGCCAGAGAAAGCCGTGGTCGTCGCCTTCGGGATAGAAGCCCTTGCCCGAGTCCTTCGGGTCTCGCCATTCCCTGATGCTGGAGGCACTGGAGACGGATTCCCAGCGATGCAGGTCGAGCGTGCGGTAGTGCGTGTCGTAAATGCAGTCGAAGGAGACACCCATCCAGAGCGTGGATTCCGCGATGCTGATGTGTGAGGTGAAGTGCTCGTCGGCGGCGGTGCTGTCGGGATTCAGAGTGCCGCTGCCTTTGGCGACATCCGGTTTAAAGTACCGCGGGTAATTCGAATAGTCTTCCATGATGTGGCGGACATCGGCTATGGAGCCGCCAGGGATGTGGATGGCGCCGGAAAAGTGGTGGATGCTGCCACCTTCAATATCGGCATTTTCACGCGCTTCGACCACCGGCTTTCCGGAAGCGAAGGGACCATCAGGCTTGCAGCAGGAGCCGCCGTTATCGATCCACATCCGTCCGGATTGTTCAAAAGACGCGGCGACATTCTTTTGGAACTGGGCGACATAGGTCTCGAAGATCCGAATGCTTCCGGGTTCAAGATGCAGGACGGAAAGTATGGAAGCGTGCAGCGGGGCACACAGCGCGACGCAGACGAGGCCGGTCGCGGGAAGAAGAAGCCTCATTAGATATAACTATAGCGAGCGAAGGGCCAAACCCACAGGCTGGGGGAACGAAATGGCCGCGGTAAGGGTTAGGT
>JALYHT010000144.1 GCA_030776225.1 Acidobacteriota bacterium | reverse complement strand
CTATACGGTACTGAGCTTAACAAATGTAGTACAAATCTTCGCAATGATTTCAGGTTGAAAATTGTAAAGTCGTCGGCAGCGATAAGCTATTGAACCGCACCTTGACAAAATATTAAATTAGATATAGTCTAACTATTCTTGGACGTTGAAGCCATTACGCAGGCCCTCGAAACCGCAGGGCTGCGTCGCACTCCCCAGCGCTGTGCGCTGATGGCCTTCCTCATGGAACACCACAGCCATCCCACCGCCGCCGAAATCTTTGAAGGCGTGAATCGCATCGACCCGCGCTCTTCGAGAGCCACCACGTACAACAACCTCCGTGACCTTGTTCAGGCGGGTCTGGTGCGCGAAGTGGCCGTCGAGGGCCGATCCGCTCGATTCGATGTGAAAGGCACGCGGCACCACCACTTTATCTGCGATCGTTGTGGATCCGTTGAGGATCTGGAGTGGTACGATGTGCCCACCCCTGCCGCGGTATCCCTTGGGGACCGTATTCTTCGCGAATGCGAGCTCATTTTCCGGGGGCTCTGCGCGAACTGCGCTCCCCGTTAAAAGCGCGCTTGATCAAACAGTTTTATTTTGAATTTGTTTTGGATTCTTAAGGAGAAGGAATAGCTAAATGGAGCAGGAACTGAAAGGCACAGCCGCGGCTGTCCCCAACAATGAGCAAAGCATCTCAGGCGATACCAAGCCCGACCCTGCGAAATGCCCCGTAGTCGGATCTCGCAGACACACCGTGGCCGGGGGCCCCACCAATGCCGGCTGGTGGCCCGACCAGCTCAATCTGAAAATCCTGCACCAGCATTCCCCCATGTCCGATCCCATGGACAAGGATTTCAGCTATGCGGAAGAGTTTAAGAGCCTCGACCTCAATGCCGTAATTAAGGACCTCCATGCCTTAATGACGGATTCACAGGAGTGGTGGCCTGCCGACTTCGGCCACTATGGGCCCTTTTTCATTCGCATGGCGTGGCACAGCGCGGGGACCTACCGCGTCGGCGACGGTCGCGGCGGCGCGGGTTATGGCACCCAGCGTTTTGCGCCTCTCAACAGCTGGCCGGACAATGCCAACCTCGACAAAGCGCGCCGTCTGCTCTGGCCCATCAAACAGAAGTACGGGCGGAAAATTTCATGGGCCGATCTCATGGTTCTCGCCGGGAACGTCGCACTGGAGTCTATGGGCTTCACCACTTTCGGCTTTGCCGGAGGCCGTGCGGACGTATGGGAACCCTCCGAGGACATTTTCTGGGGACCCGAGGCCAAGTGGATGGGCGATGAGCGTTACAGCGGCGATCGCGAGCTCGATCACCCTCTCGGCGCCGTCCAGATGGGTCTCATTTATGTAAACCCGCAGGGCCCCAACGGCAAGCCCGATCCGCTGGCGGCCGCCCGGGATATCCGCGAGACTTTCGGACGCATGGCGATGAATGACGAAGAGACCGTGGCGCTCATTGCCGGCGGCCACACCTTCGGCAAAGCCCATGGCGTCGCCGATCCCGGTAAGTATGTTGGCGCCGAACCAGAGGGCGCCGAGATCGAAATGCAGGGCCTTGGCTGGAAAAACACTTACGGCAACGGGCACGGCGTCCACAGCATTACCAGCGGCCTCGAAGGCGCATGGACCACCAACCCCGCGAAGTGGGACAACAACTACTTCGAAAACCTGTTCGGCTTCGAATGGGAACTCACGCAGAGCCCGGCCGGCGCATTCCAGTGGACTCCTCAGAATGGCGCCGGAGCCGGGACCGTTCCCGATGCCCACGACGCCTCAAAGCGCCACGCGCCCATCATGTTTACCACCGATCTCGCTCTGAAGATGGATCCGAATTATGCGCCCATCTCCAAACGCTTCCACGAGCATCCCGAACAGTTTGCCGAAGCCTTTGCCAAGGCTTGGTACAAGCTGACGCACCGCGACATGGGCCCTCTCTCCCGCTACCTCGGCCCGCTCGTTCCGGCCGAGCCGCAGATCTGGCAGGACCCGCTTCCGCCTGTGGATCATGAACTGATCGGCGAACAGGACATCGCTTCTCTGAAAGCCAAAATCCTCGCCTCCGGACTGACCATTTCCCAACTGGTCGCCACGGCGTGGGCATCCGCCTCGACCTTCCGCGGCTCGGACAAGCGCGGCGGCGCGAACGGCGCCCGCATCAGCCTCGCGCCTCAAAAGGATTGGGACGTGAACCAGCCGGCGGAACTCGCGAAGGTTCTCGAAACGCTCCAGACCATCAGGAACGATTTCAATCGCGCGCAGTCGAACGGCAGGAAAGTTTCTCTGGCCGACCTCATCGTTCTGGGCGGCGACCTCGCCATCGAGGAAGCCGCGAAGAAAGCCGGGCACGACGTGAAGATTCCCTTCTTACCCGGCCGCACCGATGCCTTGCAGTCGCAGACCGACTCCCACTCCTTCGCGGTCCTCGAGCCGGTTGCCGACGGGTTCCGCAATTACCTCCGCCACGGCCACCAGACGCTGCCTGCCGAGGAACTGCTGGTCGACCGGGCTCAGTTGCTGAAGCTCAGCGCTCCCGAGATGACGGTTCTCATCGGCGGCCTGCGCGCCCTGAATGTGAATCACGGGCAGTCGAAACACGGCGTCTTCACGGACCGGCCCGGTACGCTCACCAATGACTTCTTCGTCAACCTGCTCGACATGAAGACGACCTGGCAACCCGCCTCGTCCGAAGGCGTGTATGAGGGACGCGACAGAGCCACCGGCGAAGTCAGGTGGACCGGTACCCGCGTCGATCTCCTCTTCGGTTCCAACTCCCAGCTCCGCGCTATTTCCGAAGTCTACGCATGTAACGACTCGAAAGCGTCGTTCGTGAAAGACTTCGCGGCTGCGTGGACCAAAGTGATGAATCTCGATCGTTTCGACCTGAACTAAGCCCGCCCAAAGACGGCGGTCGGTATACACCGGCCGCCGTGCACAGCCATCGCCAGCTCGATTTACTCCGGATGTTCCCGTACCTCCCTTACTGATTTCTTTAGGCAACGCCGATAGAATGAACGGACCCGGCGCAGGGAGGAAAAAGCAGGATGGCCACCGAAGTACCCGATTCGGCCCGCAAGGGTCTGCTCATGGCAGGAATGTCGCGGCAGTATGAATGACGCTACCCTCCCCACCACGCCTGGGGTCGTACAGCCTGCGTTTGCGGGAGGTCAGGGCGCTCAGGGCGACGGCCTGATTGCAAAGATCACCCCCGTGACATCGATATTTTCGGGTGGTGTGGTGCCAGTTTACAGCTCCAATACCACATTCAGCCCGGAGAGTGGGCGTCGATCTATGGGGCTGGTCTGGCCGTCGGCACGACCGTGTGGGCTGGAGATTACCCAACCCAACCTCACTTTAACTTTCAGGCCCCGAATGATACGGCCACGGGCAGCGTTCCCGTTGTCGTGAAAACACCGAACGGGAGTGTGACGTCGAATGTAATGCTGGGGCAGACTGCGCCTATGGCGGCGGGACGTATGACCTGATTGGTCCGGCGGGGCCTGCAGTAGAGCCTGTCGGGACCTGCGGTCTTCGCTTTGCCTTAGTCTTCATCGCTGCGCAGCTTCGCGAGGACACCTAAATCCTCCAGCGTAGTCACGTCGCCCTTGACCTCGCCGCCGGCCGCCAGCTCTCTGAGCAGCCGCCGCATGATCTTACCGCTGCGGGTTTTGGGCAGCGAGTCCGTGAACCGAATGTCGTCGGGCTTCGCTAACGACCCGATCTCTTTCGCAACCCAGGTCCTGAGTTCGTTCTTCAGCTCATCGCCTGGCTCACTGGCCATCTGCAGCGTGACAAACGCCACGATGGCAGATCCCTTAATCTCATCGGGTCTGGCGACGACCGCGGCCTCAGCCACTCTTGGATGCGCCACCAGAGCGGACTCCACCTCCATCGTGCTCAGCCGATGACCGGAAACGTTAATCACGTCGTCAACCCGTCCCATCACCCAGATGTAGCCGTCGGAATCCTGCCGCGCGCCGTCGCCGGTGAAGTAGGAACCCGGGATCTGCGACCAGTATTGTTCTTTGTAACGCTCCGGATCGCCGTAGATATTACGCAGCATCGAAGGCCACGGTCTGCGAATCACCAGGTAGCCGCCCGAACCCGAAGGCACGGGCTCGCCTTCGCGGGTGACGACTTCAACCTTGATGCCGGGCAGCGGACGGGTGCAGGAACCCGGCTTGGCAGGCGTGGCTCCGGGGATCGGGCTGATCATGATCGTCCCGGTCTCGGTCTGCCACCAGGTATCGACGATGGGGCACTTATCATGCCCGATCATGCTGCGGTACCACATCCACGCTTCGGGGTTGATCGGCTCGCCTACGCTGCCAAGCAGCCGCAGCGATGACATGGGATGCAGCGCCGGCCACTGGTCCCCGAGGCGCATGAAGGCGCGGATTGCCGTGGGCGCGGTATAGAAAATCGTGACTTTGTGGCGGTCGATGATCTGCCAGAAACGGTCCGGTTGCGGATGCGTCGGGCCGCCTTCATACATCACCACTGTCGCGCCGTTCTGCAGTGGACCGTACACCACGTAGCTGTGCCCGGTCACCCAGCCGATATCGGCGGTGCACCAGAAGATGTCTTCATCGCGCAGATCGAAAACCCACTTCGACGTAATGTAAGTTCCAACCGAATAGCCGCCGGTGGTATGCAGAATGCCTTTCGGCTTGCCGGTTGTGCCGGAGGTATAAAGCAGGTACAGCGGATGTTCGGAATCGAGCGGCTCGGCGGCGCATTCGTCCGCGGCGGATTCCATCTGCTCGTGCCACCAGTGGTCGCGGCCGGCAACCATCTGCTGCCCGGTGCCGGTGCGGCGATAGACAAGTACGTTTTTTACGGTCGGGCAGCGCTGCAATGCTTCATCCACGGTGGGCTTCAGTTTGATCTCAGCGCCGCGGCGATACGTTCCGTCCTGCGTGATGACGAAGCTGCACTCGGCGTCGTTGATGCGGTCGACCAGCGCCTGGGAGGAAAAGCCGCCGAAGATCACGGTGTGGGTCGCGCCTATACGGGCGCAGGCCAGCATAGCAATGGCGAGTTCGGGCGACATGCCCATATAGATAGCGACCCGGTCGCCGGGCTTCACGCCGAAAGATTTAAGAACGTTCGCGCATCTGGAAACAGAGGAAAGAAGCTGTTGATACGTCAGCGTCCGGATTTCGCCGGGCTCGCCTTCCCAGATGATGGCAGCTTTGTTTTTGCGCCATGTCGCGCAATGCCGGTCGAGGCAGTTGTGCGAGACATTCAGCTTGCCGCCGACGAACCATTTGGCCCAGGGCATGTTCCATTCGAGGGCCTTCGTCCAGGGCTCGAACCAGTCGAGCTCGCCGGCGATCCGGCCCCAGAAAGCTTCGGGATCGCGTTCGGCCTCCTCGCAGAGCCGATCATAATCGGCCATGCTCCCGATGTGAGCCCGGGAACTGAATTCCGGGGGCGGATTAAACACGCGTTGCTCGTTCAGACTGGATTGAATATCGGTGGAAGTTTCAGGCGTCATGCGAATCAACAATCATATCGAAGCTATTTGCGTACGCGATACGCCATCAGCAGTATCCCCGCCAGCACCAGGATCGGGGGGACCAGCAGTATCAAAATTCCGGAGTTGAATACCCGCGAGCGCTCCAGCTGCTGCGCAGCCGCGGTTCGGTAGCACATCACGCACTGGGCCGCGAGCCAGGGGACGTTCATATTTCGCCTAAGGAAAAGTTGCTGGCATAAAGTACAACCACCAGCACCAGCCAAAGGACGTTCAGGAAATGAGAATAAATCGCGACGGCGACGATGTCGCGTTTGCGGGTGTCGTTCGCGACATAAGTCATCCAGCAAACGCAGGCCAGAACAGCCAGCCAGTGCGCGCCCGCCAGCGTCAGGTATGTGCCGCCGAATGCGGTCTTCGGCCCCAGCCCGAGCAGATAGACCAGCCGTACCCATTCGACGATTTCGAGAAACAGAAAGGTCAGCCAGCTGGCGATGCCGACCGCGATCCAGCGTACAGCCGGCTCCTGATCGTTGAGGCGCGAAGCGCGGGCGGCCATTTCGAGCGTCGCGCTCCCGGAGATGGCAAACATCGTCAGCGCCATCACCATGATGAGCGACGCGAAGTGGAAGGGCGCCGGCCATGCTTCCGAAGCCCAGCGCAGATAGAACATCACGCCGAGGAGGGCCGCGAAGAATGCGGCGTGCGCGACGACAATCCAGATGGCCCCGCGCCGCGCGCGCGTGGCGTAATATCCGGCGATATAAGCTCTCATGCCCAAAATACGAATAATGCCATGATCCCCAGCCAGAGTACGTCCAGAAAATGCCAGAAAACCGCGCTGACCGTTACAAGAGTTCGGCGGCCGGGGCCGAGCTCATATTTCAGCGCGCGATATTCCACGAACGCCACCGCGCCCAGCGCGCCGACAACGTGTGCCGCGTGAGCCCATGTCAGCACGTAAAAAAACGCGCTGCTCGGGTGACCGCTCAGATAGAAACCCCTTTCGCCCAGCTGATGCCATGCGACCAGTTGCCCGATCAGAAACGCGGCGCCCAACGCGGTCCCGATTGACCAGACCCAGTTGAATGCCGCCCGGTTTCCTTTGCCCAGCAGACGGCGCCCCGCATCGATCGCGACGCTGCTCAGGAGCAGAATGCCGGTATTCCAGTAGAGGATGCGCGGCAGCCCGAGCTGTCCCCAATCGTTATTCAGCCCGCGGCGCACCACCATCGCGCTCACCAGGGCCGCGAACGTCATAACGCTCGCGCACATGAGCACGATAATGCCGGTGATTGAAGTCTGGCGCGAAGTGCCGGGGGCGGGCCGGTCGCGGTCCTCCCCGCCGCCATCGCCAGGAAGATCGGGGGCGATCGGTGGCGGCCCCCCGCGATTCGACTGGGGCAGGGTGCGGGCCATGAATTCAGTATCTCAGGAAGACTGACTCTTTCCGCCATGCCGCTCTTTGTCGAAGTCCTTCATGGCTCTCGTTCTCTTGTAGTATTATCTTTAGAGTAATACTTTGTAGATATGATTCAGTCGTTCAAAGACGAGAGAGCCAGGAAGTTGATGGACGGCCTGCGCGTGGTTGAACTGGTGAACATCGAAGAGCAGGCGCGAACGCGTCTGATCCGGCTGGACTCGGCAACATCTCTCGAAGACCTCCGGGCGCTTCGCGGCAACCGGCTCGAAGCGCTGATCGGAAACCGCAAGGGGCAGTTCAGCATTCGGATTAACGACCAATATCGAATCTGCTTCAACTGGGAAGCGAAAGGACCAACCGATGTCGAAATCCCCGACTACCACTAAGGCAGGGAAGACGCTGCCGCCCATCCACCCCGGCAAGATTCTGCTCGAAGACATGAAGGACGAGGAGATCAGTATCAACGGGCTGGCGCAAGCCATCCGGGTGCCGGCCAACCGCATCAGCCTGATCGTAAATGAGAAGCGCGGGATTACCGCCGACACCGCCGCGCGCCTCGGCCGCTACTTTGGGACCTCGGCGCAATACTGGCTGAACATCCAGAATCGCTTCGATCTCGACTCCATCGACAAAGCGGTGATCGAGCGCGATGTCATTCCGAAGAAAGCCGCCTGAAGAGAAGGAAACCTATGGATAATGGGACCGACATCGGCCCGTACTTGTTCAGCAAGATCCTCAAAGACCTCGGGATTGAGAAGGAGAAGAAATAGATGCTACGTTACCCCGCGACCATCAGGCCCGACGGCAAGACCTTTGTCGTGCTCTTCCCTGCGCTGCCTTTCGCGCATACCAACGGTGACAGCAGAGAGGACGCGCTGGCCCATGCCCCGGACGCGCTGCACACCGCACTCTCGATGCTGATGGAAAAGAATCTCGACATCCCCGAACCCGGGAAGCTGCGCAGAGGCGCAGTGCTTGTAGGGCTCCCTTCGGTGACTACCGATGCTAAGGTGGCCCTGTACAAAGCGCTTCGCTCCAGCGGGGTCCGAAAGGCTGAGCTTGCGCGGCGGATGGGAATTCACAAGCAGCAGATCGATCGGCTGCTGGACATCGATCACGCCTCGCGGATAGAGCAACTGGAGTCGGCGTTCGCGGCGCTTCAAATGAGACTGACCGTCGACATTCAGCCAGCGGACCTCGCGGCCTGAACGAAAGATGGAATACGGCGCACCTGGAACACGTCGTAAGTGTGAAAAAATGGAGCGGGAGACGAGAATCGAACTCGCAACCAACAGCTTGGAAGGCTGTGACTCTACCATTGAGTTACTCCCGCCCGAACGGTACGCCTGAGCTTTTGTCATTGTAGCAACTCAGTGGTAAATGCCTTTAATGAACCAGTCCGCCTGGCGGCGCCGCTCTGGTGTCAGGGGATGAGAAATGCTTTATGCCGGAGCCTTCATGCCCTTCTCCTCGGCATAAAGCATTTCCCTGATCGCCCAGCCCACCGTGGCGAGGAATTCATCCAGATGCGCAGCCTTCTGAATGAAGCGCACGTTCTGGAGAGCGGCACGGTGCCGGTCGCTGCTCGCCTGCGAGGACGTAAGGACGGCAACCGGCACGTGGGACAGGCGCGGGAACTGCCTGAGCTTGTTAAGGACCGCAAAGCCGTCGCTGCGGGGCGTGTTCAGGTCGAGGAGAATTGCATCCGGCACGAAAGCGTTTGCCTGCTTTGAGGCGCAGAGCACCAGGAGCGCCTCGGCGCCGTTGTTGAACCGCATCAATTCGTAGGGGATGCCGTTTTCCTTCAGCGCCATTTCAAACAGGAATACATCGCCGGGATTATCTTCGATCAGCACGATTTGAGCGGACTTCATTCGTCGCCGCCTTTTGCGGGAAGCGTAAAGTGAAACGCCGCTCCCTGCCCCAGTCTCGATTCGACCCAAATTCGGCCCCGATAGCGTTCCACGATTTTTTCGCACATCGCCAGTCCGAGACCGGTGCCAGGATATTCCCAGCCATGAAGACGCTTGAAGGGAGCAAAGATTGTTTCCAGATGTTCCACGTCGATGCCGATGCCGTTATCCGTCACCGAAAATTTCCATGTGCCCGCGCTGCGATCGGCGGAAACGCGGATACGCGGGGACTGGTCCTTCCGGCAGTACTTAATGGCGTTGCCAATGAGATTTTGGAACAGAAGCGTCAGGGGAAGCTCTTCGGCCGTCACCGTGGGCAGGGAATCATGGGTGACAACAGCGCCGCTTTCCCGGATGGGCATTTCAAGGTACGCGAGCGCCTTTTCCAGAACGCTGTTGCAGTCGACGGAAACGAGGCGCTCCGCTTTGTGTTCATTCACCGTCCAATACTCGCGCAGGTCTCTCAGCAGGGATTCCATGCGCTGGGCTCCATCCACCGCATTGACGATAAACTGGTCCGCCCTGTCGTCGAGCCGGCCCTTGTATTCTTT
>JALYHT010000143.1 GCA_030776225.1 Acidobacteriota bacterium | reverse complement strand
GAGCAATATGCCTTACGGCGCGTTGTTCGCCAGTGGCGACCTTGGCCTGGGTAGTTCGGGGAACCCGAGTATGTGGGGATTACAGGTCGGCCTCGGGTCGGGCGGCAGTGGAGTGAATACTGGCGGCGTCGGCAGCGGAAATTCAGGGCCGTTTGTGTTCGACTACAATTCGATCGAGCACATATCAATGACTATGCAAGCGGGTGGCAGCTTCTGGCTCGGGCTGGGTGTTGCGGCTGCGGATTTAGGGACCCAGGGAACCGACCCATCGTCGACGCATATTCACGCCATGGCTGCCACTTTCGGGCAGCACGTCGAAACCTGCTCGGAGGCCTACGCGGGTTCTCTTTTGCAGTTAAGAGTCGCAACATCAGACGCGTTGAACGGTGACTCTGTTGCCAGAGAGTTTGCGATCCACGAGATACAAGGCTCCTACGCGCCTGGCCATCAGTATAAACCCTGGCTTGGCGGGTTACCGTCCGCCGCCCATGTTCGTGGGGATGCGACTAAGAGCTCAGCCGCAGTAGCCGCGACGCGCCAGTATCTGATGGATATTAAGAACCATGCGGTCAAATCCCCCGCAACCTATTTGTACAGACCTAAGTTCTAAATACGGACGTTTTCTGATGGACATAAGTGCGTGGAAGGGAAGACCTCTCGAAATTTGGTGGCGGCTTTCTGTTCCTTACCTGCTTTGTTTTTCGCTCTTAGTGCTTATTTTTCGACCTACTCCTGGCACTCTGGCCCATGTGCTTTTGCCTTTTTTATTGGCATTTTGGCTGACACTGTATTCGTCGATAGCATGGACTGCGGTCGCCCTGATTTCGAAGATCAAGCCGGGACTGTGGGGGCGGACTCCAAGTCTTCGATTGTGGCTAGCGATTGTTGCCAGCATTGTCGGAGGTTATCTCCAGTTCTTTTTTGGGAAAGAAACTTAAAGAAAATACAGGGAACGCCTGATAACGTCCCGATTGCGTAATTTCACGAAATCGACCACCGATTTCAACTGATTCCGATCACTTATTTCAGAGTTGACGATCGCTCTCGGAGCGAAGCGACGCCGGACTTTCAAATTGTCGAATGAAGTGATCGATTTGGTCAACCGGAATCCTGCTTTTGCCTTCTCGGAGCGAAGCGACGCAGAACACTCGTAGCGGGAAAAGGGGCTCGGGGTAAGGGGCGGCAGTCCCTTGCCCCGTCAGCGCTGCAGAGCCCCCGAGCGCGCTTTTCAGCGCTCGGACTACGCTGTTCCACTCTTGCCCTTCGCCTTCGTTTCCGGCTCCGGTTTCGCCGTCTTACTCTTCCTCATGGACTCGCCGGTCAACTCGATCCGGTGCGCGTTGTGAACCAACCGGTCAAGTATTCCGTCAGCCACCGTGGCGTCGCCGATCTGTTCGTGGCAGTTCGCCCCAGGCACCTGCGACGTCAGGATCGTCGAGCGCGTCTGGTAGCGTTCTTCGCAGATCTCCCAGAAGTCGCGGCGTTCGTTTTCCGCCAGCGGAGCCATCGCCCAGTCATCCACCACCAGCACATCGATGCGGCTCAACCGTCCCGGCAAACCGCGCAGGCTGCCATCGGCCCCGCGCTAGCGCCAGATCGCGAAACAGTGCCGTGGCGCGGACATAAAGCACCAGGTAACCATCGCGGCAAGCCTTATGCGCCAGCGCCGAGGCCAGGTAGCTTTTCCCGCAACCGGTCGGCCCGACAACGAAGATATTTTCGTGCCGCTGCACCCAGCCCGATTCCTGCGCGAGGCTGCGCACCACGCCCTTATCGAGGCCGCGCGACGTCCGGTAATCGATATCTTCCACGCAGGCGTTGCCGCGCAACCGGGCACGCTTCAGGCGTTGCTGAAACGCCAGATTCTGCCGCCACGTATACTGGCGGTCCACCAGCAGCGCCAGCCTTTCTTCGAAGCCCAGATCCGCCGCCGCTTCCTGTTGCTCCATCTCTTCCAGCGCGCTCACCATACCCTGCAGGCGCATAGACATCAGCTTTTCAATCGTCGGTTGATGTAACATTCCGTTTCTCCTTACTGGTAATAACCTGCGCCCCGGATGTTGCCGTGGTCGGTTCCCGGCCGCGGTTCCGGCCGGTCCGATGCCAGGGGCTGTGCGTCGAGCGAATGAACCAGGATCGACTTCACGCTCTTATACGAAGCCGCGCCCACAGTCAGCGCGCGTTCACTGGCCACTTCGAGCCGCGCCAGCGAATATTTCTCTCCCAGCCGCAGCAAGCCCAGACACGACCGGTACCCCATCTCCGGGTGCGGATAGCGCTCCATAATCTGTTGGAACAACTGCCCGGTGAACGGTCCCGCGGTTTGCGCCCACGTCACCAACCGCGAGGGCGGCCATTCCAGATGCGCCTGGTGCGCTTTGGGCCGGTGATCGGAAGTGGTGACCGCCGTATACGGTTTGCGGGCGCGCAGATGCGAAGCCACGCGTGTGCCGCGATGATAGATCTCAACGGTCGCGGGCGTGGCCCGGATATCCACGCTTTGCCGTGCCAGCGCATACGGCACGCTGTAGAAACAGTGATCGAACTCGACGTGATAGTCGATGTTGACCGTGGCTTTGCGCCAGACCGAGAGATCGAAACGCTCGGCGGGCAGCGGGCGCAACGCGGGCTGATCGAGCTGTTCAAACAGGGACCGGCGGCAGCCTTCCCGTTTCCGGAAAGGGCGCAGGTTGAGTTTGGTAAGCAGTTCACCGATCGCGGCATTGAGTTGGTGGATCGAGAAGAACTTCCGATGCCGCAGAGCCGCTACGATCCAGCGCTGCGCGATCTGCACGCCCACCTCGACCTTGGCCTTGTCGCGAGGCTTGCGCGGTCGCGCCGGTACGACACCGACGCCATAGTGCAATGCCATTTCCTGATAGGTCGGATTCAGATCGGGCTCGTACCGACAGGCTCGGGTGACGCCGGTCTTGAGGTTATCGGGAACGCTCAGTTCGGTCGCACCGCCAAGAAACTCCAAGGTGCGGATATGGCAGCCGATCCAGTGCTCCAGTTCCTGCGACGGCGTGGCTTCGGCATAGGTGTAGCTGCTGGCTCCCAGCACAGCGACGAACAACGATGCCGGCTGCACTTTTCCCGTCTCGGGATCGTGAATCGGAATTTTCGCTCCGGCCCAGTCGACGAACAGCTTCTCGCCGGCGCGATGCTGCTGGCGCATCACCACATCCTGACGGGAGCGCCACCGGTCGAAGTGCCGCCAGAAACTGATGTAGGAGTAATGGGAATCGGGGTTGCGGTCGCGATACTCCTCCCAGAGCAGTTGCAGCGAAGTATGCCGATTGGCCGCCAGTTCGCGGCTGATCTCCGCAAAGTCCGGCAGGGGCCTTTTGGGGTGGCTCGCAACCGGTTTCAGGTTGCCGCCGAACAAGGCCTGTTCGAGTTTCGTTTCGTCGCAGTCGTCCGGCAGCGGCCAGGTCAGGCCGGACTGCTCGAAGCGACCGAGGTAATCGTGAATGGTGCTTTGGCTTAGCCGGACACTGCGGGCGATCTGCCGCTGGGGCAGTTGCAGTCCGAAGTGCAGGCGGAGCACGTCGTGGATCTTACGCATGGAGACTCTCTTTCTGGGCACCGAATCATCAGATACGGTCCCTGGTGACGTTCTCCAGCGTCGCCAGACTGTTTTCCACAGCCTGTTTTCATTCCAATTCGATCAGCGATTTCACGCGGCCGGTTGCTGATCGGTTTCGCGTGAAATCGGTGATCGCTTTGCCCTGAAATCGCCGATCGGTTTCAGATGAAATCAGTGATCGCTTTTGCGCGAAATTCCGCAACCTGGGGTAAGTTCGGATTCGATGCGCTGGTCTACGCTGGCTCAGGCGCCTATTGCCTCGGACAGCAGTAAACAAACCGTCATGAGCTATTTCAGTGACGAGGTTCAAATCTGCTTTGTGCTTGTTGGGGGAGGGTCCCTCATCGCTCTCGGCATAGCCAGAGTGAGGGATCGCGAGGACTGGGTGAGTTCGTGGATTATGGCGACAAAGGCGCTCGGTGTGCTTGCTCTTGCCGTTGTGGCGGTCTGTGAGCGCAGTACTTTTTGGAACTCGTGGGAAGCGAACCCCATCCTCGCGTTCATCAGCCTGGCCTCTGTCGTGGCGTGGCTAATAATGCGATGGGTCTTTAAGCGCAAATCACAAGACGCAGTCCTCGATCTTAAACTAGGCGCCGATGGGCAGCAAACCAGGCGAGAGAAAGAATCGTTGTCCTGGATGTTCTATTGGGGGCTCTTGAACCTGGCGTTGTTGTTAACCTCTGCGATTTTGGCAGCGCGTGCCTGACCAGCGCCCCCTTTCCCTGATATCCAGATGGTTTTCCGTAGGTCACTTGCGGATTCTCTCCGAAGGCGATCACTGTTCTCCCATCCCGATCACGTTTGGCGCGGAACGCCGAAAAGTGATCGGACTCAGAGGAGAATCGGTGATCGGAAACGGGGAGAATCCGCAAGAGCTTCGTCTACGAGCCTGGAGAAGACCTGTTCGCCGCCCTCCGTTCCGAAGCCGACGAAGAACGGGAAGATGGCAGCTAAGAGAAAAATGCCAGGAGGTATCATCGTGAGTATGGCAGTGATCCACATCTCGGAAGCCGACGCAGCCCGCGACTTCGCTGGCCTGATGGCCCGCGTCCGTGCCGGAGTCGAAGTCGTCATCGATGACGCCTCGCCCGCCGTCAAGCTGTCCATCGTCGCCTTGCGGCCAGGACGCCTGTTGTCGGAGTCCATCGCGCTCGCCCAAGCCCATGCCAGGGAGCTTGGCTATGAGCCGGTCATGGACGCCGAGTTCGCGGCCGACATGGAAGAGATTGTCCGCAACCGCAAGCCCCGCGCCACGTCGGCATGGGACTGATACTCGACACCGGCATCCTGATCGCGGGCGAACGGCGCAGGGAGACGGTTAAACAGGTCATCGAGCGCGTGCAGGCCGCCGTCGGTGAAACCGAAGCGGCTCTCTCCACGGTGAGCATCGTCGAACTGACTCACGGCATCTACCGGGCCAGAACGGACGCCGACCGCGAGCGCCGCAAGGCCTTCTGCGACGAGCTGTGCCGGGACATGATCGTGCATCCCGTCTCGCTGGAGATCGCGCAGCTTGCCGGACGCATCGAGGGCGAGCAGGCCGCCCAAGGCATCGCCATCGCCTTCGAGGACCTCGTGATCGGTGCTACAGCCCTGCATCTCGGCTTCGACGTGGCCACGTTCAACGTGAAGCACTTCAAGCTCATCCCCGGCCTCAAGATCGTCACGCTGTAGACTCCCGAATGTTCTTCCCTTAGCCGCCGTTCATACGAAGGGCCGACGAGCCCCGTGACGTACACTTACGACGGCGATTTCAAAGGAGCGCTGTCGTCGGTGAGTAATGGGGTGAGCGCGACCACCTACACACATGACGGTTTCGGCCGGATCACCGGGAGCGCGCAGGTAACGGGAGCGAACAGACCCTATGTGTTTGCTTACGGCTATTCGCTGACGGATGCGCTGACATCGATGACGTACCCGTCGGGGCGAAAGGTGAACTATGCGCTGGATGCGGCGGACCGGGTGACAGCGGTGCAGAACGTGAACGGCGGCGGCAATTATGCCAGCAGCATCGGCTACACGCCGGGCGGGGGCTTTAGCGGGATGACGCTGGGCAACGGGTTGACGCAGACTTATAGCTGGAACGACCGGCTGCAGCCCACGGGGCTGACGGCGGCGGGAGCGGGTACGACGCTGCTTGGGCTGGGTTTCTATCCCTGCACGGGGCAGTTGCCCTCGTGCGCGTCGGGCAATAATGGGAATCTGCAGTCGCAGACGATCAATATGCCGGGGCTGAATCTGACGCAGGGGTATTCTTACGACCACCTGAACCGATTGACCGGGGCGCAGGAGACGGGCGGGTCGGGGTGGACGCAGACGTTCGGATACGATGTTTTGGGGAATCGCTGGGTGGCGTCGAATACGGGTTTGCCAAATCTAACGCAGGAGACGCCGCAGTCTTCGAGCTGGTATTCGGCGACGGCGCCGAACCGGTACGCGGCTTCGACGGGCTGGACGTATGACAATGCGGGCAATGTGCTGACGGTGGGCGGGATGGCGCGCAGCTTCACTTACGACGCGGAGAACCGGCAAGTGACGGCCTGTCTCAACTGCGCGTCGGGATCGCCTACGGGAACATATGCCTACGATGGCAACGGGCAGCGGGTGAGCAAGACGGCGGGCGGGCAGACGACGATTTTCGTTTACGACGCCTGGGGGAAGGTGGCGGCGGAGTATACGACGGGCGGGACGGTGGCGAGCGCGTGCGGGACGCCGACGTGTTACGTGACGGCGGACCATCTGGGATCGACGCGGATGCTGACGGGGAATCCGGTGTCGACGGCGAGCGTGGTGCGGTACGATTATGCGCCGTTCGGGCAGGAGATCACGGCGGGGTATGGAGGCCGGACGATTTCGATGGGCTATGTGAGCCTGCCGGATGCGACGGATCCGAAATATACGGGGCAGGAGCGGGATCAGGAGACAGCGCTCGACTGGTTTCAGGTGCGGCACATGAGCGGGGCGCAGGGAAGATTTCAGAGTCCCGATCCGGCGAATGCGGGGGCGAGTCTGGATAACCCGCAGAGTTGGAACGGGTATGGGTATGTGGGAAATAATCCGCTGACCTATACTGACCCCAGCGGGATGTACATGTGTGCCTCATGCATTGCAGCCGGGAGTGGCAATCCGATTGTTATCGCGGCTGCCGCCATCATTGATGCCGGAGCGGCCCTCGCCAGCTTCTTTGGATTCGGCGGCGGTGGGGGGCCACCTCCCACGATCTCACCCTCACTGGCGACGCCGTCGAGCCCGATTTCGGGTTCGGCAAGTGAGCAAGGTGGCGTTTTTGGCAGCGGAAATATAAGCCCGTTTGTGTTCAGCTGGGAGC
>JALYHT010000142.1 GCA_030776225.1 Acidobacteriota bacterium | reverse complement strand
GGACTGGATCGGCAATGCGCGCCGCTCCGCCGCGGCATGGACATCCCGCACGGCCGGCAAAATCTCGAACAAAGTCGCCATTCGCAGGGAATCGGCGGGCACAGGCAGAGACTTCACGCTCGCGCCTTTCCAGTTGCTGGACAGCTTCGTTCTCTCGACATTCATCTTCTACTTCCTCGTCACGCTGTTCTGCCTCGTGACAATGGTGCAGGTTTTCATTTTTTTCGATCTTCTCGGCGACATCGCCAAAAATCACATTCCGATGTCTCACGTGATGAAGTACCACCTTTATCTGACGCCGCGCCTGATTTACAACACGCTGCCCATCGGCGTTCTCGTTTCGGTCCTCACCACTTTCGGAGTGATGACGAAAAACAACGAAGTCACCGCGTTCAAAGCCTGCGGCATCAGCGTGCGCCGCCTCGGGCTTCCCGTCCTCCTGATGAGCGGCGTTCTGAGCTTGCTGCTTTTCGCCTTCGATTACTCGTGGCTCCCCCAGGCGAATCAGATTCAGGACGCCATTCTCAACGAGATCAAAGGCCGCCCTGTGCAGACGTATCTGCACCCCGAACGCAAGTGGATCAAACATGAATCGCGCATCTTCTACTTCCGCTATTTCGATCCAGCCGAGAAGCTCATGGTGGAGCCTTACGTTTATGAGCTGGACCCCAAAACTTTTCACGTGCTTCGCGAGCTGAAAGCCAGCAGGGCGCGCTGGCAGCAAAACATCAATGCCTGGGTCTGGGAAGAGGGCACTGCAACGGACCTCTGCGGCGTGGATGAGTGCAAGGTCCAGCACTTTACGGCCACCACATTCCCCGAAATCACCGAGGTCCCCGACGATTTCCGCAAGGAAGTGAAACAGGACGAACAGATGAATTACCGGGAGCTCGGCAGCTACATCCACAGCCTCCAGCAGAGCGGTTTCGATACGGTCAAGCTCCACGTCCAGTACTACAAGAAGTTCGCCGTGCCGGTCTTTGCCCTGATCATGGCCCTCATTTCGGTTCCTTTCGGCTTTCTGGTCGGAAACCGCGGGGCTATGACAGGCATCGGCGTTGGCATGGCCGTTGCCATGACATACCTCGCCACAGGCCTGCTCTTCGATCAGTTCGGGAACGTCAACCTGCTGCCTCCGGTGGTCGCGGCATGGGCGCCAGACGCCCTGTTCTCCACCGCCGGGCTCTATCTCATGCTGCGCATGCGCAGCTAGATACGCGCGATCCCGCTATAATAAGCCGCAGAGGGTTCCGGACGTTTTCTCTGCGCCGGGCCGTCCTCACTCAATGCTCGATATTAAAAAGAAGCTGCAGGACGAAATCACCGCGCTCGAATATGAACTGCGCAATGAACTCCCGAGGGAGATTCTGAAAGCGCGCGCGCATGGCGATCTCAGTGAAAATGCTGAATACCATGCGGCCAAAGAACGGCAGGGCCTGGTAAACGCCCGGCTCGGACAGTTGCAGAAAAGGCTGGCCGACTTTTCGATGATCGACATGAGCAAGATCCCTCATGATCGGGTGGGCCTCGGTTCGCGGGTCGTGGTTCTCGATATCAAATCGAATGCTGAAGTCGCCTACTATCTGGTGACGAGCGAAGAAGCCGACGCCACGCAGGGCAAAATCTCCACGGCTTCGCCCATCGGCAAATCGCTTCTGGGCAAGGAAGTCGGCGATACCGTGAAGATGCAGGCCCCCGCCGGCGTCAAAGAACTGGAAATCCTGAAACTCCAGACCATTCACGAATTAGAAAAGCCCGAACCGGAAAAATAAGTTCCGTATGACCGTCACCAGCGCCATCGGCGTGTTTTTCGGCCGGATCATTCACGCGATCGTGAACGCGCTGGCATTGTCGAGAGTCCACCCGAACGTCCTCACGTTTATCGGGCTGCTCATCAATGTGTGGGCGGCGTTCCTCTTCGGCGTGGCGGGCTCCGCCGATCACATTTCGAAATTCCGCTGGGCGGGTATCGTGGTCATCGGCGCGGGCCTGTTCGATATGGTGGATGGCCGCGTGGCCCGCTCCACCAATCGCGTGACGCGCTTTGGCGGTTTCTTCGATTCCGTGCTCGACCGCTATTCCGACCTCGGGCTGCTGGTCGGCCTGCTTGTCTACTACGCCTCCATCAACCGCTTCTTTTATGTTGTTCTGACCGCCATCGTGATGACCGGCACCGTAATGGTGAGCTATACGCGCGCACGCGCCGAGAACACCATCCCCAAATGCAAAGTCGGTTTCCTCGAACGGCCCGAGCGCGTGGTGCTCATCATTATCGGCGCGCTTTTCGACCGCATGGCGCCGGTGCTCTGGGTCATCGCGATCCTCTCGAACATCACCGTGGTCCACCGCATGATCTATACCTGGCAGGAAGCGAAGCGCCTCGAAGACGCGCAGCTCCGCGCCGTCCCCGCACGGCATTAGTCCGCTCTCACTTCACCGCTTTTTGCGTGCCTGCGTAATAGGCATCGATTGCCTGAAACGGGCCAAGCTGGTGCTGTGTAACGGGAAAGTGATCCGCATACGGCGGGTACGGAGCATCCACAGGTTTCTGCAATCGGTCCGGATAATCGCGATCGAGATGAGCCATCCTGGGCCTCGCCTGTGAATTGACGAAAGCCGCGACATCGAACGCCTCGCCGTCGCTGAGATCGGCCTCACCGGGCGGCATCTTTGCTTTTACAAAGCGGGCTGCGGTGAGAAGCCGGTGCATCCCCGCTCCCTCATTGAAACTGTCAGTGCCCCAAAGCGGCGGGAAAACATAGCCCTGGGCAATGTGCTTCGAGGCCGCAAGACCTGCGCCGTCCTTCCCGTGGCACGCGGCGCAGCGTTTTCCGAAAACTCGCTCCCCGGCATTCACATCAGCCGCGCGGGCGGGCGTCGTGAACGCCGGCGGCTCGCGCACACTCTTCAGGCTCGCGCCGGTAGCGGCATCCGCGTTGGCAAGAAAGCGGAGCCAGGCAACCATGGCGCGCATTTCAGCGCTGCTCTTCTCCAGAGGGCGCCCGTTCATACTGCGGATCATGCAGCCGTTGATACGGTCTTCGATGGTTTCGTTCGCGCCGCTGCGCGCTGAAAATCGCGGGTAGCGGCTCATCGCGGCGGTCAGGCTCAACTGTCCCGGCTCGCCCCCGGCGGCGAGGTGACACGAAGCACATTCGAGATTGTTCCTGCCGAACCTCATGGCCGAATTTACGGCGGCCGGCCCGATCAGTTCCGAGGTCTTCAGAAACAGTTGCCTGCCGTATTTCTCGTCGCCCTCGCCGGCTCCGCTGCGATTGCCGTGACTGAAGGCAATGGTGGCTATTACCGTTACCGCGCCGATCGCAAAACAAACTCCCATGATCGTTGCGAAGCCGCGTGTCAGTTTGCATCTCCCTTCAACTCGCGGTCGTGCGTTTCGACGGCGGCCAGGAAACGATACTTAGGGCGCTCAATCCCGGTCCTTAACGCGGGCGAGATCAGCCACGCCGCCAGAAATGCAGTCAGGAACAAAAGCACCGCGAGCACGATGAAATCCATCCCGCTGAAATCGCCGGACATGTTCATGGGCGCGTGCCCTCCCTGAAAAAGCCGCGCACATAATCGGCGACGGCCTCGATCTCGGCTTCGGAGAGGCGCGCAGTCCACGGCGCCATGGGCGTTCCTTCCACGCCGTCATGCAGCGCCTTGAGCGCCAGGTCGCGGCTCGGTCGCGCGGTTTGAAAATTCGAAGCCAGGATGGGGAAGCGCTGTGACGCCGGGCCGTTCCCGTCTCCTTTTTCTCCGTGGCACTGCGCGCAGTGGTCCGCATAGACCTGGGCCCCGCGTTCGTTTCCCCATCCCGCAGCGGCAGGCGAGGCAGGCGCTTGGAACTCGATGACCGCCCAGGCCACGGCCGCGAGATCCTCCGGCGGCAGATCGCGCCACGCGGACATCGCCGTTCCGGGAACGCCGTTCCAGAGCGCGGCGCCGAGACCCGCGCGCGAGTACTCATGTTGCGCCAGATTTGCCGGCGGCGGGTGCAGGCCTTTAGCGCCCGGCCCATTGCCTTCACCATGAGGGCCATGACAACTGGCGCAGTTGCGGGTATAGACTTCGAGACCGCGCTTACGATCTGCCGATCTCAACTTACCGGGGGCCGGATATGTGCCCTCCCGGCGCGTCATGGCGGGGCTGGCATTCAGGGGGCCCGAAGCGAAAGCGAGCCGCCGCTCATCGGCAGAACACCGGCAGGCGTCGCGCGCGGCCGCTTCTCCTTCAGTGCCGGCCAGTTCACGATTGCGCCCCAGGGTTTCGAGATACGCCACCAGATCGCGCGCGACCGGCTTCGGCCGATCCGGCGCGCCGTCAAAAAGCCAGGGAAACGCGGGCATCACTGAATCGGCCACCACGCCGCGCGGCCAGTAGAGGTGAGAATATTCCCAGTCCTCCGAACGCGTGCCTGCCTCGCGGGATAAATCCGGCCCGATGCGCCGGGTTCCCCAAAGCTGCGGGTAATCGAAAATGGTCTCCCAGGCCAGCATCGAGCGGCCAAAGCGGCGAACGTCCCTGTCGAGATAGCGGATCTGCTGCGTATGGCAATATGCGCAACCATCCTGTCCGTAAACAGCCCGGCCCCTTTGCTCACTGGCGGTAAGAGCCAGTGGATGCGGCGGAGCGGTGCGGCGGATCTGCTCCTCCAGCACCCGGCCCGGCCACACGGCCAGCAACAACACCGACATCGCGAAAAATCCCACGCCGCCAATCGAAGCCACAAGATAAGACATGCGCAGGAAACGCTTCACGGCTTGCCTTCCATGCCTGCTTCGATCGCCTTCAGACCGCCGCCGCGCGGCCCGACCAGCAAACCCGCCAGCAGCGCCAAAAATCCAGCCACAATGGGAACGAACGTCAGCGTGCGCACCAGCCAGAAGGGCTTCGCGGCACGCACCGATTCAATCCACGGCGCCGGCGATCCCCACAGGTTCGCCTCCAGAAAACCTGCCACAGTGAGATCGACCACCATCACTGTCACCCCCGCGAGCAGCAACCAGAAAGCCCATCCGAGCAGCATGGCGTCGTATCGCGCCCACGGAATTCTCTGCCACGCGTGGATCAGGCCGCCCGCCGCCGCAAAGCTCGCAAAACCCAGCATGGCGAGATGCGAATGGCCGATCACCCAGTCCGAAAAGTGGATGCTCTGGTTCACGCTCATCTGCGCCTGCACGGAGCCTTCGATGCTGACAATCAAATACAGGATGTTGGACGTGGTGACGAAGCGCAGGGCCGGATCGCGCGGGAACCACCCTGCGCCCCGCTGCGACAGATAGAGATTGCCCACCACGAGGATCACGTCCACGCCGAGCAGCGTCGAAGCCGTTATGGCGCCGATCTGCGCGCTCATGGGAATCACGGAAAAAATGTAGTGGTGCGTCCCGTTCAGGGGATAGAGAAAGAACAGCAGCCAAAAACCGAGCATCGAGAGAAAGTGGCTGAAGACCGGGCGGCGCGTGGCGGCGGGGATCACGAAGTAAAGGATGCCCACCGCAAGCGGCGTGACGAACAACCCGATCGCGTCGTGGATCCAGAGCCCGCTGAAAGCCGCGCCGCGGGCGCCCGGAACAAGCTCCGGCACGAAGTTGCCCATCGGATAAGCGAACAGCGTGAACACCAGCGCGCCGATGATGTACCAACTGGTGACGTAAAGGTCTTCAAGCCCCCGCGAGAAGAAGGGCGGCAGGAACTGCACGCAGGCGGCGATCAGGGCGAGCACGACAAACGCATCCACAACCAGCGGGAACTCGGCCCATTCGAGAGGCTGGCTGAAGCCGGCGAGCACGAGAACCCAGCCGGGCAGCACCACCGCAAAATTCCACAATCCGAACAGCCAGTATCCGAGCCGCACGCTCGTGACCCTGCGCCCGGTCAGCAGCGGCGCCGCGTGGTAGAGGAAGGCGAAGAAGGCGTTGGCCAGCCAGCCGAACATGATGCCCTGCGTGTGGTCGTAACGCAGACGGCCCCACGTCAGCCAGGGTGAGCCGACTGCCAGATCGGGCGCGAGGAGTTCGATGGAAGCGAAGATCCCGAACGAGACCGAGATCAGGAGAGTGATCAGCGCCGCAAGGCCGTGCGCATAGACCAGTTCGGTTTCGATTGGCGCCCCTGCGACGGGTGGCTCGAGCTTTCCATCCATGGAACTTCGATACTAGCGAACCGCGTTTACGGAGCGGGGCTCGCCGGAGGTTTCGGCTCTCCTGCCTTTTCCACCACGATTGTGAACTTCGCAGCCATGGCCGCCAGCGCCCCGACTGCCGCGAGCACCGGCGCGAAAATCGCCCCCACGGCGGCGACGCTGACGGGAATCTCTACGAAGGTATGGCCCTGCTCGTTCTTGATAATGATGCGGCGCACATTGCCTTCGTGAATCAGCGCCTTCACCTTATCGGCGAGTTCGTGACCCAGGACACGGATCTCTTCGAAGAATGTCTTCATGTTTTCCATTTCCTTTTTAGATACACCCACAGCTTCGCTGGATACCTCGTGTTATCCTGATGAATCGAGTTTAATCAAGAAGGATCAGATACATAGATGGCGAATACCTACGGTGCACTGAAGCGAGTCCGGCAGACCGAACGGCGCACGGAATTCAATCGTTTTGCGAAGACGCGTCTGCGTCACCAGATCCGCGCGATGCGGCACTCGCTGGCCGCGAAAGCCCCCGCCGCCGAAGAAGTGAAAAAGGTCATGGCGGCCACCTTCTCGCTGGTCGATAAAGCGGCGCGCAAAGGCTACATCAAAAGCGGCACCGCGGCCCGTTACAAGAGACGGCTGCACAAGCGCATCAAAACCGTTTTGGGCGAAACACAGAAGTAAGTTCCCCGCCCGTTTACTTCCCCTCAGGATATCTCAGCCGCACGTTTACCGCGCGGCTCTGCCCTCGTGCGTACGTCAGATAAGCATACCCCCGGAATTCTTGTGAACAGTATCTTACAGAGTAAGCTGGTGAGTAAATGAATATTGAGGTGCTGCTCACCGAGGCGGAGATCGCGGACGAGTTCGCCGAGGCGATGGAAGCTCGCGACCTCCCGGAGAAATTCTTTTACTGGACGCCGCCGTCGGTGCGGGTCTGGAAAGAGCTGGCTCCGGTAGCGAATGAGAGTCTGCGGCAAACCTGGGAAGCCCTGGCCCTGAAGGCCGCGGAGTTGACGAAATCCTTCGGCGAGCGCGTGCCGGTCATCAGCCTGGGCGCGGGCGACGGCGTGAAAGACCGGCTGATCCTTAAGGCTTTGACCGCGGCGGGACGCGAAGTGAAATACTTTCCGGTGGATGCCAGCCAGACTCTGCTCGAGAAGGCGTGCGCCGAGGCGGAGGACGATGAATGCGAGGCCCTCGGCGTGAAGGCCGACATTTCGAGCCCGGTGCATCTGATGCTTGCGGCGGACGTGAGCGAGGCGCCTCGCCTGTTCCTGATGGCGGGCAATACCCTGGGCGGCTTCGATCCCCTCGATCAGATAAAACATGTGGCGAGTTGTCTGCACAAAGGAGACATTCTGATTGTGGACGTTCGCACCGATGTTGAAGAAGAAGGCGAGCCCTCCGATGTTCAGAAGCGTTTCGTACTGGCCCCCCTAGCCGGCGCGGGGGTCGCGCCCGAAGACGGGGAACTCCGGCTTGTCGAGAACAAGGACGACCGCCACTCTGGTCTGTTCCTGATGACGCGGCGTTTCCAGACCGCGCGCGATCTGACACTCAACGTAAGCGGGCGCGAGATCCGCGTGGAGCGCGGCGAGCGCTTTTTACTGAATTTCCGCTACCGCTTCACCCGCGAAGCCTTCAAGTGGCTGCTCACGAGCCACGCCGGCTTGACGCTCAAAGGCGAGATCCCAAGCGCCGACGGCCGGTTTATCACAGCGATTTGCACGCGTTAGGCAGCTCCCGGGCGGACATCCAGCCGGTCGCATATTCTATTGCCGTGGCATTAAGTCTCTTATAGCGATATAGTTATCCGTACTTGCAGGCGGTCATGGAAGCGGACATATTATCGGCAGATCGGGGTGAATCAGTCTCCGTCATGGAGCCACTGCTTCTGGGTGCCCGCCACCGGGGACCTCTCACCGATCTGGCCCTGAACCTCACGCAAAAGGCCGCGGGATTTCGCGCCAGGCTGCCGACGAGTATTCTTAGTTCGCTCGCCGATCTCGTTCGTGCGATGAACTGCTACTACTCAAATCTGATTGAAGGCCACACTACTCATCCCGTGGATATTGAGCACGCGCTCAGGCAGGAATACAGCGCCGACCCGCACAAGCGCGACCTTCAGCGGGAAGCCACGGCCCATATAGCCGTACAGAAGTGGATCGATGGTGGCGGCCTCAGGGACCGCCGCGCACTAACTGCCGAAGGACTGTGTGAAACGCACCGCCGCTTCTGCGAGTTGCTGCCCGACGATCTTCTCTGGGTCGAAGACCCGAAGACCAAAGAGCGAGTTCGGGTAATTCCCGGAGAACTGCGGCGCCGTGACGTCCAGGTCGGGCGTCTTGTCGCCGTCAGCCCGGGCGCCCTGCCCCGCTTTCTGAAGCGGTTTGAAGATCTTTACGGAAACATCGGCAAAACCGAATCCATCATATCCACGGCTGCCGCACACCATCGTTTTCTTTGGATGCATCCGTTCCTTGACGGCAACGGACGCGTTGCGAGGCTCATGTCGCATGCGATTTTGCTGGACGCGCTTGATACTGGTGCGGTCTGGTCAGTAGCCCGTGGTCTTGCGCGCCATGTTCAGGAGTATAAGGGCCACCTCGCCGCGTGCGATTCGGGGCGACGCAACGATCTCGATGGACGCGGCGCCCTCAGCGAAGAAGCTCTTGCCGCGTTTACCGGGTTCTTTCTCACTGTCTGCCTCGACCAGGTCACCTTCATGGAAGATGTGGTGCAGCCGGATCGTCTGCGAGCCCGCATATTGATTTGGGCCGAAGAAGAGATCCGAATCGGAGCCTTGCCGCCCAGGGCGGGAAATATCCTCGAAGCTTTGTTGTACCGAGGTGAATTGCCGCGCGGTGACGTCGATGCAGTCGTCGGAACCGGCGAGCGTCAGGCGCGACGTATTGTGTCGGCCCTGGCAGAGGCGGGCGTGATCGGCTCCGACAATCCGCGCGCGCCTCTCAAGCTCATATTCCCGGCATCTTTGGCGGGACGCTGGATGCCGGGATTATTTCCCGAACTGCCTGTTTAGGATTCGCCCCCGCGCGGCGTTCCTGAATCACGGCGCGCTCAACTATCTGTAATCAGGCGATCGGATAAAATAGAAAGTGGAGGAATGGCAGAGCGGTTGAATGCGCCGGTCTTGAAAACCGTTAGAGTCGAAAGGCTCTCGGGGGTTCGAATCCCTCTTCCTCCGCCATTTTAAATAACTGATAATAAGCCTTGCGCGAATCATTTTCCACTGTAACGTAAGACGCACCGAAAAATACTACGTCGCCCTGACGACGCACTTGGAACGCGGAGTTTAATCACCGTTCCTGCGACCAGAAGCTGAAAGACGGATATTGTTTGGAGGGATCTCTTATGTCGCTTGAACAGCCATTCTGGAAATCGTTCACGAGTGTCGCCCGATAAGCAGCGCGAGGTTTTCGACTATGTTTCGGATCTTCAGACCAACGGCGCGAAAAAAAAACCGTTTGCGAGCATCGAAGGCTTGTGGGCCGACTTGGGCATCTCGTTATCGGCTGACGAGATCGAGCACACCCAGCGTGAGATGTGGCGGGGCTTTCCAAGAGATGACGTTTGATGTCAGGCGTCGTTGTCGATACCCATGCGATCGTCTGGTACCTTTCGCGCGATTCACGACTGTCATCTGCTTCCCTGATTCGGCACGCGGCTCGATTGTTCAGGCTCACGGAGCTGTAGGACCTTGTTCCGGCGTACAAGGCATCAAGGCATACCATGGAGCTCGCAGAAAGCCGGGATGCAATCCGAAACAGACAGAGTCGCCGACACGAGATGTATTGTAGGTACGCATTGGAACATTTATATTGTCGGGATAGATCATGGGTCCCCACGGGGCGACCAGCAGATAATACCTCGTCCCTTTGCTGCTGTGAATCTCGTGCATCTTCGATATCCGGGTCCGATATGGGCGAGGCAGCGATCTGTCGGGTAGCGTATTAATAGCATTCACCAGCCCGATGCTATACATGCCGCCGCAAAGTACGATGAAAAAAAATACCGCGCCACGCGAGGGACTCCTCCAGACCGTTTGGAAGAGTGCGCCCACAAAGCCAGCGAGAATCAGCAGCACCCAATACGCGAGTTGCAGGCTATCGACCAGGTGAGAGGGATCGTTTGCCGTCAGAAATGAATACATCACGCCAGCGCCGGGCCAGACGATGAGGAAGCCGAGATCGCCACGGGGGTCGGGCTTTCTTCTGAATGCCGTAAAAAGCAGCGGGAAGCGGTGAAGAAGAATGATTGCCACTGGAGGGCAAGCGAGCAAGAGGCAAAGAGCCGTCCGATAGATAAACGCATCGCTCACCCAGATGACCGGAATGCTGACAGCACCGGCAAGGACACTGAAACCGATGGCCCAATTTTCTGCCCAATCGAAAGTATTCGAGTTGTTTGTATCGGGTGTTGCCGGTGAATACCCGCCGCTGACCTCCTTTTTAATCGCGTCGGCATCGCGCTGATCGAGGTCGGGTATTCCCTTGAACCATCTTTCGAGATCATCCCCGCCGGTAAAGGAAGCCGAGACGTTGAATGCGCCCCGGTCATGCTTCAGATAGACTCGCGTCCAGCGGCCATATTGATTCTCGATTGTTCGCAGACCTTCGATTTCCTCGCGGGTGACGCGATGGGCGCGAAAGCCCGAGTGCACCTCGATGACGTCCTGTTCGAGAATTAAGCGGCTACGCCACGACTGCAAGAGGAGCAAGATGCCGGGAG
>JALYHT010000141.1 GCA_030776225.1 Acidobacteriota bacterium | reverse complement strand
GCCTCGAAGCGTTCGCTGTTATCGGTGATCGCCGGGACCGGCGCGCTGTGCGGTGGGCCGGCCTTCGGCTATTGCTCCGATCTGATCGGCCGCCGCCGGGCGATCGTGACCGGGCTGTTGCTCGCCGTCGTCATGGTTCCGCTGTGGGCACTGGCTCCCACCATGGCGCTGCTTTGCGCCGGGGCCTTCCTGATGCAGTTCATGGTGCAGGGCGCGTGGGGCGTGATCCCGGCCCATCTGTCGGAACTTTCGCCGGACGCCGTGCGCGGGTTTCTTCCCGGTTTCGCGTATCAATGCGGCGTGCTGATATCGGCTTCGATCGCCTACATTCAGGCGCTCTTCGCGGAGCACTTCTCATACGCGACAACCATGGCGCTCAGCGCCGCGGTGGTTTTTCTGGGAGGCAGCGTGGTGGCGGCCCTCGGCAAAGAACGCCATGCGCGCGTTTTCGGCAGGGATAACTGACGCAGATACCTGACGCCGCCGCGGCGGGATAATGTAAAGCACCCGCATGGAATTCAAGGAACAGCTTCGGGCCCAGGTAGACATCGTCCGCGTGGCTTCCGATTACGTCCGGCTCCGGCGCGTGGGCAAACGCCATTCCGGTCTCTGCCCGTTCCACAACGAGAAGACGCCTTCCTTCTCCATCAATCAGGAACACCAGTTTTTCATCTGCTTCGGCTGCGGCGCAAAAGGCGACGTTTTCAAGTTCGTAGAGATGATCGAAGGGCTGACCTTCTGGGAAGCCCTCAAAAAACTGGCGGACCAGCATGGCATCGCGCTGCCGAAACAATCTTTCGCGAGCGATGAGGAAACGCGTGTCCGGGCTTCTCTTTATGAGATGCACGAGATCGCTTTCGACCATTTCCGAAAGAATCTGGCGGGTTCCAATGGCCCCGCCGTCCGGTCATACCTCGAGAAACGCGGGGTGGCGCAGTCATCGGTCGAACAGTTCGGACTGGGTCTCGCGGATTCCTCCGGACGCGGCTTGCTGCGGCTCCTCGACCAGCGCGGGTTCAAACCGGAGCAACTGGAAGTCTCGGGCCTCGTGGGGCGGCGCGATGACGGGTCGTTCTACGATCGTTTCCGCAACCGGCTGATTTTTCCCATTCAGAATGAATCGGGGAAAGTGATTGCTTTCGGAGGGCGCGCGCTCGATCCGGAAGAAAAAGCCAAATACCTCAATTCCCCCGAAACCAAAATTTATAAGAAGTCGCACGTTCTATATAACCTGAACCGCGCCCGGGAAACGGCGATGAAGCTGGATCGCATCGTGCTCGTGGAAGGTTATATGGATGTGATCGGCGCATCCCAGGCCGGCATCCCCGAAGTGGTTGCTTCCTGCGGGACGGCGCTGACAGTTGAGCAGATCCGCTCGATGAAGCGGCATTCGCAGAATCTTCACCTCAACTTCGATCCCGACGCGGCGGGCGCGAATGCGGCGGAGCGGTCCGTTAAATTACTGCTCGATGAGAACGTGCGTGTCCGAATCGTCGAACTGGAAGGGGGCCTCGACCCCGACGAATACTGCAAACAGCACGGCGCGGAAGCGTATCAGCAACGGATCGCCGGCGCCAAAGCCTATTTCTACTGGCTGGCGGATCGGGCGCGGGCGCGCTTCAACA
The DNA here is from genome assembly GCA_030776225.1 of Acidobacteriota bacterium. Lineage (GTDB taxonomy): Bacteria > Acidobacteriota > Terriglobia > Bryobacterales > Bryobacteraceae > BOG-234. Next base: position 51,588 of record JALYHT010000141.1, on the reverse strand, counting down.
TGCGCGAACCGCAGGGCCGGGTGGACGCCTTTCAGTTTCTGCTGCCTGCCATTCAGGCTCTGAACGACAAGCTGGAACGGGTTGCCGTCGCCAACGATCTGGCCTCGTATCTGGGCGCCCCTTCGGGGATGGTGCTCGACCACTTCAGAAAGGCCGCCGCCGATCGCGCCGAGCGGACGCCCGCGCCGAAAGCCGACCCCTCGCGCGCCACCGATCGGATTCTGCTGCCGCTGCTGGTCGTCGATGCCGAAGCGAGAGAGCAACTGCTCGATCCGTTGCGGGGGCTTCCCTGCCTGAAGCAACTGACTACAGCGCCTATTTTCGAAGCGCTGTTCGCGATGCATGCGGGTGGCGAAACCATTACTTTCAATACGCTTCACGCGCGTGTTGCGCCGCCCATGCAGGACCTTCTCGCCGCGCTTGTACTGGACGCAACCGGCGCGGGCACAATAACCGTGGAAGATGGGCTCGCGTGCGTGGAAGCGCTTCGCCGCGACGATCGCGGGGCCATCGTGCAGGACCTTAAGAGTCGCATCAAAGCCGCCGAGAGAGAAGGCCGCATGGCTGACGCGCTCGGGCTTATGCAGCAACTTTCAAATTTCCCCTGAAACGTCGCCCCCGGTTTCATAACCAGACATTAACTTTGGATAGATTGTAACGGCCGGGAATTCAGGTACAATTGTTGAATTCATCGTTCCGAGGGAGCCATCCTGTGGCGGAAGATAACTTTGAGGCCGTTGATCCGTTCGCAAGAGTCAGCCGCGCGCAGGCGCTCGCGCTGTTGGTCGAGTCCGCGGCTGAATTAATTCCGCAGGACCTTGAAGAACTTCCTCTCGATACCCCTCTCACCATCGAAGACCGCGCCGAAGACAAGCATGAGGGCCGGTTCGACGATTCCGAAGAACCCATTGAGCTGGAAACGCTCGACAAGACGCACGATCCCGTGCGGCTCTACCTTCGTGAGATGGGCGCGGTTCCTCTTCTCAACAGAGAAGGCGAAATCTGCATAGCGCGACGCATCGAACGCGGGCAGAACAGGACCCGCCGCATTTTGTCGCGATGCCCGGTGATCATCCAGGAGATCGTTCAGCTCGGCGAAAGCGTGCGCTCGGGCGCGCTGCCGGCCCGGGACGTTCTGCAGTTCACCGATCCCGCTCCGACCGAAGAGACCTGGGAATCGGGCACGCTGGCCGCGGTGGCTGCCTGCGACGAGCTGTTTAAGCTGCGCAAACGTTTTGTGCAGATGAAACAGAAGATGGTCGCGGTGCCGCGGCAGACAAAGCCAAAGCAGAACAGGCATCTGCGGTGGGAGCTGGGCCGGCTCGCGGTTGAGATTTCGCGCCACGTATGCGCCCTCCAGTTGCAGCACCATGTGGTCAGGCGGCTGATTCTGAAACTGCGCGCAGTGGTCGACGAAGTGCGGCCTGTGGAGCAGAAAATCGCGCGCAACCAGCGGGCCATTGAAAATGCCGGCTCCGCGTCCTCCGAGCACATGCGTGAGCTGCGCCGCGAGCAAAGGCAACTCGCAGCGGCGATGCAGGAACTTGAGGATAAGTACGCATCTTCGGCCACCGAACTGCGAAGGTCGCTCGATCTGGTGAACCGTTACGACCGCGAAACGGAGACCGCGCGACAGGAACTGATCGAAGCGAACCTGCGGCTTGTGGTGAGCATCGCCAAGCGCTATAACAACCGCGGTCTGCAGTTTCTGGATCTGATTCAGGAAGGCAATATCGGCCTGATGAAGGCCGTGGAGAAGTTCGAATACCGCCGCGGCTACAAGTTTTCGACATATGCGACGTGGTGGGTCCGGCAGGCCATCACGCGCGCCATCGCGGATCAGGCGCGGACCATCCGTATCCCGGTCCACATGATCGAAACCATCAACAAGCTGATCCGGACTTCGCGCGTGCTGGTGCAGGAGCTGGGCCGCGAACCCACCAGCGAGGAGCTTGCGGAAAAGATGGAGCTGCCGGTGCATAAAATCCGGCGCGTGATGCGCATTGCCCAGGAGCCCATCTCGCTCGAAACGCCGGTAGGCGAAGAAGACGAATCCCATCTCGGTGACTTCATTGTGGATCAGAGTCGGATGTCGCCTTCCGAGCAGGTCATCGATTTGAACCTGCACGAGCAGACGGCGGAGGTTTTGAAAACGCTCTCTCCGCGCGAGGAAAAGATCATCCGGATGCGCTTCGGGCTGGAGGAGAGCAGCGAGCACACGCTGGAAGAAGTCGGCCTGAACTTCGCGGTGACGCGCGAACGCATTCGCCAGATCGAAGCCAAGGCGCTGCGCAAACTGCGGCACCCGAGCCGCAGCTACCGCCTGAAGACTTTCCTCGAAGATTTCTGAGGCGCGTTACTTCCCGGGCTGCTTCTTTTTCCTGAGCAGCGCTTTCACTTCAGGCGCGGCATCGAACCTGTCCTTCGGTATCGTGACGTTGTAAGCGACGCGTTTGAATTTCATGACGATGTTCTGGCCCATCGCCTTTTCCGTCATCGTAAAAGGCGTCAGAATACCGTCCACGGGCCTGAAATCGGACATGCTCGAATCGGCGGAAATATCGCCCATTGCGGTGGCGACGACTGCGGAGATGCGCACCAGCAATCCGGAATCGCGATCGAAGAAGAAGGTCTCCGGCCTGCCTTCACGCGGTGTCATCTCAACCTTCCACGCCGGTCTGCCGTCTATCGTTTCCGGGCCCAGAGTACGTGCGTCTTTATAAACCTCGCGCCACGTGGTAATTGAAGACAGAGTGGCGGCGCGCTGCACCGAGGCCTTTTCTTCGCCTTCAAGAATGCGCGGGCCCTGCAACGCGCTGTTCTGCCAGGCGGCTTCGCCGTCGTAGCCTTCTTCGATTTTCCCGATGCCCGCGAATTCCATTGCTGTATATGACTTTTCGCCCTCCTCGAAGATGGTTACCGTGCCGGTGATATTCTGCGCCGGCATTTCGACGGTCCCGGTCATCGTCATGTTCCTCGCTTTTGCGTAGGCCGCCGCGCCGCCGCTCTTATCGATATAGCGCTCGATCAGGCTCTCGCCCGAAGGCATATCGGCGGCAATACACAGCGAGGCAATGGCAAGGGCTGCGACGATGCGTGAACCATTCATGACTTAATTTTGGCGAACCCCACATACTGCACTTCCTCCTGCAGCGCAATCCCCCAGCGCTCTTCCACCCGGCGTTTCAGTTCGTCGATTATGCCGACCAGATCGCAGGCTGTTCCATGCCCGTCGTTGTAAATCAGATTCGCGTGGTAGTCGGCCACCTGGATGTCGCCCGCGCGCATTCCCCTCGCATTCACCTGTTGCAGAAACCAGGCGGATGGCACTTTGCCCTCGATGATCGTGGCAGCGGGAATTTCGTCGGCAACCGACGCCGGCAATTCGGCCAGCAGAAAGTTTTTGAAGATACTGCCTGCGCACTTCATGGAGCGCGGGTATTTTTTATCCCGGGTCGCCCGAATGCCGTCCGCTTTTTCGCGCAACTGAGCGGCGTCTCCGCGCTCCATGCCGAGTTCCGTCGAAATGACGATCCAATCCTTGTTCCGCTTGAATACGCTTTCCCGGTAGTGAAATTCGCATTCCGCGTTGTTGAACTGCCTTATGCCGGCGCCGTCGAAAAAATGCACGCGTGACACCCGCTCCATCATCGAATGGCCGTAGGCGCCGGCATTCCCGTAAACCGCCGCTCCGGTCGAGCCCGGAATGCCCGTCATGGTTTCGATGCCCTTCAGCCCCGCGTCCACTGTGAAATCGACCAGCGTCTGCAATGGCACGCCGCTCGCGACGGAAACTGTTTCTCCTTCGGCCGAGATTCCAGCGTTCGCCAGCTTGAGCACCACCCCGCGAAACCCTTCGTCGCAGACGATCAGATTGGTGCCGCCGCCGATCACCACAGTCTCAAGGCCGCTGGCGCGCGCAACTTTCGACGCTTCCATGAAGGCTGAGATATCGTCCGTCGAAGCAAACAGATCCGCGGGGCCGCCGATGCCGAAACGCGTGTGCCCGGAGAGCGGCTCATCGCGCAGAACAGTCGTTCGGGGCAGCGCCACGAGGTGTTCATAAGTTTCTCGCAGAACACGCCCGGCACGATCCATTGCTCTAATTATAGGTGCACTCTGATGCAAAGCCCGCGGATTGATATCCGGGTTGATGTCCGCGTCTGCTACCCTGGAATTTCCTTACGATGAGACTCTGCGAATGGTGAAGGCATGGTACGGGCGGCGCATGAACGCATGGGAGATGGATCTCGCCACGCGCTCGACCGACCGCGTGGTGCGCCCGTTCGACTGGGGCCTCGACTGGACGGCCGCCTGGCCGGTCCACTCCGATAGCGCGGATCCCGAAGACCGCATCCGCGAACTGAACCGAAGCGCCATCGCCCGCAGCGCCGAGTTCTTCGCATACAAGCCGCCTGCGGATTTTCGTGTCGAGAATTCCCATCTGCGCTTCACGTCCGCCGTGGAAACGCCGTATCGCGAAAACAATACCGTCCATGCGCGCTATTTCCCCGGCAACCCGCGGTTCAAACGCGGCCCCAAAGCCGTGGTCGTGCTCCCTCACTGGAACGCCAGCCCGCAGCAGCACGTAGCCCTTTGCGAGGCCATTGCCAAACTGGGTATTTCCACCCTGCGCATCAGCCTCCCGTACCACGATCGCCGCATGCCGCCCGAGCTGACGCGCGCCGATTACGCGGTTTCCGCCAACATCGGCAGAACGATCGATGCCACCAGACAGGCCGTGATCGACGTACGTTCGTGTTACGACTGGCTGCAGCAGCGCGGCTACACCGATCTTGGTATCGTCGGCACCAGCCTCGGCTCGTGCTATGCCTTTCTCGCCACCGCGCACGATCCGCGCATCCGGGTCAACGTCTTCAACCACTGTTCCACCTATGTGGCCGATGTCGTGTGGACCGGGCTGTCGACGCGCCACATCCGCGAAGGCATCGAAGGCCGCATCGATCTGGACCGCCTTCGCAGCGCGTGGGATTGCATCAGCCCCGTTCATTACATGGATCGTTTCGCGGAGACGCCGAAGCGGTCGTTCTTTCTCTACGCCACCTACGACACGACCTTCCTGCCGGAATTCTCGCGCCAGGTTCTGGATCAGATCCGCAAACGCGGCGTCGACCACAAGCTGGTCGTTATGCCCTGCGGGCATTACACGCTGGGCGAGGTGCCATTCAAATTCGTGGCAGGATACCAGATCTGTTCGTTTCTAAAACGAAATCTCTGAAAGGGGCCCCTTGTATAAAATCAATTTCGACCTGGTCGCATCCGCGCGCAGGGAAATGCTGCAGGCTGGTTTCGCGCCTGATTTTCCGCCGGGCACAGAGGAACAACTCGCCGCTGTGAAAGCGAAGCCCGTGCCCCTTCCGGACTCCTCGGTTCGCGATCTGCGCAGCCTTCTGTGGTCCTCGATCGACAACGACACCTCCCGCGATCTCGATCAGATTGAGGTCGCCGAGCGCGTCCCGAACGGGATTCGCGTGCTGATCGGCATCGCGGATGTTGACTATGACGTCCCGGCCGGCTCGCCGATCGATGGACATGCGGCGCAGGAGACCGTGACCGTCTACACAACGGTTCGCAATTTCCCCATGCTGCCCGAGACGCTGTCAACCGATCTGACGTCGCTTGCGGAGAACCAGGACCGGCTGGCGGTAGTCATTGAGTTTATCGTCGCGCCCAATGGCGCGGTCGGGTCCTCCACCATCTATCGCGCGTTGGTGCGTAATAAAGCCCAACTGGCTTACAACCCGGTGGGCGCGTGGCTGGAGGGCAGATCGGAGCCCGATGCCAAAGTCGCCGCTTCGGCCGATTTGCAGGCCCAGCTGAAATTGCAGGACGAAGCCGCCGTCGCCTTGCGTGCGCAAAGGCATCGTCTGGGCGCGCTGAATTTCGATCGCGTGGAAGCTGTGGCTACCCTGCGCGACGGCCATGTTTCCGATGTAAAAGCGGCGCAGAAGACCCGCGCCAGCGATTTGATCGAAGACTTCATGGTGGCAGCCAACGAAGTTATGGCGGGCACGCTGAAATCGAGCGGAGCGTCCTCGATCCGGCGCATTGTGAAAACTCCCGAGCGCTGGCCTCGCATCGTGGAGCTTGCCGCCCAATCCGGTACGACGCTCCCGGCCGCGCCCGACGCGGCAGCCCTGGGCGCTTTCCTCGAAAGCCGCCGGAAAGCGGATCCGGACCACTACGCCGATATCTCGCTCGCAATCGTCAAGCTGATGGGGCCCGGCGAATACGTGATGTCGAAGGCCGGAGCGACCGGCGAAGGACACTTCGGCCTGGCCGCGCAGGACTACACCCATTCCACCGCGCCCAACCGCCGTTATGCCGACCTGGTGACGCAGCGGCTGATCAAAGCCGTGCTGGCTAAGGCTCCGGAGCCCTATACCGACGCTGAGCTCGATGCGATCGCGCGCAATTGCACGCTCAAGGAAGATGCCGCGCGTAAAGTGGAGCGCGTGATGGCAAAACGTGTCGCTGCCGTGGCGATGCAGAGCCGCATCGGCGAGCGCTTCGAAGCGGTGGTGACCGGGGTGACTCCCAAAGGGACGTTTGTTCGCGTGCTCGCTCCACCCGTGGAAGGAATCCTCTGGCGCGGGCAGGAGGGAGCCGACGTGGGCGACAAATTTGAAGTCACGCTGACTTCGGTCAACCCGGAACGCGGCTACCTCGATTTCTCCCGCTGACTCGCTCCCAGCGCGAGCGCGATGGGCACCAGCTCATCCATCGTCGTCACATAGTGAATTGTGATGTCGCCGATCTGTTCGGCCTTCAGATCTTCCAGTACATTCACTTCGTTCTCCGCGGGCACGATGATTTCTCTGACGCCGCTCCGCTTCGCCGCCAGCACCTTTTCTTTAATGCCGCCGATCGGCAGTACCTGGCCCGTCAGCGTGATCTCGCCGGTCATCGCCAGGTTTTCTTTCACGCATTTTTCGCTCAGCATCGACAATAGCGCCGTTGCCATCGTCACCCCGGCCGAAGGTCCGTCTTTCGGGATCGCGCCCGCGGGCACGTGTACGTGGATATCGCTGGTCTTGAAAACGTCCGGATCGATGCCGTACTTCGTCGCATTTGCGCGCACCCAGGTCAGCGCCGCCTGCACCGATTCCTGCATCACCGGCCCCAGTTGCCCCGTCATGATCAGGCCCTTGTTGCCGCCCGGCATGCGTCCCGCTTCGATGAACAGCACATCGCCGCCCACCGGCGTCCACGCCAGTCCCACTGCCACTCCCGGTCGGCGCGTTCTTTCGGCCACTTCCGTATCGGGCCGGAACCGCGGCGCCCCGAGCGATTCCTCCACAAACGGAATCGTTACCTCACTCACAGGCTCTCTGGACTCGGCGAACCGCCGCGCCACTTTGCGGCATACCGTTCCGATTTCGCGCTCCAGATTTCGCACGCCTGCTTCCCGCGTATACCGGCGCACAATGAATCGGACGGCCTCGTCGGTAAACGTGAGCGGCTTGCTCTCGTCGAGCCCGTTCTCCGTCTTCTGTCTCGGGATCAGGTACCGAAAGGCGATCGTCACCTTCTCCTGTTCCGTGTAGCCCTGTAGCTCGATAATCTCCATGCGGTCCCGCAGCGGCCCGGGAATCGTATCGAGCACATTCGCCGTCGTGATAAACAAAACGCGGGACAGATTGAAAGGAACGTCGAGATAGTTGTCGCGAAAGGTCGCGTTCTGTTCCGGATCGAGCACTTCGAGCAATGCCGAGGACGGATCGCCTCTGAAATCGCGTCCCAGTTTGTCGACCTCATCCAGCACAAAGACCGGATCGTTCGCGCCCGCCCTGCGCAGCGCCTGAATCACCTGCCCCGGCATAGAGCCGATGTAAGTGCGCCGGTGGCCGCGAATCTCCGCCTCGTCGTGCATCCCGCCCAGCGAAATGCGCTGGAACTTCCTGCCGAGCGAGCGCGCGATCGAGCGCCCCAGCGAAGTCTTGCCGACCCCGGGCGGTCCGACGAAACAAAGAATCGGGCCTTTCAACCCCGGCTTTAACTGCATCACCGCGAGGAAGTCGAGAATGCGGTTCTTCACTTTCTCCAGATCGTAGTGATCCTCATCCAGAATCTCCGCCGCGCGCTGTACGTTGACCGCTTCGCCCGAAGAAACCGCCCAGGGCAGGTTCGTCAGCCACTCCAGATACGTGCGCACGACAGTGTGCTCCGGCGACATCGGGCTGATCTTTGTGAATCGGCCAAGCTCTTTCAGCGCTTCCTGCTTCACCTCTTCAGGCATATCTGCCTTTTCGATCTTTGCCCGCAGTGCTTCCGATTCCTGCTCCCGGTCTTCGCCCTCGCCCAGTTCTTTCTGGATGGCTTTCAGTTGCTCCCGAAGATAAAATTCGCGCTGACTTTGCGAGAGTTGCCCCTGCACCTGCGATTGAATCTTCTGCCGTAGCTCAAGAAGCTCCACTTCGCGCGCCAGTTGCTGGTTGATGAACTGCAGTCGCGCCCGGGCATCATTCTGTTCCAGCACGGACTGCCGCTCAGCGTGGCTCAGGCTGGGCAGCGTTCCGGCGATAAAATCCGCCAGCCGCCCGATCTCGCCGATATTCCCCGCCGTGGCCGCCACGTCGTCGGAAAGGTTCGGCGTCGCCGAAACAATCTGCGTAAACTCGCTCAGTACGTTCTGCCGCAGAGCGGTTAATTCCGGCGTAATCTCAGGCTCGATTTCCGGCAGCCGTTCGATGCGCGCGCGCAGAAACGGCTCGGTCGCAATGTAGCCGCGAATCCGCATTCTCGAAATGCCTTCGCAGAACAACAACTGGCCTTCGCGCATACGGACGATTTTGTGAATGATCGCCACTGTCCCGGTTTCGTGCAGTTCCGGCGGACCCGGCACCTCTGTGTGGGGATCGATCTGCGAGACAACGCCGATGAATCTGTTCTCACCGAGAGACTCCACCAGAGCCACGGAACTTGTCCTGCCGACGCTGAGCGGCGAGAGGGCATTGGGGAACAAAACTGTATCGCGTACCGCGAGGATCGAGATCTCTTCGTATTCCGGGGTTGCGGGCCCCTGCGTGGTTTCGGTCTGTTCCACGATCGGGCCTTCGCCATTTGCGGCATGCGTTGTCCCGGTATCAGGCGATTCCATACTTTAGAGAGTAGCGGCACGACAACCGTAAAGGCTACTCGGCAGTGGGGTAGCAGCCAAGTACGCGTAACATATCCGCCAGTTCTGCCAGATGGTTTAATGCGTTCCGGCACACTGCGTCTTCCACGTGCCCCGCGAAATCGAGGTAAAAAAGGTACTCCCATGGTTTCCCGCGCAGCGGACGAGACTCGATTTTGGTGAGGTTCACATCGCGCAGCGCGAATGCGCTCAGCGACCGGAACAGCGCTCCCGGAGTATTCCTCGTGGTGAAGACCACGGTGGTCTTGAAACTTTTTGCGTCTTCCGGCCTGAGAAACTGCTTTGCGCGTCTCGGCCTTTCGAGCAGAAAGAAACGCGTGAAGTTTTCGCGATCGTCTTCGATCGAGCGTTTCAGAATCTTCGCTCCGTAAATGGAAGCGGCGTTCGCGGAGGCGATGGCGGCCGCATCCTTCAGGCCTTGATCCATGACCATCTTGACGCTGCCCGCCGTGTCGTAAAAAGTTGTCTTTTCGATTTGCGGGTTCTCTTCGAAAAAGCGTTTACACTGGCCAAGCGCCGCGGGATGTGAATACACGCGCCTGAGGCTCGCGAACCTGACTCCGGGCGGCGCAATCAGATTATGTACGATACGCACGAAGCACTCACCCCGTATCGGAAGGTTGTATTTCAGCAGTAAATCGTAGTTGTCGTGAATGGACCCGTGTAAAGTGTTCTCAATCGGAATCACAGCGCAATGGCATTTTCCGTTTACGACTGAGAGAAAGACCTCCTCGAAAGTCGGGAAGGGCGCCGGGAGGAAATCTATGCCCGCCAACTGACCTGCAGCCACCTGGCTGAAGGCGCCCAGCTCGCCCTGAAACGCCGCCCGCTTCCTCATTTCTTAGGGCCTTCCCACCGGCGCGCGCCCTCGGCAGGCAGCCCGACCAGATCGAGCACGCGATCCACACTGGAATCTACCAGGTCTTCCAGGGTTTTAGGCTGGTTGTAAAACGCCGGCACAGGGGGAGCCACGATAGCCCCCATTTCCGCTACCGCCGTCATGGTCTTCAGATGTCCCAGATGCAGCGGGCTTTCCCGCACCATGAGAATCAATCGCCTGCGTTCTTTCAGGGTCACATCCGCGGCGCGGGTCAGCAGATTGGAAGTGATGCCGTACGCAATCGATGACATCGTATGAATGGAGCAGGGAGTAACCACCATCGCGGAAGTCGTGAATGACCCGCTGGCAAGTGGCGCCGAGATGTCATCGACCGGCCAGGAGTGATCCGCCAGGGCCTTCAGATCGGCCGCCAGCTTTCCAGTCTCCAGAAATAACGTCTTTTCACCGGACCGGCTCAGAATGAGGTGTATTTCCACTTCGGAATGGCGAAGCTTTTGCAGAAGCCGGAGAGGATAAATGGCTCCGCTTGCCCCCGTGACGCCCACAACTATTCGCAGATCGGCCCCCTCAAAAGCGCTTTTGTTCCGAAATTGGAACATGCCGTGATAATACTTATTGAAGCGGGAACAAACCCGAAGATATAATTCCACCAGAAGGTGATGAGTTGGCCCAGGCTTCCGCTCTTTACATCCAGAGACAGGATCATAGCACGGAAGCGGCAGGTCAGCGTCTGCGCCGGGCACGCGAAAGACTGAGCCTGAAGTTCCGCGATGTGGAACAGGCAAGCCAGTTAATTGCCGAGCGCCACGGCAATCCCGAGTTCAGCGTCCTGATCAGCCGGCTTTCGGATATTGAGAACCAGGGAACGCTCCCGTCGCTGTTCCGGCTCTATTCGCTTTGTTGCATTTACCGTCTGGATCTGAACGAAGTCCTGAGCTGGTACGGGATTCCGGTGGAATCTCTGGCGGCCGATGCCAGCCTGATTCAGATCGAAAAAACACATGCGATCAACTTCAATCCGGATGGCGGCGCGTCCGCCATGCTGCCGATCTCGCTCGATCCGGGCATCGATCTTCGGCGTACGTTTTTCGTCAGCGGACTGGTGCAGCGCTGGGGTAAACTGCCGCTGGCGCTGCTCAGCGGCATCGATGTGAGCCGCTTCCGCTACGGCTTTGTGGGGACCGAAGACTGGAATATGTATCCCACGGTTCCACCCGGGTCGTTACTGATTGTGGACGACACAAAACGCCGCATTCAGGCATCGGGCTGGCGGGGGCTGAGCGACCGCCCCATCTATTTTCTGGAACACCGGGACGGCTTCTATTGCCGCTGGTGCAGTGTGAAAGACGGAATCATCAGCTTGATTTCCGACCCTTCTTCAGAAGCGCCGGTGCTGAATTTCGCTTTTCCCAGCGAGATAGAGGTCATCGGCCAGGTGGTCGGCTTGGCTATGACTCTGGATCCCGAGAAGAGACGCCGTATTCGGCCCTGAGAAGTTCCAGCACGACACTGAGATCCGCGTTAAAGAGCTTCCTCTCAACGTCCCGCGACTCGCCAGGAACCCATGTATTCCAAGGCTCCAGAGTCGACCAGCTCGCTATGATTTCGCGCCGATCGCCCTCCAGCTCGGAAAAATACTCCTCCAGCTCCTGCTTTTGGCGTTCCAGCCCGAAACAAAGCCAGTCCTGAAAAACGCCGATGTGACTGCGGCGAAGAATCCGGTCCACCTCATCGCTGCCGATTCTCTGCGACAGGCCGAAATGCTCATAAATGGCTGTATTTGGATTGCGCAGCGAAGACAGGTAAGCTACTCGGCCGATCACGGTCGGGATTCCCGAGAGCGTCCTTTGCCAGGACTCGGCCGCCGCGGTTTCACGCTGTAGGTTCACAAGCTGCCTCCTGGGCATTGTACATCTTCCTCCAAATGGACGAATCCTCACCAGGGAATTTCCTGGGAGGGAACTCCAAAATCGTATTTAGGGCGTTCTATTTAGAGCATATTTTAGGCTCTTTCCAACCTTATAAAACGCACTCTGGCTAGACTTCGGGCTGTAGTAAATAAAAACCCGAAGGAATCCAGACAAATGCGTAAAATCGTTATGCTCGTGACTCTCTCGCTCTCTTATTTCGCCGCTTGCGGCGCGCTGAACGCCGATACGCCCCCGACCTGCAATCCCTGCCCTTGGGTACGTTAATTACCTCTCTCGTATTTTTGAGGTGGTAAAATCGACGGTTGTTCCTCTCGATGGACGCGCACGTCGTAATGGAGTTGATGCAGGCGACTGCGGCCGCCGTGGCGTCCGCTCGGCTGATGAGTCTTAAGCCGGGGAACCAGTTTCCGGCAATTCTGGCGTTTTTGATGTTCCTGGCCGGGACCGATCTGGGTCTTGGCCTGATGGACGAGAGCTCGGCGCTCTACTTCTGGAGCTATTTCGCTGTTGAGCCCTTGAAATGCGTTTTTGATTTTCTCGCGGTTCGTGAGTTGTTTGCTCTGACGTTCAGGGCTTATCTAGGGCTGAAGAGCGTCAGCCGGTGGGTTATGTACGGAGTCACGGCCCTTTCGCTGATTGTCTCGCTCCTCGTCACGGGCTTTTTCTGGCGGGGAGCGGCGGCGGGCCGGGAACATTCTCATTTGTTTTATCTGGAAGTGTCGGTCCGCACGGTGATGTTGGCGCTGGCTGCCGCTATTGTGGCCAATCTGTTGTTTCTTTCCAAGTATCCGCTGCGCCTGAATAAAAACACTTTGGTTTGCAGCATGTTCTTCAGCGCCATGTTCCTGAGTCAGTCGTTCTGCCTTTTTGCGGACAGTCTGGCTCCCCGGCTTTACGACCGTTACATCGATTCGTCGGAGGAAGTTTTTATCATCGCCTGCCTGGCGGCATGGACGGTGATGTTGAAACCGGAAACCGCTGCGAAGCCCGCGGTAATTCGGTTTATGACGCCCGATGAAAATCATTTACTGGATCAATTGAACGCTCTGAATCAGATGATGACCCGTTCCGCCCGAAGGTAATAGCCCGATATTTCTGCACTACTGTTGCAAATTCACCATATTTCTAGTATCGTCATACCGATTAACAGGAGTATCGTGCTTTATGCTGATCTTATTTATCGCCGCCCTATTGTCGATCTGCTTCGGTGCCCTCGGCCTGCGCTTTTTCTTTAAGATACGGATACTGCAGTCATCGCGCGCGGTTTCCCCGACCGCTCTCGATTCGCACCGGTACCAGCCCATGTTGCGGCTGCTCTCCGATGCGGATCTTACCTTCTTACCGGCTGGTACGGAACTTCGCGCGTCGTTGCGCCGCCGCCGCCGCGAACTTTTTCGGGGGTATCTGCGGTGTCTCACGCGAGACTACGCTCAGTTATTGGCTGGTCTGCGTCTCGCGATGGTCAACTCCGGTATAGACCGGCCCGATCTGGCCCGTGCGCTGGCGAAAAACAAGATGCTTTTCGCGCTCGCCCTCTGTAAGATCGAATTCCGCCTGGCAATGCACGCCACAGGTATCGGAAACGTCGATATTTCGGGACTCGTTGAAGCCCTCGAAGTTTTGCGCGGTCAGGCGCAGGCGTTATCTTCGTTATCTTCCCTGTCTTCCGCCCCGCTCCCGGCGGGTCTATAACGGCTGAATCGGCCCGCCCAGCTTTTCTTCTTCGAGGCTGGCCGGTATGCCTGTTCGCCACGATGGATATTGCAGGCTGACCCCGAGCAGGTCACAGACTTTATCGCCATTCACGCGCCGTCCCGATACCTGCGGGCCGCCTGGCGCTTCCAACTCTATCCCGGACAGTTCTGCATACCACCGGGCAATCTCGGCGGTTGAACAGGGCCCCCGGTCGGCCACTGGCCACGCACCGCGCAGGTCCGAATAGAGTCCGGCTTCCACCAGCGCGGCGAGGTCGTCCACGTGAATCCGGCTGACGACCCCTGAAGCTGTACCGCGCGGCACTCTGCCTTCCCGCAAAGCCGCATGCACTCCACGTCCCGGACCGTAGATCGCGGACGATCTCAAAATCAGACTGCTCCACGGTCCCGCGGCGAACCAGGCGTCGTCTTCGAGTCTGAGCCGGCCCCGCTCATCGCTCGGGTTCACGGAAGTATTTTCGTCGACATCGACTTGATCGCCATAGACGCCCGTCGACGACACGTATACGACCCGCGCGGGCGCGAGGTCCAGAATTGCGCGCCGGAGGCCAGCTCTGCCGGGCTCCGGAACGGGGGGTATCAGGACCGCCATTCGCGCCTGCTTCGGCAAGGCCATAGTCTCGCCGCGGCCTGGCGCAAATACCTCTTCGCCGCGGGCGAGAAGCCGCCGAGCCAGACGCTTTCCGGTAAATCCCAGACCCAGAATTATCGCCATTCAGGTCCATTCCATCATGGACGGTATACTGCCCTTGATGCTCTCGCCAAATATCTTCCGCGAATATGATATCCGGGGTATTGCGGATACTGAACTGCCCACCGGGGGCATCGAACAACTGGGACGCGCTTTCGGAACGTATCTTCTGAGACACGGCTCCAGGAACGTCAACCTGGCGCGGGACTGCCGGCTCAGTTCCGACCGATTGCATGACGCGCTGCTCTCCGGTCTGCTGGCGACCGGCTGCGATGTGACCGAACTGGGCGTGGTTCCGACCCCTCTGCTTTATTACTCCGTGTTCCATCTGCACGCCGACGCGGGCGTGATGATCACCGGGAGCCACAATCCGGCCGATTACAACGGCTTCAAGGTGATGCACGGAAAGAGCACGATCCACGGTGAGGAAATTCAGCAAATCCGCCATTTAATCGAAACGCGCGATTTCGAGGATGCCGCGACGCCGGGCGCGTATAAGACCGTCGATATCGTGACTCCTTATGTAAATGAGATCGCCGGACAGTTCAGGCTGGCGCGACGGATCAAGGTGGTTTCGGATGGCGGCAACGGTACGGCGGGACCGGTATTTCGCCGCATTCTGCAAAAACTGAACTGCGAATCGACCGAGCTTTTTTTCGAAATGGACGGCCGTTTCCCCAACCACCATCCCGACCCCACGCAGCCCGAAAATCTACGGCATCTCGTCAGCGCCGTGCTCGAGAACAAGGCGGATGTGGGGCTCGCGTTCGACGGCGATTCCGACCGGCTGGGCGCGGTGGACGAACAGGGGACCGTGCTTTACGGCGATCAACTCATGATCATCTACGGGCGGGAGATTCTCTCGCGCAAGCCAAACTCCACGATCATCGGCGAGGTTAAATCGTCGCAGAATATGTACGACGATCTGGCGGGGCATGGCGGCAAAGCGATCATGTGGAAGACCGGGCATTCGCTGATCAAGGCTAAAATGCTGGAGACCCAGGCGGAGCTGGCCGGCGAGATGAGCGGTCACATTTTTTTCGCGGATCGATATTACGGTTTCGACGACGCGCTGTACGCGGCCTGCCGGCTGCTTGAAATCGTGGCCAATACGAATGAGCCTCTTTCGTCTCACCTTGCGGATTTGCCGGCGACTTTCGCGACGCCGGAGATCCGCGTGGATTGCGCCGATACCGCCAAGTTCGGGATCGTGAGCGCCGTGCGCGAGAAGTTCCAGCGCGATTACGATGTGATCGCGATCGACGGCGCGCGCATCAATTTCGGCAAGGGCTGGGGGCTGGTACGCGCATCGAATACGCAGCCGGTGCTGGTGCTGAGATTTGAGGCGCAATCGCCCGAATTGCTGGCCGGTTATCGCAGGCTGGTCGAAGATGCCGTGGCCGAAGCTTCACGGTAAATCGCGCAGCCGGCGGGCGAATTCGCTGCCTTTAGCGAACTCCGCTTCGAAGTCGAGCTTCAATTCTTTTAATTTTTCAATATAAGCATCGAGGGCGCGCGCGACTTCGGTTCTGTTGGTTTCGAGGATATCGCCCCAGAGATCGAAAGAACTCATGGCGAGGCGCGTCGAATCCAGCAGACCGGGGCCCGCAACCATGCCCGCGTCCGGAGCCTCTTCAGCGATCACGGATGCGAGAGCGGTAGACGCCAGCTGCGGCAGATGCG
Organism: Acidobacteriota bacterium; assembly: GCA_030776225.1. Lineage (GTDB taxonomy): Bacteria > Acidobacteriota > Terriglobia > Bryobacterales > Bryobacteraceae > BOG-234. Next base: position 35,567 of record JALYHT010000141.1, on the reverse strand, counting down.
AACTCCAGGCCACAAGCCGGTCATGCCGCGCCGGATCGAGAATGATTTCGCGCGCGCCAAACGAAGCGACCCATTGCCGGAGGGGGTGGTCGAACTCGGAGGTGAACACCCAGGGCCTGCCGCGGAAAAGATCCGCATCGGCGGCCGCCGCTCCGCGCTGCTCTTTGCCCGCCATGGGGTGTCCGCCCACAAACCGGCAGCGGCGCAGGCTGCGGGCCGCTTCATCGACGATGGCCTGCTTGGTGCTGCCCGCATCGGTGACGAACGTTTCGGGCCTTACCAGAGGGTCGAGCTTGCGAAGGGTTTCGACAATACCGGAAATGGGCTGTGAAAGGAAGAGCAGATCGCAGGTCTGGGCGGCTTGTTCGAGAGATACGCCCCCCTGTATGGCGCCGCACGCCATGGCCTCCGCGATGCTGCGGGGGGAGCTGACGCCGAGAATATCGCCCCTGAAACCGGCTTTGCGCAACGCGAGGCCGAAGGAGCCGCCGATGAGGCCGACGCCGATGATTGCGACCGATTTCATTCGACCCTAAATTGTCCTGCCCACCGCGGGCGCGATGATCCGCAGTTGGCGCATGAGTTCGGCGTATTGGTGTGGATAGAGGGTCTGGGCGCCATCGCTGAGGGCGTGGTCGGGATCGTGATGGACTTCCATGAGAAGTCCGTCGGCTCCCGCCGCGACAGAAGCGCGCGCCATCTGGGGCACGAGATCGCGGCGGCCAGTGCCATGCGAGGGATCGGCGACCACCGGCAGGTGCGACAGCTTGTGAAGGACCGGGATGGCCGAAATATCCATGGTGTTGCGGGTGTAATTCTCGAAGGTCCGGATGCCGCGTTCGCACAGAATGATTTCGTAATTGCCGCCGGCGAGAAGGTACTCGGCGGAGAGCAGAAGCTCCTCCACTGTGGCGGCGATTCCGCGCTTGAGCAGGACTGGCTTGCGGAGCTTGCCCAGATCGCGCAGCAGATTGAAGTTTTGCATGTTGCGCGCGCCGATCTGAAGGATATGCGAGTAGGCGCAGAGCAGGGGAATCTGGCTCGAATCCATGACTTCGCTGATGACGAGAAGGCCCCGGCGGTCGGCGGCGTCGCGCATCAGCTTCAGGCCTTCCTCTCCCATGCCCTGAAAGCTGTAGGGAGAGGATCGCGGCTTGAACGCCCCGCCTCTGATGACGCTGGCTCCGGCGTCGGCAACGATATCGGCAGCGCGCTCGATCTGATCGCGGCTTTCGACGCTGCACGGGCCGGCCATTACGACCACTTTGCCGCCGCCGATTTCGACATCCCCGATCCGGACAACGGTACCGGCCGGGCGGAAGGCGCGGCTCGCAAGTTTGTAAGGCGAGACGATGCGATGGGCTTCTTTCACGCCGTCCATGACTTCGAGGACGGCGGTGTCGAAATCCTCGCGCCCGCCAACGCCGCCGAGGACCGTATGGATGACGCCTGTGGAGCGGTGGACGTCGAACCCGTCTTCGACGAGACGGGCAATGATTTTCTGGATCTGCGCCTCCGAGGCGCCCTGCTGCATGACGACAAGCATGGGTTAATTTTCTTTCGTTTCCGACGCGCCGGCTTCGGCCATGCGATCTTTCTGAACGCGGCGCATCTCATCGATGATGCGCTCGAAGATGCGCTTCACGCCGTCGCCCGAAAGCGGCCCGGCGTTGTGCGCCGTGATGTTGTCGAAAACCTGGGTTTCGCGTTTGGGCTCGTAAATGGCGAGCTTCGCGTCTTTCTTGACGCGGCCGATTTCTTCGACGATGATGGTGCGCTCATTGAGAAGTTCGACCAGCCTGCGGTCAATCTCGTCAATACGCTCGCGGCATTGGGAGAGCGCCTGCATGGCGTCCTTTCGATCCGTGGTGTCAGGAGACATCGAGATTAAGATATCGCGGCTTTCGGTTTGGGATGCAGAGGCGCGGACAGGTCGCGCATGAATTGTTCGAGCTTCATTGGGTCGCGCTCGATCTGACGCACGATGGCGCTGCCCACAACAACGGCGTCTACATGACTTTTGAGGGCGGCGACATGTTCCGGCTGCGAGACCCCGAAGCCCATGGCGAGCGGAAGTTTCGTATGGGCGCGCATGCGCTCGATCAGAGGCAGCGCGGAATCAGATATGGTCTGCTGTACGCCTGTTATTCCCGTGCGGGAAACGAGATAAACGAACCCACTGGAATATTCGGCGACCAGTTTGAGACGGCGTTCGGTGGAAGTGGGGGCGGCGAGGAAGACGGTGTCAAGGCCGGCTGCGCGCATCACTTTCACGTACTCGCCGGCTTCCTCCACGCTCGCGTCGGTCAGCAGGCAGCCATCGATGCCCGCGGTTTTGGCATCATGCGCCAGCTTTTCGAAGCCGTAACGCACGACGGGGTTGAGGTAGGTGAAGAGCAGCAGCGGAATTTCCGAACGCCTGCGAACCTGCGCGGCGATATCGAGAACCCTGGCGAGAGTGGCGCCGGCGGCGAGGGCGCGATCGCCGGCCTGCTGGATTACCGGGCCATCGGCGATGGGATCGGAGAACGGCACGCCGAGTTCGACGAGATCGGCGCCGCCGCGTTCGAGCGCTTCGATCAGGGAGGGAGTGGCTTCGGGAGTGGGGTCGCCGGCCGTGAGGTAGGCGATCATGCCGCAGCGTCCTTCGCGTTTCAATGTTTCAAACAGCTTTGAGATTCGCGTCACTCTTTTTCCAACGCTTTCGCGGGGTCGAGTTCCTTAAAGTTTTCGCGATAAATATCGATGTCCTTGTCGCCGCGCCCGGAGAGGTTGACGATAAAGGTCCGACCCTGACTGGTGGGCGCGCGGCGGATGGCTTCGGCTATGGCGTGCGCGGATTCGACGGCGGGAATAATGCCTTCCGTGCGGCAGAGCGTCCGCGCGGCGGCGAGCGCGTCCGAATCGGAGCAGGAGCAGTATTCGGCGCGGCCGCGGTCGTGGAGCCATGCGTGTTCGGGTCCGACGGAGGCGTAGTCGAGGCCGGCGGAAACGGAGTGGGTGGCGGCGACCTGGCCGTGCTCATCCTGCAGAATGTAACTGCGGGAACCGTGGAGAACGCCGGGCAACCCCCCGGAAAAGCGCGCGGCATGCTGGCCGAGGGTCTGGCCGCGCCCGCCGGCTTCGACTCCGATGAGCTGCACGTTTTCGTCTTCCACGAAGGGATGGAAGATGCCGATGGCATTGCTGCCGCCGCCCACGCAGGCGATGACTGCATCGGGCAGGGCGCCTTCGGCTTCGAGAATCTGCCGGCGGGCTTCAATGCCGATGACGCGGTGGAAATCGCGAACCATGGTGGGGTAGGGATGCGGGCCGAGGGCTGAACCGAGAAGGTAATGGGTGGTGTCGACGTTGGTGACCCAGTCGCGCATAGCTTCGCTGATGGCGTCTTTCAGCGTGCGGCTGCCGTTGGTAACGCCGGCCACGGTGGCGCCGAGGAGGCGCATGCGGAAGACGTTGAGGCGCTGGCGGCGCATGTCTTCTTCGCCCATATAAACCGTACAATCGAAGCCAAACAGCGCGCACACTGTGGCGGTGGCAACCCCATGCTGGCCGGCGCCGGTTTCGGCGATGATGCGGCGCTTCCCCATGCGTTTGGCGAGCAGCGCCTGGCCGAGGCAGTTGTTGATCTTGTGGGCGCCGGTATGGAGGAGATCCTCACGCTTGATGTAGATTTTCGCGCCGGTGGATTCGGAAAGACGCCGCGCGAAATAGAGGGGCGTGGGACGGCCGGCGTAGGTAGTGAGGAGTTGGTCGAGTTCGGCCTGAAATGCCGGATCGTTGCGGGCCTCGGCGTACGTCTGTTCGATTTCTTCGAGGGGGGCCATCAGGACTTCGGGGGCGTAACGCCCGCCGTAAGTGCCGAAGTGACCGCCTGCGTCGGGTTGGGAAGTCATGAGCGGAGAACTGCCTGCATAAAGTTTTTCATACGTGCATGGTCTTTGCGGCCGGGAGACGTTTCTATGCCGGAGGCAACGTCGACGCCCCAGGGTTTTGCGGCCGCGATCCGGTCGCGCACGTTCTCGGGATTGAGGCCGCCGGCGAGGATTACCGGGCGCGTGAAGCGCTGGGTCCGAGTCCAGTCGTATGCCGCGCCATCGATCAGGATGGCTTCGGCTGCCGGGTAGTCGGGGAAGGCGGCTTTCGGGTCGGTGGCGCGGAAGGCTTTCCAGACGCGCAGAGATTGCGGGTGTTCAGCCGGGGTTTCGTTGCCATGGAGCTGTGCGATATCGAGGCGCAGGCGGGCGGCAATACGTTCGATGGCGACAGGCGACTCGTTCACGAAGACGCCGACTTTCCAGATATCGGCGGGGATGTCGTCGACCCAGGGGGCGAGCTGATCGGGTGTGATGCTGCGGGGGCTGGGCGGATAAAAAACGAAGCCGAGGGCGCGGGCGCCAGCGTGGACCGCCGCAAGAGCGTCTTCGCGATTGGTGATCCCGCAGATTTTGATCATCACTGCTGTACACCACGCTGGACAGCACATGGATGGGCGGTACGAAGTTCCCGCAGCGCATGGGTCGGGTCGCCGGATTTGACGAGGTGTTCGCCGACCAGGAAGGCGTTGTACCCCGCGGCCACGAGGGTCTGGATGTCAGCGGCGTGGAAGATGCCGCTTTCGCTGACCTTAATTACGGAGGACGGAATCGAGGATGCCAGATCGAGGGACGTACTGAGCGAGACCTGGAAGGTCCGGAGGTCACGGTTGTTCACGCCGACGATTTCGGCGCCGGATGCGAGCGCGACATCGAGTTCGGGGCGGTCGTGCACTTCGACGAGCGCTGCCAAACGAAGCGAAGAGGCGAGTTCGCGGAAGGCGCGGAGCTGGCCGGGGTCGAGGATGGCGGCGATGAGAAGGATGGCGTCGGCGCCAGCGGCGGCGGCTTCGAAGATCTGGTACTCGTCGATGGTGAAATCTTTGCGAATGACGGGCAGGGCACAGGCACTGCGGGCGGCTTTGAGGTCGGCGAGACTGCCCTGGAAGAAGTCGGCGTCCGTCAGGACGGACAATGCGGCCGCGCCGCCGGCTGCGTACTGGCGTGCGAGATCCACGGGGCGAAAGTCCTGGATGAGTACGCCTTTGCTGGGCGACGCCTGCTTAATCTCGGCGATAATGGTGGGGCGTTGGGCGCGGAGGGCGGCGGCGAAATCGCGGCGGCCCGGGAGCGAGGCTTCGGCGGCGCGGCGCAGTTCCGCAACGGGCACGGTGGCGGCGCGCAGCTCTTCCTGCTTGCGTGACACAATGCGGGCCAGGATGTCAGGTCTTCTTTTTCGAAAAGACGCTGGGGGGGGCAAAGTTCATCGTATCAGGGCCTGGCAGTCTTAAGCTGCCAGATGCAGGAGCGGCGGGGCGTTTTTGCCGCAGCAACGCTTGAATTTGAGGCCCGAACCGCAGGAGCAGGGCGCGCTGCGCGGGATCTGGATGTCATGAGCGGCAACGGCCGGAGCGACGGATTGGGTTTGTTTTGTAAAAACGGTCGCGGGCTGTTTGGGGCGATCGGCACGGCGGCGTTCCGTCTGGATTTTGCGCAGTTCCGAGAGGGCACGGGTGTAGATGCGGAAGGCGCTGGCGCGGGCGCGGTCTATGGAGAGCTGTCCGCGTTCGTCGTCGGTTGCGTTTTCGGTCAGGGCCGATTCGAGGGTGGAGCAGCGGCGGAGCCGCCATGCAGCGTGGACGATTTCGGCGGCGAAGGTTTGCTCTATGGGGCCGGCGGGGTCGAGCTCGGATTCCCAGGAGGCGCAGAATTCCCGGTAGATTTCACGTTCGTCTTCGCGGACGAAGTCGGTGGAGGAGAAGAGGCCGTGGGTGACGGCATTTCGGGAGATGCGGGATTTACCTTCGGACGTAACAGGCCCGGTGGAGGCCAACGCATTGCCGCGGTTGGCGATCAGTTGAGATGGGGTAGCCATGCCTGGTTCCACGGTAGCGCAGCGTGTCAAGTTTTTGGGGCGGGATTTTTAGGTAAGTTGTTGATGAAACTCAAGATAATGGGATGTGACTGGCACCGCAGGCGCGGGGGGCAAGATGTGGCGCTGACAATACGGGGCGCGCCCGTCGGCGTGCAGCGGCATTCTGAAATCAATGCCGCTGCAACAAATTTACGTCTTATTGCACGCCGATAGTGACGGTGTTGGAGGTTACTCCCCCGATGGTAATCGCGACCGTTACAGCAGGTCCGGTCGAGATCCCGGCCGGGACGATCGCATTGACCTGATAGAGGCCGGCGAACCCAGGCGCGAGGCCGGAGTAACTGACCACAGCTCCGACGCCGCCGATCGTTACGATCGGGAGCGTAAGGGTCCGCGACAAAGGAACGGCCAGAGCAGCGGCCCCTGTAGCGGGTTGATTGTCAACCGCTCCGAGACCGGTGCAGAAGATGGCGACGTAGCCGCCGCGCTGCACTGGAGTAGCCGCAGCGGCCAGCTGCGCGGTGGGAGCGATTTCGATGGCGCCCTGACCCGAGCCTGAGGCGTCGATTGTAAAGATGCCTGGAGCGAAGGGCGCCAGCGGCACGGTCTGGGTGTTGGATACTGCGCCATTAACGTTGGCGGAGATCAAAGCCGACCCTTGCCCCGCCAATTCCCACGGTACCTGGAAACTTACCTGCGTGGGTATGGCGAAGTAGAGGGGAGCGGTCAGTCCGCCGATGGTGACAATGCTTTGGGCCAGAGTGCCAGGGAGAGGCGTTGGGGCGGTGGCCGCACCTTGTCCGATGGCGAGGTTGGCGCCGAATACCGCTGCAATGCTGACCGGCACAACGGGCGCCGTGTAGCTGGCATCGTTGACCGTGCCTGAAACGGATATGACCGGGTTCGGCAGGAGAACCGCTGCCGTCGTGAAGTTCCAGACGAAATTGGTCGCCAGCGCATTTCCTGCGAGGTCTTTCGCGCCGTTTGTGATGGTTCCTGTGTATACAGTGTTGAAAGCCAGGGGCGTCGTTGGCGTAAAGGTTGCAGTGTTGGGGGCGTAGGTAACTGTTCCGGGGACACCGGTTGCGCCCTTTTGCAAGGTAAAGGTATTGGTGTTGATGGTAGCCGGATCCATCGCCTCGGTGAAGGTGACAGTGATGGCACTGCCGACGGTCACGCTCTGCGCGTTGTTTACCGGCACTGTAAAGGACACGGTGGGCGGAGTTGTATCGGCACTTGAACCGGCGACGAAGCTCCACACGTAGTTGGCCGGGAGTGAAAGACCAGACAGATCCTTTGCCCCTGTGGTGATGGTGGCCGTGTAAGCCCCGCCGGGTACCAGGTTGCTGGAGGGCGCGAACGTTGCGGTGGTTCCGACAAAACTTACGGCTCCGGGCACGGCCACTCCGCTCTGCATCAAGGTGAACGTCGCGGATGTAATCGTGGCAGGGTCCATGCTCTCGCTGAATGCCGCGGAGAGTTTACTGCCAACAGCTACGCCTGTTGCGCCGCTGGGAGGTGTTGTCGATATCACTGCCGGGGGAGTTGGACTTGCCGCGCCTGTGGTAAAGGTCCACACGTAGTTGGCGGCCAACGCATTGCCCGCCGTATCGGTGGCTCCAGTGGTCACGGTAGCGGTGTAGAGTGTGGACGGTATCAGAGCGCTGGTCGGAGTGAAAGTCGCCGTCGTGCCCACATAGGTGACAACGCCCGAGACCGGTGCTCCCGCCTGCGCCAAAGTAAAGGTCGAGCCGTTGATGGTCCCCGGGTTCATGGCCGTGCTGAATGTAGCTGTGAGCTTACTGGTTGCGACCACACCTGTGGCGCCGTTTGCCGGAACTGTGGAAGTAACTGTTGGCGCCGTGGGCGCTACCGGCACTGTGGCGCTGCTGCCACCGCCCGTATCAACGGTTACCGCACCGCCCATCGCCAGGGCGCGGCCGGACAGCGTAGAACCCGTGAGCATGGAAATGGATACGGCTGCCAAAATATTTCCCTGAAAGACAGAGGTGGTTCCGATGGTCGCTGAAGTACCGACCTGCCAGAAAATATTGGCGGGGTTGGCGCCATTGGCGAGAATCACCTGACGGCCCGATGTGGTGGTAAGCGTCGAGGCAATCTGGAAGATCCATACGGCGTTTGTGTTGCCCTGCGCGTCGAGAGTCAGATTGCCCGAAGATATGGCCAGAGAAGAAGTGGATTTGTAGAGACCTGGAGCAAGAGTGAGGCCGCCGATATTGCCGGAAACTGATATGGGCGCGACCGATCGCCCCGCGGCGTCATTATAGGCAGTACTCAGGTCCGCCTGCGCCTGCGCTGCGATGGGACCGCCGGCATAGACTGTGCCGTTCACTGTGACGGGAGGCGTACCTGGCACATAAGCCGTGCCGGGATAGATGCCGATGTTACCCGTGATGGTGCCACCCCCCGTAACGGTCACCGTAGTTCCGCCGAGGAGGGCGAAACTTGCGTCCGAACGAAGATTTACCGGCGCCTGCTGCGCACTTGCCGTGACGGCTGTCAGGCAAAGGCAGACTGTAATAAACGAATTACCAGCTGCGACTTTTTTCATGTACACACCTCATTTCTGTCGACCGTAAAAAACCTCAGGGATTTTGGGTGGACACTGTGCGGATGCACACGTGTGGCCAATGTTGTTTTATGGGGTTAATTTATGTTAAATGTCGTAATTTTTCAGAAAAATCCGCCTGAATCCGGACAATTTTTCCGAGGGCAGCGCTCGCAAGTCGATTTCCGACGGTATTTTTCGCTAAGCCGCTAAATCAATCGGCATCACTGCGCGGGCGTTCATTCTGTGGATGCAGATCCGGAGTCCAGTCGCATATTGGGAAGCGCGGGTGGCCAGGAGTTCGGTCAACGATTCGCGGGGCGGCAACCCTTTCGTCAGTATTTGCCGATTACGTTGAAAATTAAAATCGCAGTGACTACCCTATAACCTACAGTCCCGATCTCAACACGAATGTCCTTTATGCCTCATATAGACCGAAGCGTGTTGCTCTTTGTGAACTCGCTCGCGGGTCGATGGCTCGCTCTCGACCACATGGCGAGCGCCGTAGACGGCCTGCATCTGCTAAACGGAATTCCCCTGTTGAGCATACTCGTCTATCGCTGGTTCAGTGCTGTCCGCTGCGGGGAGGAGGACGAGCGCAACCTTCTCCTGCGTGATTTTTCTGCGGTCGTTATAGCCGGCCCCCTGAGCCGGACCCTCCAGTTTCTCCTCAACTTCCACCCGCGCCCACTGCATGACCCTTCGCTGCACATTCGAATCTCGCCTATCGTGGACCCGAACGAACTGAATGGATGGGGTTCGTTTCCCAGCGACCATGCAAGTCTGTATTTCGCTATGGCCATTGTGATCGCGCTCCATTGCCGCCGCGGAATCGCGATCGCGGCTTCATTATTCGCCACAATTGTGCTTGTGCCCCGCGTGTATTTTGGGTATCACTGGCCTTCAGATATTCTTGGGGGACTGGTTGTCGCGGCCGGAGCCGTGTTGCTCTGCAGGCACACGATCCCGAAGCGTTCGGCGGATCGCATTTCCGCTTTGGAGAAGACCTCGCCGGGTCTTTTCTACACAGCCGGATTTATTCTGTGCATCCAGATTGCAACACTATTTGAGGAATTCAGGCAGCTCGGAGCCGGGATTATTAAGATTGCGCGTTCGGCTGTGCGCGTGTACTGACGAACGCAGCCTCTTCGCATTCAAATTTCTTTTATTTAACCGATAAGTAAAGTGGAGGGCCGAGTAACGAATTTCTCTCGTATCCGGCGGGACAGGAGCCATTCTTTATTGCGGGCACCACTGCGGAATCCCGTGCCTGACAGATTCGGACGGATCAGGTCGCGCGCACGCTTCGCGTTATCGCTAAAATAGTCGTCATGGAAGTTTTGCTGCCGCAAAATCAAGAATCCCAACTTAATGAGCTTGCCCTCAAAACCGGGCGCGGCACCGATGATCTGGTGCAGGAAGCCGTTGCTCGATTGCTTGCCTACAACGAGCGGTTTAAACAGCAGGCGCAGGTGGGAATCGACCAGATTGCACGCGGTGAGTTCATCGAGGAAGAGGAAATGGACGTCCGCATCGGGCGAATGCTCCAGTCTTGACCCATATTCGGTGGGCTCCCGCCGCCGCTGACGATTTGGAGTCAATAGGTAAGTATCTGCGGGAGCACCATCCGTCTCTCACCCAATCCACGGTGCGAAAACTCTACGATGCAGCGCGATCACTGAAGAAGTTTCCCAATCGTGGCCGCGTCGGACAAATGGAAAACACGCGCGAGCTCGTGACTTTTCCCCTGCCATACATCATCGTTTACCGAGTCGATTCCGATTTTGTGCATATCTTCCGCGTGCTTCACGCCGCGGAGGACCGGTAGTTGTAACTCCTTCGCCTCGTCAACGTATCATAGACGAAGCTGCGCGGAGGCAGCGCCCGACGCGGTTTCCATGACAGTAACCGTAGAGAAGATCGCGGAACTATTTGAGAATTTGCCCGCTCCGTGTGGGATCAAATGAACGCACGGGCTAACGCCAATCAGGCGCGCGTTTAAATCAGGCTCGTTCCTGGTAGGTGCCTTCGGAAGTGTTGACGCGGATCTTCTCGCCTTCGCTGATGAAAGGCGGGACCTGCACGACCAGCCCGGTCTCCATCTTCGCGGGCTTGGTCACGTTCGAGACCGTGGCGCCTTTCAACCCCGGCTCGGTTTCGATCACGGTCATATCGACGGTGGGCGGCAACTCGACGCCGATCGCTTTGCCTTCGTGGAATTCGACGGTGATCCTGAGTTGCGGGATCAGGAAATCGGTGGCATCGCCGAGCAGTTCTTTAGTCAGGTGCATCTGCTCGTAATTGCCGGTGTTCATGAAGTAATAAAATTCGCCATCGTCGTACAGATACTCCATGTCCTGCTGCTCAAGCACGGCCTTCTCGATTTTGTCGTCAGTGGAGAAGCGGTGTTCGTTCATCGAGCCGTTGCGCAGACTGCGCAGTTTGGCCTGCACGAAGCCGCGAAGGTTGCCTGGGGTGCGGTGCGTCATGCTGAAAACCGAGTACAACTCGTTGTTGAACTTGATCACCATTCCAGGACGCAGTTGTGTTGCTGAAAGCATAAGTGGGAAATGTCAGTATATCAGCCTGTTAAGACGGGCCGTCGACGATTTCAACAGATGATGTCGCGGCCAGATAACCGAGACACACGATGGCGAGAAACATGGTGAGAACCTCGGTGTCGCCGAGGTTCTTCTCGGCGAGGCCTTCCACCATGGTGCCGATGACGGTGGCCAGCCCGGCCTGCAGAAGGAAGCGGCGGTCGGAGCGTCCCGGGGGCAGGGTGCGGAGCGCGCGGCGAAAATCGATCAGGGGCAGGATCAAAGCCGCCGTGAGGAAGATGGCCGCGGGTACGCCGCATTCAGCCGCGTAGTGGATGTAGATGTTGTGCAGGTGCTGGTAGTTTCCGTCGGGAAGAGGGCGGGGAATGGACGCCGGCAGATAGGCGAAAAAAACCTCGGACTTTCTGATCTCTTCCGGCCCCACGCCGACGATGGGGTGTGCTTTGATCATCTGCCAGCCGGTGCTCCAGACGATGAGCCGGTGTCCGTTGGAGTCGGTGGAACCGTGCGGGTCGGTCAGGGATTTGACGCGTTCTTTAACGGCTGGGGGGGCCACGAGGATTCCGGCTATGAGAAGAACGGGAATGGCCGCGAGGCTCCAGCGCTTCCATTCCCAAAGCAGGTAGCAGCCGGCCACGAGCGCCGCAAGCCACACTGAACGCGTGTCGCTGAGAATGAGCGCGATACCCACGACGAGCGCGCACGGCAGCCACAGCCAAATCCATTTGCGGATGCCGGGAGCGAAGAGGAGGAACGCGCCGACGAGGAGCAGAATATAGAGTTCCTGACCGGAGAACGTCATCCAATGGCTCATGAAGCCGCGAATACGGTCGGCAATATAAAAGTCGTAGAAGTTCCGATGGGCGGCTTTGGCGCCGGCGACGTCCGCCGCGTACTGGAAGAGCCCGCGCCCGGCGGTGAAGGAGCCGATTGCGATCCATGCGAGGATCAGCCGCTTCGCTTCGGCAAGCGTGCGGATGGCGGAGCAGACCAGCAGCATCATCAGGTACACGAGCAGGGGCTTGCGTACGCTGGGGATGCCGAAGCGGGGGTCGGGCGAGAACGCGAGGGCGATGAGAGTCCAGCCGAGGAACAGGGCGAGCGGGAGGGCGATGCGCGGCCAGCGCAGGGGCAGGCCGGAGAGCAGAAGGGCCACCAGCGCCAGCGCGAGCAGGATCTGGGAGACGGCGATGGAGAGCAGAATGGCGACGGCGGATGCAAAGGCCAGCCACAGAGCCAGTTTTTTCAGAAAAGGCGGAGGAACCAAGAACTAAAGTATCGTGCGGCGCGGTGTACGATGGGGAGACGCATGAAAATGCTGGATGCGCTGGCTCCGGGTGACCGTGATCGGGAGTTGGCGCTGACTCTCGACCCGGCGAGAATTCCCGCCCACATCGCCATCATTATGGACGGCAACGGCCGCTGGGCGAAGAAGCGCGGGCTGCCGCGGATTGCCGGGCATAAGGTCGGCGTCAGTACGGTGCGGTCGGTGGTGGAAGATTGCGCCAACATGGGAGTGAAGGCGCTGACCCTTTACGCGTTCTCGGCCGAAAACTGGAAGCGGCCGCGCGCGGAAGTGGATATGCTCTGGCGGCTGCTGCGTTTCTATCTGCGGCGCGAGCTGGAAGATCTGCAGCGCAACAACATTCGGCTGCAGTCGAGCGGCCATGTGGAAGCGCTGCCGGAACGGGCTTACGAAGAGCTGCGCGCGGTGGAAAGCGCGACGGCGCGCAATCAGGGGATGCGGCTGAATCTTGCCATCAATTACAGCGCCCGCATCGAACTGGTGGACGCGGTGAATGCGGTTATCGACGAGGCGCGGATCGCAGGCAAACTTTCGAGCCTGGTCGTCGACGAAAAGATGATTTCGCGACGGCTCTATACGGCCGGCCTGCCGGAGCCGGACCTGCTGATCCGAACTTCGGGCGAAATGCGGGTGAGCAACTTCCTGCTGTGGCAGATCGCGTACGCGGAACTGTACGTCACCGATACGCTGTGGCCAGATTTCAATCGCACGGAACTGCTGCGGGCGGTGCTCGATTTCCAGAAACGGGAACGGCGCTTCGGGGGTCTGTCAACCGACAGCGCCAGTGAGCTGTACGGCGAAACGGATATTCAGAACGGGGAAGATCAGGAGATGGAAGAGATCGCTGTTTCCTCGCAATGAAGCGCGTCGTCACCGCACTTTTTCTGGTTCCCATCGCAGTTTATTCCGCTCTCTTCGCGCCGTGGTGGCTCTGTGTCGCGGCGATCGCGCTCGTCGCCCTGCTGTGCTTCCACGAGTACGCGGCCATTACGGGATGCTTCGCGCCGCTGGGTTATGCCGCGGGACTGCTCATCCTGACAGCGCCGCCGCATGAAGCCATGCTGCTGTTCGTGCTGAGTACTCTTGCCGCCATGGGGCTGATGCTCTGCGGGGGCGATCCGGCGCGGAGCTTCGCGAGGACGGCAGCGCTGCTGCTCGGCATCGCCTATATTTTCGGCGCGTGGAAAACGGGCATCCTGCTGCATGACATCAACCCGAACTGGCTGATGTTCGGGCTGATGGTGAACTGGGTGGGCGATACGGGCGCGTATTATGTCGGTCGAAAATTCGGCAGGCACAAGCTCGCGCCCGCGGTGAGTCCGGGGAAGAGCTGGGAGGGCGCGGCGGCGTCGGTCGGGACCGGAGTGGCGTTCGGACTGATTTACCTGCCACTGACGATCCAGGGAACTTCGCTGCTCACGGCCGGACTGCTGGCTCTGGCTGCGAACGTGGCCGGGCAGGTGGGCGATCTGGCGGAATCGGCAATCAAGCGCGGCGCGGGCGTGAAGGACAGCGGAACGATGCTGCCTGGCCATGGCGGCGTGCTGGACCGCGTGGACAGCACGCTGTTCGCGCTGCCCGTGCTGTATACGCTGTTGACGTTTCTTCGTTAGGCGCGGGCGGCGCGCCGCTTACACTACTTCGACGACCGGAACAGCTTCGCGATGGGATCGAAAAACTGATCCACCACGCGTTCCTTGAGCGGGATGATGCCGTTGTCCGTGATGTGAATGTTTTCCGGACAGACCTTTGTACAACACTTGGTAATGTTGCAGAGACCGATTCCCTGCTGCTTTCGCAGATCGGCGATGCGGTCGTCGGAATCGATGGGATTCATCTCCAGCTGCGCCGTGTAAATCAGGAATCGCGGCCCGATAAATTCGCTGTGCATGTGGTGGTCGCGCAGCACGTGGCAGACGTCCTGGCACAGAAAACATTCGATACATTTGCGGAATTCCTGGGGACGGTCGGCATCCGCCTGACTCAGGCGCCACGAGCCATCGGGCGCATCCGGTTTGCGGGGCTTGAACTTGCGGATGGTCTTCTTGACTTCGAAATTCCATGACACATCCGTGACCAGATCGCGGATGAGCGGGAAGGTCTTCATGGGCTCGATCTTCACCGGTTGATCGAGGGGAAGCTGATTGAGCCGCGTCATGCACATCAGGCGCGGCATGCCGTTGATTTCGGCTGAGCACGAGCCGCACTTGCCGGCCTTGCAGTTCCAGCGCACCGCGAGATCGCCGGCCTGTTCGGCCTGAACCTGATGCACGGCATCGAGCACGACCATGCCGTCGGTCACGGGCGTCGTGTAGTCTTTGAAACCGCCCGACTCGCGGTCGCCACGCCAGATCCGAAACGTTGCGCTGGCCATTACTTCATCTCCTCGATAATCTGCTTCATTTCTTCATTCATCGGAGTCAGCGGTTCGCGCGTGAGGGCCATCGAGCCATCCGGCGCGCGTTTGACCACAAGGTTGAACTTCGAGGCCTCTTCGCTCTTTTCGGGATAGTCGTCGCGGAAATGAGCGCCGCGGCTTTCCTTGCGTTCAATGGCGCACATCGCAATGGCTTCGGAAACAGTGAGCAGATTGCGGAGGTCGAGAGCCGTATGCCAGCCCGGATTGTATTCGCGATTCCCGGGCGCGACCACATTCGACGCGAGCTTCTTCAGTTCTTCCAGGCCGACCAGCGCGCGCTCCATTTCGTCCTCGCGCCTGACGATGCCCACCAGATCCTGCATCATGTCCTGCAGCTTGTGCTGCACTTCGTAAGGCGGAACGCCGCCCGTGCGGTGCATGGGCTCGAGAGCCAGGCGCGCCACATCTTCCACCTGCTGCGGGTTGATTGTGCCCGCGCTGTTCGACTTCGCAAACGCGGCAGCGTGTTCGCCGGCCAGCTTACCGAAGACAACCAGATCCGACAGGGAATTTCCGCCCAAACGATTGGCCCCGTGCAAGCCGGCCGCGCACTCGCCCGCGGCAAAAAGGCCAGGCACGTCGGACATCTGCGTATCGCCATCCACGCGCACGCCGCCCATCACATAGTGCGTCGTGGGGCCGATTTCCATCGGCACCTGCGTGATATCGATATCCGCGAGCTGTTTGAACTGGTGGTACATGCTCGGCAGTTTGCGTTTGATGTGTTCCGGGGCGTTGGAAATTTTCTCTTTGATCCACGCGATATCGAGGAACACGCCGCCATGCGGACTGCCGCGGCCCTCGCGCACTTCGCGCACAATGCAGCGCGCCACGTGATCGCGCGTGAGCAACTCGGGCGGACGACGGGCGCTCTTATCGCCGGTAACGTACCGCCAGCCCTCTTCTTCGTTGTCGGCCGTGGAGGAGCGGTAGTTGGCCGGAATGTCTTCGAACATGAAGCGCTTGCCGTCGCTGTTGCGCAGCACGCCGCCTTCGCCGCGCACACCTTCCGTTACCAGAATGCCGCGTACGCTGGGCGGCCACACCATGCCTGTGGGATGGAACTGGACAAACTCCATATCCATGAGCGATGCGCCCGCGCGGTAAGCCAGGGACTGGCCATCGCCCGTATATTCCCAGCTGTTGCTCGTGATTTTGTAGGCTCTGCCGATTCCGCCGGTGCCGAGCACAATGGCTTTGGCCGAGAAGAGTTTGAAGCGTCCCCGCTCCCGGTCATAACCGAACGCGCCCACGACGCGGCCCGCATCGGTGAGCAATTCGAGAATCGTGTGCTCCATGTGCACTTCGATGCCAAGGTGGATGCCGTGATCCTGGAGGGTGCGGATCATTTCAAGGCCGGTGCGATCGCCCGTATGGGCGAGACGCGGGTAACGATGGCCGCCGAAGTTGCGCTGCAGGATTTTGCCGTCTTTGGTGCGATCGAAAATCGCGCCCCACTCTTCCAGCTCGTGGACACGGGCGGGCGCTTCCTTCGCGTGCCGTTCCGCCATACGCGGGTTGTTCAGGTACTGACCGCCGCGCATGGTGTCGGAGAAGTGGACGCGCCAGTTGTCGCGATCGTCCACGTTGCCCATGGCCGCGGCCATGCCGCCTTCCGCCATTACGGTGTGCGCTTTGCCGAGCAGCGATTTGCAGATCAGCCCGACCTTAACGTTTTTGCTCGAAGCCTCGATCGCCGCGCGCAACCCGGCGCCGCCCGCTCCGATGACGAGCACATCGTAATCAAATCTTTGATAATCGGCCATTAGTTAGAAAAGTCTCCAGTCATGCCAGATGCCCATGGCACACATGCGAACGTACAGGTCCGAGAAGCCGACCCAGAAAAGGCTGAACCAGGCGAAGCGCATATGGCGCGCGTTGAGGCAGCTTACACAGTCATAGGCCGACTTGCGAACCGGCGATTTCGAAATCGTGTCGCTGATTCCGCCGATCAGGTGGCGCAGCGAGTGGCAGCCTAAGGTATAGCTGCCCAGCAGAATGACATTGAGCAGCAAAACCAGCGAGCCGACGCCGACATGGAAGCCATCCTGCCAGTGGAAAAATCCGTCGTACGCATCTTTCGCCAGCAGAACGATAAAGATGAGCGCCAGGTACATGAAGTAGCGATGTATGTTCTGAACGATCAACGGGAACGATCTTTCGCCCAGATATTTCTTGCGAGGCTCGCCCACCGCGCAGTTGGGAGGATCGGCCCAGAATGCTTTGTAGTAAGCGCCGCGATAATAGTAGCATGTCAGGCGAAACCCGCCTGGCGCCCAAAGTATCAGAAAAGCGGCTGAAAAGGGCAGAAAAGTGGGGAACCACGAAGGCTTGCCGCCGAACCATGCCTCGGGAGATCCGAAGAGCTCGGGCGAATACATGGGGGAGATATACGGTCCGAACCTGAAGTATTGTCCCTGAAACGCGGCCCATGTGGAGTACACAATAAACGCTGAGAATCCCAGGAAAACGACCAAAGGCTGGATCCACCAGGCGTCCGGGCGCGAGGTTGTCCCAAACCGCCCCTGTACGAGCGGCACATCAATCTGTGGCATAAGAAAATAAGTTTATCGAACCCGTTTTGTTGAGCGTCAAAACGGGCTGATCCAGTCGATTTTTCCGGCGAACGGGCTCCACTTTATCATGAGGACGCGCCTGGCGCGAATTTCTTAAAAGTAATGGCCTTATCCCCCATCCCTACCAACAGGAGTTGTGCTTTTCCACCTTTCGCAGGCGGGCCGCGCGTTGTGCGGCGGCGGAACCGCCTCGGCCGAACATACGCCCGAACTTCTGCGCGATCAGCTGGTCGATGGCGACGCCGCTCCGGATCTCGGCATCCTGCCGGTTTTGTCCCGTTGAGCCACATGGCGCTGTTGAGGGTGTGCCCGTTTTCGGCGAGGAGGGAAGTGCCGCTGACCACAGTCACGCGGTCGCGGAACGTTTCGAGCGGCTTCATGATGCGGTTGAATTGGAAGCCTGCCTGATCGCCGAGCGGCGTCCACCGGGGCATTTGCGCGCCCGGCGAACCCCGCCGGGCGCGCCGGGATCATGGAATCCAGCAGGGGGAGCGCGATGGCGTCCGGAGCTCCGCAGAAAAGTGCGGCGCGGCAGGTGCTTCTTAGCGACGAACATGAATCGGTCTGCTCATCGAATCATTCGCCCTCCTGCGCTGCTGCGGCGACTGTGTTCAGCTTGTTTCTGTGGCGATCGTTGCCGAAGCTCGCGGTGTGGCTTCCACTACCTGGCGCACCACTG
This sequence comes from Acidobacteriota bacterium, assembly GCA_030776225.1. GTDB lineage: Bacteria > Acidobacteriota > Terriglobia > Bryobacterales > Bryobacteraceae > BOG-234. The sequence continues at coordinate 17,547 of JALYHT010000141.1, read as the reverse complement.
CCCCGAGCGCCATAAAAGCGTCCAGTTCCGAAGGCTTTCGGAAATACCGCGAAATCCCCAGTTCGCCGCTTCGCGCCTTGTCGCGCGGAGCGTCCGAAGAACTCACCACAATGACAGGGGTTTGTGCGCCTTTGGGGTGTTTTCGAAACTCGCTCAGGACCTGCTGCCCTTCCACTCGCGGCAGATTCAGATCGAGCAGGAGTAAATCCGGGCAGGACGCCCCACCCTGTTGGTCCATGCTCTGTATGAAGCGGATCGCCTGTTCACCGTCCGACACCACATGCAGTTCGTGCTTGATTGCATGTTCGGCCAGCGCCTGTTGCACGAGCAGCACGTCACCGCGATTGTCTTCAACCAGCAGGATGCGCAGCGGTTTCGCGGGCATCATCGCCGGTTTGATCCAGGGCGTGAGGCAGTCATTCGCAATCTCATTATCCATTAAACGCAGGATATTTAACCAGCTCAATTCGCCTCTGTGCAATGACACGGCGCACCTCGGGAGAAACCAGGGCGGCCAGTTCCCGCTCACGGCTTTCTCTAAGCCGAGTCTTTGCCGCGCGCAGTTCCGGGCCGAGTCTGCCGGGGTGGCACATCAACTCCGTCAGGCCTTCCGGCAGACGTTCCAGCGTGGCGATCAAATTGGCTTCTTCCATGGACCCTGTGATCTGAAAGCCGGCGAAGTGGTCTGTGGTTTTGAGCTGGCGCAGCGCGCGGGTAAAGTGCGGCCTTGTAACGCGCATCCCCAAAGCCACGGCGCTCTTCGTAATGCGCGCTCCGCCGTCGATGCCGAAATCGAACGGCCTGCGGACCCAGGAAATCCGGAACTCGCGCGCCAGCCTGGCCACGGCCTCCAGCACCGGCGGCAGCAGGTGTGTGTGTTTGTGGGTGTCGAGGTGCGTGGGCCGGATGCCTGCCCGTACAATCTTCCGCACCTGGGCCAGCAGTTCTTCGTAGATTGGCATGCGCCCGCGAACCACCAGCTTTGTGAGTTCGGTCAAAGTTTCGGGGAGCGGCCGAGAGGGGTCGGAAACACTCCGGCCCTGTACGAGCACCAGATGGCACCCTACGTCGAGCGTTCTGTTGTCGCGCGCCAAAGCCACCGCATTATCGAAAGCGGCGCCGTTCGCCATCAGAGTGGTTGCGGTGACGATGCCCCTGCGATGCGCCTCGACGATGCCCTGGTTCACGTCGCGCGTGAAACCAAAATCGTCGGCATTGACGATCAGCCGCAGACTCAGAAGATCGCCAGCTTGATGCGCAGAAATTTCTTTGGATTCGCGCGCATGTCTTTGATCAGCGCGTTCAGTTCGCGCGTGGCGCCGTTCATCGAGTCATAAAGCTGCGGGTTGACCATCAACTGCCCTATCGTCCCCTGGCCTGAGTTGATCTTGTCGATCGCCATATTCACCTTTTGCGTAATCAGCGTCAGCTGGTTGGCAATCTGATCGTCGGTGAGCAGTTTGCCAGCCGTGCCCTTACCCTTGTTGAGGTTTTCGAGCATGGTCTTCGCCTCGCCGACGGCCGCCCGCGCTTCGTCGTAAACCTGCGGATCGTACATCATCTTTCCGAGGGAGCCTTTGCCCTGCTGCACCTGCGCCAGCATGTCGTCCATGCGCTGGATCGGCTTGCGGATGTCCTTGTATAACTGATCGTCGTAGAGCAGATGGCTGATGGTGCCGTTGCTGTTCTTCACGTCCTTAACCAGTTGTTCGACTTCGCCGGCAGTGGCGTTCAGACGGTCGTAGAGAGAATCGTCCTTGATCAGTTTGCCGATGTTCCCCTGGCCGCTCTCGACCAGCGCGAGAAGTCCGTCGGCCCGCCCGATGATGGTCTGCAGCTGGGAGAGCAGGCTCGAACTCTGCGCCAGAATCTCCGGTATGTCCTGGGTCTGCAGAGAGGCGACTTCGCCCCCGTCTTCAACGTGCTTCGGATGCGTTCCCTTGGTGATATTGACGTACTTCGAGCCCAGCAGATTCGCGGCGCTGATGGCGGATTTCGAATCTTCCGGAATCTGATCCATAAACTTCTGCTGGATCACCATATCGATCTCGACGGTTCGTTTCGGGTCGCGCGATCCGGAAAGCCTGATGTGCCCGATATACCCCACCAGAATGCCGTTGACGCGCACCGGGTCATTGGCCACCATGCCGGCCGAATCTTCCATGTAGGTACGCAGATGAAATTTGCCGCCGAAGAGATTGCTCTGGCTGGTCAGAAGAAAAATCAGAACGCCGGCGAGGATCATCGATACCGTCGCCAGTATTCCGGTCCGAAGCTGCGCCCACTGTACTCTTTTCTGCGAAGGCATGATTTGCGCTTAAACGAGTTCTTTTTACGCCGCTTCCTTTTCCGGGCGCTTCACAAACTTTGAAATATACGGGTCCGGGGATGCCTCCAGCGCCGCCTGGTCCCCTTCGAAAACCAGACGGCCTTCATGCAAAACCATGAATACCGTTTTGGTCCCCGTTTCGCCAGCCGGATCCAGACGGCCACTTCCCGGATTGTAGCGAAAATTGGCCACGAGATTCCCGTCCTGATACCTGTGGGTCACAACTAACGCCGTGGTGTTGTCCACGTCGCGCTCCTTGATGATGAGCGCCATGATGGTGTGAGCGGTGATCGGGTCGAGGCCCGCGGTGGGCGAATCGTAAAGCAGCAGCGGCGGTTTATTCACCACAGCGCGGGCAATCGCGGCCCGGCGCCGCATGCCGCCCGAGAGTTCGCTCGGGTAGCGATCGAGAGTCTGTTCCAGTTCCACGAAGCGCAGCGAATCCCGCACGGCCGGCTCCATCTGCTCGCGGGGAATTTTAATCGCCTTCTGGTTCAAGAGCGGGTACGCCACGTTCTGCGCGATGGTCATGGAATCGAAGAGCGCGCTTTCCTGAAACAGCATGCCGATCCTGCTGCGCACATCGAACAACTGCTGTTCGGGCATGGTTGTGACGTCCTGATCGAACAGAAAAACCTTGCCCCCGGTCGCACGGGTCAGCCCCATGGCGGTCTTCAGCAATACGGTCTTGCCGCTTCCGGCCGCGCCCAGGAGGATTCGCGTTTCCCCGGGGCGCACGTCGAATGACATTGAGTCGAGCGCTTTGGTCCCATCGTCGAAAACCACGCTTACTTTCTCGAAACGCAGCGTGCTCGCCTTGTCGTCGTCCTTCGGCATGTCTCAGACGGTACGGCTGACGAAGATCTTGCTGATGAAGAGATCGAGAATGAAGATCGAGACCGATGCCACGACCATGGCCTGAGTTGTGGCGCGGCCCACTCCCTGCGTGCCGCCCGTTGCGCGAAGCCCGTAGAAGCAGCCGATCAGCGACACGGCAAACGAGAAAACGAACGGTTTCAGAAGCCCCTGGCCGACGTCGTTCCAGACCAGGGCCTGCCACGTGGAAGTCCAGTATTGCCGGGTCGGCAGGCCGAAAAGAACGATCGACATTACCCACCCTCCGACCATCCCGACGAAGTCATCAATCACAGTGAGGGCAGGCAGCATCACGGCGGCCGCGATCATGCGGGGCGTGACCAGTTTCTGCACCGGGTCGGTACCGAGCGCGCGCATGGCGTCGATCTGCTCGGTCACCTTCATCGAGCCCAGTTCGCTCGCGATTCCCGACGCGTTTCGACCGGCAACCATCACCGCCGCCAGCACCGGACCCAGTTCGCGCACCAGAATGATCGAGACAAACTGGCCCGTGCGTCCGGTCTGTCCATATTGCTGTAAACTGCGTCCCATCTGCATCGCCATAACCGCCCCGGTGAAAAATCCGGTCAGCAGCACGATGGGAACGCTGCCGACGCCGATGGAATCCATCTGCAGCAGGATGTCGTCTACATAGTGGGGTTTGCGGGCGACTCCCCGCATGGCGCGGCCGGCCAGTTCGTAGAACTCCTGAATCGCCTGAACGGGGCCTTTCAGAATATCGAGCACGCGAGTTGATGCTAGCATACGGGCATTGCTATGAATGGTTTAACGGATGTTCCCGGATTCTGGTGGGCCATCTGAGGGACGCCGTGCCCCGCACTGTCTCCCGTGCGCGACCGGCTTAATTTTTCGCCACCAGCTTACTTTGCGCTGCAAGCCGTGAATCGATGTAGCTCGCCCGCGTGCGGACGATCAGCTTGCCATGATCGGGCGCCAATGCGGTGACGTGGACCTTGCGCAGGCCCGTGAGTTTTCCATTGCCACGGTCCGGTATGTAGCCGATCGTGTACCGCTTCCGGATGTCCTGCGCGATCCTGCGGCCGGTGGGAACGATATCTTCCACTTTGTCGAGTAAAAAGCATTCGCCCCCGCTGACGGCCGCGATGCGCCGCAACACGCCCGGATTCCGATCCACGTCGTCCGGATCGAACAAGCCTATGGTGTAGATGGTGGCGTGCGATTCCTCGATCAGGCGCATGGTTTCCGCGCCCGAAAGCCGGCTGGCATTGTCGCCGCCATCGCTGACGACGAGCAGCGTTTTCTTGTCGCGAGTACCGGCATCGAGGTGTTTCAGGGCGGAGGCGATGGCGTCGTAGAGAGCGGTCCGCCCTTCGGTGGGATGTTTATTCAACGCCTGCCGAAGAAGCGGCACGTCGTCGGTGAAAGCCACATCGTCCGGCAGGCCCGAACGCACTTTATCGTTGAAATCCACGACGAAGATCTGGTCCTGCGGGTTACTGGCATTCACGAAAGCCAGGCCGGCGGTGTTCACGTCCTGGCGCTTGTTGCGCATGCTGCCGCTGGCATCGAGCACCAGGCCCGCCGAGACCGGAACGTCTTTACCGAGGAATGTGGCGATCTTCTGCGGAACGCCGTTTTCTTCGATGGTGAAATTTTCTTTGGTCAGATTCGAGACGTAGCCGCCCTTTGAGTCCTTAACGCTGACGTCGAGCAGAACCAGATCGACATTGGTGGAAATTCTGAAGTCCTCGGTTTTGGTCTCAGGCGTATGGTCCTGTAAAAAAGCGTAAGAGGGAGCGATTAAGAAGTATCCGGAAAGAAGAAGAGCGGCGGGGATGCCGACGATCAGGGGCTTGCAGGTTTTCACGAACTTACCCTCCACCCGATTATCGCTCCGCGCACCGAAACAGGGAAGGGTGAACGGAGCCGTAACGTGTGAACCCGCCCCGGGCGAAATTATTCTTCGACAGATTATAGATTCAGTACGTTGCACAATAGGGTTTATGCCGACCGAGAAGGAACTGTTGGAACGAATCCGGCAACTGGAAGAGCAGAACAGCCTGCTGCACGATAAGCTGGATATGATTTACGCGATTCTCGCGCCGGAGTACGAGGAATCGGGCGACCTTGCCGACCCGGAGGAACGCGGAGACGCTGCCGCGTCCTTTGTGCAGATCGAAGGCTTCGGCAATCAGCGAAAGCTGGATTAGAGCCCCGTCAGCCGGCGGAATTTTTGCGGCGCAGATACCAGCCCGCAAATGAGATCGCCACGACGACGCCGGCTGCAATGAGCGCTCCCCGATTGAAGCGCCTGCCCAGATTTTCCCATTCGCTGCCGAGATAATAGCCGACAGAGACAAAGCACGCGACCCATACGAATCCTCCCGGATAAGCGTAGGCGGCGAACGTGGACCATTTCAATCTGCCCATGCCGGCTGCGAGCGCCGTGAAATGCCGCACGCCCGCGATAAAGTAGCCGAAAAAAAGCGTCCATTTGCCGTAGCGCGCGAACCAGTTTTCGACCTGTGGCAGATGCCGGCCGATCCAGCGGTCGGGCGGACCGTAACGCCTGAGAAGGGGAATAACGCCCGCGCGACCCAGAATATAGCTGAGGGTGATACCGCACAGGCTGCCCGCGAAAGCCACGGCAATCACCGCTCCGAGCGTGAGTTGGCCGCGGTGTACCGCGATTCCCGAGAGAACCAGAATGGTCTCATCCGGGATCAGGGGGCCGACGATCCCGAGCACGAGCAAGCCAAAGATGGCGATATACCCGTAATGCGCGATGAAGAGGTCGATATGATGCACGCGAGCGACTCAGCGCTGAACGGATGTAAATCCGACGTTACACAAGCGAGTGGGTCTATTATCTCCTGCCGACACGGGAAAGCGCGTGACGTCTCGGGAAAATAAGTGCTTTAATCCCAGGTGAAGCCGACTTAAAAATTAACCCGGCTAAGATGAGCGCAGTTATAAAAAATACGCCGCCCCCCACCCGATTTTCGAGCGGTGTTTCGAATTTCATGTGGATGTCGTGTTCTCCCGGGGGCGCATCGATCAGCATGAATCCCAGCCTGTCTTCCAGCCGCACAGAGAGTTCGCGGGAATTTTCGTAAGCATGCCACGCCGGGTCCCAGGTCTCCTGCACCAGGACCGACTGGCCGGTCGCGGTCCTGGCGTGGAGCACCGCGGCGTCAGACCCCTGCCACTGCAGGGTCGCCGCCGGTTGGGCGGGGTTTTCAATCGCCGCGATGTAACTCAAGAGCGCGGCGCGGTCGTCGCCGCCCTGTAGCGGCGGTACGGCGGCTATGGCGGCACTGTCGACGACTCGCGCGATTCCAGGATGAACTCTGGGTACTGCATAAATGACCGTGCCCTGCCCATCGTCATGCAGTACGGGCAGGGCGCCGCTGAATTTTTCCGGATATCGGTAATCCTGGTAATACTCGCGCGAGACTTTTGCCGGAACAATGACGGCATCTGTACCCAGCGCCTGGAGCCAAAGCAGAGACAGATCCGCCCGGTCGCCCTGATGGATCTGCCACAAAGCACCGGGAAGATTCTGGTTGATCATGCCCTGTTCGGAACCGCCATCGGGCTGGGGAATATCGGACCAGACATCGAACCAGAACCGAACCGTTCCTTCGGGAAGAATGCGCGCTCCGGGAAGGTGGTCATGCACCCACGCGATGGTTTGGTATGGGTAGGCATTTTCGAGACGCGCTACCGAGGGGAAGGGCGACCAGAGGTGTTTCACGTAGCGCGCCGCCGGGGCGAATGCGACGATCACGAGCAGCGCGAGCGGAACGCGGAGGCGGGGAGTCTGCCAAAGCGTTCTGACGGTTTCCACAAAGCAGAGAATGAGAAAAACATCCATCTCGGGCACGAGCCGCCGCGGGTCTCCGAAGACCTGCAAACCGAAATAGTAAAAGCTGAGCACATAGAGCCCGGTAATAAATGCCGCTCCGAAGATGAACATCCGCCAGATTTGTTCCGGTCTGCGGCTGCCCGCGGCGAAGCTGAACAGCGCATAAAAGACGATTCCGACAGCAAGATATAAACCCGGGGAGTTGCCAACGCCCCCCACCCATTTCAAATCGGTCAAAGTGATTCTGAGATACGACGGGGTCAGCCAGAAGGCCGAGAGCCCCCACGCGAGCGCCGGAATGGCAGCCGCGCGCCACCAGATGGAGTTCGAGCGGTCGCCAACCCAAACCGACCACACGAGGATCGGATAGAGGATGGCCAGGGCCGTAGCGCCATAGAAGTTATTTGCCACTACGAGCGCGCACAGCGCCGCGGCGCACGCAAGCGCCGCATGACCCGGTTTGCGCAAGGCCGCGAGCGCCGCGGCGAGGGCGAAACAAAGTACGGCGAGCGCCGCGATATGCGGGCCTTCGCCGTAATCCATCAGGGTATGCAGACGATGCGGCACAAGGAAGCCGCTGTCTCTGCGCAACACGTTTACCAGGAGGTAACTGGGGGAAAGGAAAGCTGCCACGAGCGCTGCGAGAACGGCCGAGGCGCGCGAACCGGAGCCCGCTCTCGCCAGCCAGTAAATCGAGAGAATACCCAGGACGTAAAAAATTGCGATGTACAGGTGATAAGCGCGCGCCGGGATCACGTTCGCGATCTGCGAGATCAATGCCGTGCCGTAACGCAGGGCGGGGGGATAAATATAGTCGGCGCGCGTCCCGCAGTACCACAGCGGCTGCCAGCCCGTATGCGGGAGGTGTTCGCCGAGGATACGGGCGTCGGCGATGAATGTGCTCTCGATCGATGGCCAATTGTCGAGGTAGTTCAGACGGAACAGCGGTTGGATCAGGAGGCAGACCAGCAAAGCCAGCGCGAGGCTATCTATTGCCGCCGCGCGCCGGAGAAATCTCATCTGCCGGCAGCGGATGCCGTGCGCAGGGCCTGAATCTCTTCGACGCGCTTTCTCGAATGTTCCTGCGCGCTGCGCAACAGTAATTCCAGGGAGGCCTGTGGCTTGACCCGCAGGAAAATCTGGTAGGAGAACAGGCCGCGCGAGACGTGGATGAAAAACTGGTTCAGCTTCAGCAGGAAGCGGCTGATTGCATTGTCTCCGAGCGCCAGAGGCATGGGCCCGGGAACGCCTATTCTCTCGACGATGTCGAAGCCGGCCTGTTTGACCGCGCGCTCAAAGGAACTGAACGTGAACAGCCGCGTGTGCGTGAGGTCCAGAATGCCACGCTTACCGTAATTGAACTGCCCGAGCAGAAGCATCAGCCGGGTTATGACGAAGCCAATGTTCGCGGTACTCAGAAAAACGTCAATCGAAGGTTTGAGACTCAGCGCGCGTCTGAGTTCTTCGAGAAACGCTTCCGGTTTCGCCAGATGCTCGATGACGTCGAGCATCAGCACGTAATCGTAATCCTCGATTCGGAGATCGGGAAGGCCCTCATTGAGATCGTGCAGCCGGAAACTGCTCAGCCTGGTATCGACGAGCGGGAAAGCGTCGATGCCGTCCACCTGGCAGCCCTTGCGATCCATCAGGTAAGCGCCCATGTAGCCGCCGGCACAGCCGATATCGAGCACGCGCGAACCGTCGCGTACACGTTCGAGCGCGAGCGAATGTGGGCTCGTGTAGTCGAATTTCGAGACATACGGCAGGGCTTCGGACGGAGCACAGTCGAACTTGCGGTCGTAAAAAAGGCCCGCATGCTGCAGCCGGGCTTTCAACGCCGCAATCACTACGTCTTTTGCATATTTCGTCCCGTTCACATGGCAGACCTCTTCGCCGTAGTGCGTCGGGATGGGAAGTTCTTTAATGGTCAGCTTTGCGATGACAAGCTGGATGATGATCTCGGTATCGAAATGGAAATCTTTTGAGTTGCGATCGAAGGGGATGGCAGCGAGGGCGCGGGTGGAATAGATGCGGTAGCCGGAGTGGAACTCGCTCAGCGCCGTCCCGAGCAGCTTGTTTTCGATAAACGTCAGGACCTTGTTGCCGATGAACTTATAAAGCGGCATGCCGCCGGTGCGCGCGCCCGAAGGGGTTAACATGCGCGAGCCGAAAACCGCGGACGCTGCGCCGTTTCTCAGAGGTTCGAGGAGCACAGGCAGGCATTCCGGCGCGTACTGGCCGTCGCCGTGGATCAGCGCGACAAAATCGTAACCGCGCTCAATCGCGTAGTGGTAGCCGAGCTTCTGGTTCCCGCCGTAACCCTGATTTTGCGGGTTGAATAAAACGACGACGGGGAAGGGAAGGGCCGGGTCCGTGCTGACGTCATGGCCCTTTTCAAAGGTGGTGTCTTTGGAGGAGTCGTCAATGATCAGGACATCGACATCGTAAGTGTCCCGAAGACCGGTCGGGATTCGAAAGACAACGTCGCGGATGGTCTTCTCAGCGTTGTAAGCAACGATGAAAACGAGGACGCGGGGTTTTCTGCTGTCGGCCATTTTGCGAGTGGATAATTCTGCTTTGGTCAGCATATCACCCGAAAATCAGGGACCATAGATGAATTTTGGATAGCGATCGACAGGCAGGGCGCTTCGCTTCCGGGCGACGCACCAGCTCTGTTCACCCCGGTTTTCCGTGTTGTAGCCATGGCTTTCCAGCAAAGTCATCAGGGGGTTGCGCCACTCGGCCTGGTATTCTTCGATGACCGTCGCGAAAAGCCGATCCAGCTCGAAGCCGGCGGCCTTGACGGCCTCGCCCAGCTCCCACAGCGTGTACTCCCGCATGTGGCCGATCTCGGGTTCGCCATCCGGTATTTTGTAATGTGGATAAATCTGAGGGCTGTACTTGCCTTCGAGAGCTTTGTAGACGCAGGCGAGCCCGGCGGAGTTTGGCGTGCTCACCAGCAAAGAACCGCCTTCCCGCAGCACCCGCCGCGATTCGAGCAGCAGGTGCATAGGATCGTAGACCATATGCTCGAAAATTTCGCCCGCGATTACGAGGTCGAAATGCTCGTCCGGATAGGGGTAGGGGTCGCGCTCGGCGTCAAAGTGATCGATCTCGCAGTGAAAATCGCGGTCGGGAAAGGGGACAGTCTTGCGCGCGATTTTCCCCGGCGGTCCGTAATAAGCGCCGCGTACTTCCCGGTAGCCGCAAACGCGGTCGAGCAGGGCGGTGATCTGCATGTAACAGCCGAGTTCGAGCACGCGGCCGCTGCCGCCGGGAGCGGGGACCAGCGCCAGGGTCCGGGCTAAGCGCGGAATGTGCTTGGCAAGGTACTGGCGCGCCCCTTCGTGTTCGGCGGGCAGATCGCGCAGCGCCTGTTCGATACGGTTGAGCTGCGCGGGGTCGAAAGGTTCCTGAGGCGCGCCAGGACTGGGCGTCGAACCGCGACCTGCCCCGCGCAGCAGGCTGCGGAGCGCACGCAAATGGACGGGCTGGCCCAGGCTGCTCCCCTTTAGTAGCGGTAGTGATCCGGCTTGTACGGACCTTCCACGGGCACGCCAATATACTCGGCCTGTTCCGTCGTGAGCTTTGTCAGCTTCACGCCGATTTTGTCGAGATGCAGGCGGGCCACTTCCTCGTCGAGCTTCTTCGGCAGGACGTAGACGCCGGGCTTGTACTTGTCTTTGTTCTCCCACAGGTCGAGCTGTGCGAGGGTCTGGTTCGAGAAGCTATTCGACATCACGAAGCTCGGGTGCCCGGTAGCGCAGCCCAGATTCACGAGCCGGCCTTCGGCCAGCACGAAGAGCGAGTTGCCCGCCGGGAAAGTATACATATCCACCTGCGGCTTGATCTCGATCTTTTTCGCATCCGAATTGTTCAGCTTATCCACCTGGATTTCGCTGTCGAAGTGGCCGATGTTGCAGACGATGGCCTGATCCTTCATCTTCCGCATGTGCTCGAGCGTGATCACATCGAGGTTGCCGGTGGTGGTGACGTAAATGTCGCCGCGGCCCAGGGTGTCTTCAATGGTGGTGACTTCGTAGCCTTCCATGGCGGCCTGCAGGGCATTGATCGGATCGATTTCCGTGATCACGACGCGAGCGCCCAGCCCGCGCAGAGAATGCGCGCTGCCCTTGCCCACGTCGCCGTAGCCGCAAACCACGCAGACTTTGCCCGCCACCATGACATCGGTGGCGCGCTTGATGCCGTCCGCCAGCGATTCGCGGCAGCCGTAGAGGTTGTCGAACTTCGATTTGGTGACGGAATCGTTGACGTTGATTGCCGGTACCAGCAACTGACCGGCTTCGTGCATTTTATAGAGCCGGTGTACGCCGGTGGTGGTTTCTTCGGAGACGCCGCGCCAGTCCTTCACCACGTTGTGCCACCGTGTCTTGTTCCCGGCGTGGACTTTCTTCAGAAGATCTTTAATCACCTGCTCTTCTTTGTTGCCCGACGGGCTGTTGACCCAGTCACTGCCGTTTTCGAGTTCGTAGCCCTTATGGATGAAGAGGGTGGCGTCGCCGCCATCGTCGACAATCAGCTGCGGCCCGAGCCCGCCCGGATGGCTCAGGGCCTGGTCCGTACACCACCAGTATTCTTCGAGCGTTTCGCCCTTCCACGCAAACACGGGGACACCGGCGGCGGCGATCGCGGCAGCGGCGTGGTCCTGTGTCGAAAAGATATTGCAGCTCGCCCAGCGCACGCTTGCCCCGAGGTCCACCAGGGTCTCGATCAGGACCGCGGTCTGGATGGTCATATGAAGCGAACCGGTGACGCGAATGCCGGCCAGCGGCTTCGATTTCGCGTATTTGCGGCGAATCGACATCAGGCCGGGCATTTCCTGCTCGGCGACACTGATTTCTTTGCGGCCCCATTCGGCCAGCTTCATATCTGCGACTTTGTAATCCAACGTGGGTAGGGTGGCTGTGCTCATGAAAATCTCCTGATATCAATAAATGCGTATACGTTGATATATTATCAGCAGCTTGGCATCCATTCTCAAATCGCTCCGGGTACTGGCGGATACAAACCGTGTCCGGATGCTGCTGTTGCTCGACCGCGAGGAACTGACGGTGGCGGAACTGCGGGAGATCCTCTCGATCAGGCAGAGCCGGATTTCAATGCACCTGTCGCAACTTCGTCAGGCGGGTTTAGTGGAGGACAGAAAGCAAGGTAAGCATAGCCTTTACCGGATCACCGACCGCCAACTGATTGACTTGCTGCACTCGGCCGGCAGCGAGATTCCCGAGGCGGAGGACGACACCAAAGCGCTGCATCTGGTGCTCGAAAAGCGGCGCGATAAAGTGCGCGGTTACTTCGACGAACTGGCGGGGAAGTTCGGCCGCGATTATGTCCCCGGCCGCTCATGGAAGGGGCTGGCCGAAACGCTTCTGCAGCTGATGCCGCCCATGGTGATCGGCGATCTGGGCGCGGGCGAAGGCACATTTTCGCAGCTTCTCGCGCAGCGCGCCGAACGCGTGATCGCCGTCGATAATTCCGCCAATATGGTGGAATTCGGAGCGAAGCTGGCCAGGGAAAACGGCGTCGCCAATCTCGAATACCGGCTTGGGGATATGGAAGCGCCGCCCATCGATGCGGGAACGCTCGATCTCGCTTTCTTCAGCCAAAGCCTGCACCATGCGCTGCACCCGCAGCGTGCGGTGGACGCGGCATACAAACTTCTGAAAGCGGGCGGCAGAATCGTTGTTCTGGATCTCAAGCGGCACGGGTTCGAACGGGCCCGTGATCTCTACGCCGACACCTGGCTTGGTTTTTCCGAAGTGGAGTTGCGGGGGTTTCTCGAACACGCGGGATTCGAGAAAGTGGAGAGCTGGATTGTGGACCGGGAAAAACAGTCGCCGCTGTTTGAAACTATTCTGGCTGTGGGTTCACGGGTACGGTGAAAGGCCAGAGATTATATTCAAACGCTTGACGGCGAAGTGATTGGAGCTTTGCGTCGGTATCAGGATCGCCGGAGTCTGCTCCCATGGCAGGCGGCGATGTAAGCCGAGGAACTCCAGTATGGAGTTAATAGTTATAGATATCATGGAACTATGGCGACGATCCACATCTCGGAGACAGAGGCCGCCCGCGACTTCGCTGGCCTGATGGCCCGCGTTCGCGCCGGAGCCGATATCGTCATCGAAAACGGCAAGCTTCCGGTGGCCGTGCTTCATGCGCCCGCTCCGCCGCGCCGCTCCATTGAGGAGTGTATCGCCCTGTTGCCGGAAGACTCACCTGCGGTCATCGACGAGGACTTCGCCCGCGATGTTGCGGCGGCGGTGGAGGCTCACCGTGAGCCGCTGAATCCTCTGCGGGCCGGACAAATCGACGGGGAGACACGTGTCCGTCTGGCTCTCGCAGACCTGTTGATCGGCGTCACGGCTCTCGAACTTGGATACCGTATTATGACCGGAAATGTGCGTCACTTCCAGATGGTTCCAGGGCTTGAAATTGTCCCGTTTTAACGCGCGCGCGTGCTTTCCAAAGTAGTCATGGAGGCAAGCCCCCGTTCAGCGATGAGGCTGCGAGGCAGCCGCCTTACGCCCCAACCAGCCACGGCGCCTGTCCAACGGGACAACCACAAAATCGCGAGTCAGGTCTGAGCAGGGGCCATCGCTTCACGTGAGATAAGCGGCGGCCAGTTCTTCATACTCCCCCGGCGTGACCAGCTGGAAGCGGACTTCGAGCGAACTGAATCCACGAATCTCCCGCTGCATTTCTTCGCCGGGCAATTCCGCTCCCGCCACGTACAATTCACCGCCCGCAATACGAAAAGGCAACAGGCGCCAGCGCCGGGCAATCTCAGCGGGCAGCGCCCGGGTCACCTGCACGGACACTATTTCCGCCGCCGGTTTCCCCAAAGGCAGGTTGTTCTGCAAGCTGAGTGCCCGGTAGAGATCCTGTTCCGTGATCATTCCCAGATTGACCAGGTGCTTGCCCAGGCGCAGCCCCGCGGGCCTCGACGAAAGCGCGGCTTCCAACTGTTCCGGCGTAATCCACTGCGAGCCGGTAAGGATCTCCCCGAGGCGCCGTCTTTTTGTCAGCAAAGCTTCGCGGTTCGGATAGGAGTGCTCCGTTTTCAGCCAGCGCAGCGGCTCTCCGCGGTATTTAGCCTTGACGTAAATACCGATAGCCCGCGCCGTTGCAATCGAATTGATCGCATTTCCCACGATCACTCGCAGCGGCACTCCGCAGGCGAACCGCCAGCCGTAAATCCTCCCGGAACATACCGCCCGAATGGTTGTTTGCAGGCCCTGGATGCAAAGGCCGACGATACAAATCGCCGAAAACCGGGATAACTCCCGCCCGAGGAGCCAGTCGCGATGAGTGGCGCGGGACCACGTCCACGTCGAAAGCCCGGCCAGGAAAAGCAGATTCGCGAGAGGCGTGACAAGGTTCCCGGGCAGGCCCCGCCGGTCTCTCCAGAACCAGTACAAATGCCGCAACGTCTCCCGCGCGGAATGGTACTCCCAGGATTGCAGCGTGATGCCCATGATCCACCGCGTTCGCTGCCGTATGGCCATTTTGAACCGCAGCGGAAAGTATTCCCGGGTCGCGATCGGCCGCCCATCGCGCCTGTGAATCGGGATGAACTTCTGCGCCATGCCGAGGCTGCGGATGCGGAAGCCGTTCTCGTAATCCTCCGTCATACAGGCCGGTTCGAAAATCCGGTTCGAATACTTCCGGGCCAGAGTGTCGAGCGCCTTACGGGAAAATCCGGTGCCGACCCCGTTTGAAGGAATAAACCCGCCGAGCAACTGGCGCGCCGGCATGTCTTTGAACTGGAACTCGGCAAACTCATCGCAGTAGACGCCGTGCGTCAGATTCCAGAACGGCGTCGGCAGCGCCAGCACCGGTATCTGGACCATGTCGTTCCACTGCGCGTAATAGTTGATCCAGCGCAGCGCATCGGGATCCATCAAGTCTTCGGCATCATGCGTCAGCACCATGTCGAAATGGACGCCGTGCTGCTGTTCGTAAAGCAGCATGCGCTGGAAAATCCAGTTGAGATTGTCGGCCTTCGAAGTGGGTCCGTCGTGCGGTGAAAGCGACAAATGGACGTTCGGATAGCGTTTCATCGATTCCTCGATGGCCGCGATCGTCAGCTTGTCATTGGGATAAGCGCCCACGAAAAAATCGCAGCGGGGGTAGTTCAGACGGGTGACATTATTGTCGATCATCCGCTGAATGACTTTATGTTCCTTCCAGACCGCTACAAAGACCGCCATGTGGCGCGCCGGGACGGAATCCAGATCCGATTCCCCGGGTCTGCGGTGTGTCGTATCCTTCGAAATTTTCGCCAGGAAATAGCCGAGCAGGCTGACGATGTCGATGAACAGATCGTCAATCCCGTTGGCCAGCACCCATAACGCAAGGGGAGCGACGAGGTTCGCCACCCAATGATCGGTCATCCCAGGTAATAGGAGTGCCGTTTTGGAACAAAATTCTCAGCGTTCGCGTTCGGCTCAGGGTCCCGACATCGGGATCTCAAAGTAATACAGCTCTTTGCCGGTCACGGCATTCACGAAACCATCGAGGGAAACGGTAGCGGCCTGGCTGCTGTGGGAAATCTGAAAATAGACAAAGCCGCTGGCCGATTGCCCGGCCGGCAGCATCTTCGCGGCAAACGCCCGCCCTTCGATTCCCCATTCCGCCAGCGGGTTCTTTGGCGCCTTCTTCAGCTTTATGCCGCCGGTGGGGCCCGGCGCCGCCCTGGGTGTAGCGGCGCCTCTGAGGAAGCGGAGATCCTGCGCGGGGGTTGCTTCGATGCGCGTGTGATCGGGCAGCGTGTAGGTTACCTTCAAATGGTCAACGCGGATGGCATCCGGTCCGTCATTCTGCATGACGATCAGAACCGGCAGAATCCCGTAACGGTAGGGGTTCACTTTCTCAAACGCCTCGCGGGTCTCTTCGTCGGTCTCCATCGGCTGGGCCGCGATGGTGATCTTTTCGCTGGTCTGGCGATGAGGATAAGAGACGGCTGGCTTGACGGCAAACGGTGTCTTTTCACTGTCAGCCCCATGAACCACCGCTATACTAACAGCGAGCAGCAGCAGCCATCTTAAACCATTGAAACGCAAAGCAATTTTCCTCCTCTACCGCGTCTTGCAGGCGCTTGCCCCGCCCGTCCTCATAGTCTATCTGCTTCTCCGCGGACTTAGAAATCCGCGCTGGTTTTCCTCCCTGCCGGAGCGCTTTGGCGGAATACCCTCCATGTGGCAGCAGACTGCTTCGACGGCGATATGGTTGCACGCCGTGTCGGTGGGCGAAGTTCTCGCCGCGCTCCCGCTGATCGAGGAAATCAGGCAGCGCTCACCGGGTACGCCGATCTTCGTCAGCACCTCCACCCTGGCCGGTCGCCAGACGGCCGATAAGCGCCTTGCCGGCGTGGCCACGGGCATCTTTTTCGCCCCTTTGGATTTTGTCTGGGCTGTGCGCCGTGTTTTCCGGCGGCTGAGGCCGTCTGTACTCGTCATTCTCGAAACCGAAATCTGGCCGAATCTGTTCCGCGAAGCCAACCGCCGCGGCTGCGGAATCCTGCTGGTAAACGGCCGTATTTCGGATCGGGCGTTACCTCGTTACCGGCGCTTTGCCCCTCTGTTTCGCTCCGTCCTCGAACTGTGCGACGCGATTCTGGTGCAATCCGAAGACATGCTGGCAAGGTTTGCGGAAGCGGGCGCGCCGGCCCAGCGCCTTGTGGTCGGCGGCAATCTGAAATATGACTTCCCAAGCTTAGCGGCGCCCAAAGATTCCCCGGCAATGGCCTTCCTAGACGCGGATCGCGGGCGGCCTGTATGGATCGCCGCCAGCACTTCCGCCGATGACCGCGTCGAGGAGGAGACTTTCGTAATAGCTGCCCAGCGGGCCCTTGAGGGCTGGCGCCTGATCGTCGCTCCCCGCAAGCCGGAGCGTTTCGACCGCGTCGCCGGGATGCTGGCGGCGTCCGGCCTGCGCTGGACCCGCCGTACGGCGCTGGATAACCCCGGCGCAGACGTTCTCCTGCTGGATTCTATTGGTGAATTGAGCGGTCTTTTCGCCGAGGCGACCGTTGTTTTTATGGGCGGCACGATGGCGGACCGCGGGGGCCATAACATCCTCGAACCCGCCATCCACGGCAAGCCAGTCATCGTGGGACCCCACATGGAGAACTTTCGCGAAATAGCCACAGATTTCGAGCGGCGGCGCGCCATTCTGCGCATCCAGTCGGGCCAGGAACTGGCCGCGGCCGTGCCTCGGGCCGCCGCGGATCGGGAACTTGGAGAACGCGCCCGCGAGGCTGCGGAAGCCAGGCGCGGCGCTGCAGCACGCGCCGCTGACCGGGTCATGGGCCTTTACGATTCCAGGTACCCTTGTGAACGGCCGCCTCAGCCCGTTTTCGTTTTTCTCTGCCTCCTGTCGGTGGTCTGGAAAGCCGCCAGCGCATTGGACCGCAAACGGAAAAGCGCACGCGCGCAAAAGCTGCCAGTACCTGTCATCAGTGTCGGAAACATCACAACAGGCGGAACAGGAA
>JALYHT010000140.1 GCA_030776225.1 Acidobacteriota bacterium | reverse complement strand
GATGTGGGGTTCGGCGCGCTGTTCAGAGTGGATGCGTTCGATGCCACCCCCATAACGCTCTATCCGCGAAACCAGAGACCCGAAGTCCGGCGTATCGAGGAGAAACGACAACTCCGAAACAGTTTCGACGCGCCGCCGGTAGTCGCCAGTCGATTCCACGCGCGCGACGCCGGGCACAGAGCGCAGAAAATCTTCAAGCGGCGGGACGATTTTGTCCGCCTCGTAGAGCAGGACTTCGTTCGCCGGGGTCAGCGCCTGTGAAATGTGTTGAGCCATCCTCGCGCCGAGCGTCTGCGCAATCTCGCCGGTGTCGAGTCGGGCGCGAAGTTCTTCCGTGGTCGATATGCCGAGCTTTTTATAGATGCGAAGAACGCGGCGGGGATCGAGGCGCGGGTACTCGCTGAGAGCTGCGACCTCCGGGCTTACCTTCGCGCGCAGGGCAGTTAAGCTGCGAGAGGTTCCGGTGGCGACAATCTCGGCGATAGCTCCCGCGATGCCCTTGCCGATGCCTGGAAATTCCGTAAGATCGAAGCCGGCGCGGGCAAGTTCGGCCAGGCTGTCCGGCAGGGTCGCGATGCTCTTCGCGGCCCGCCGGTAGGCCTTGATTTTGAATGGATTTTCCTTTTGAGTCGACAGCAGCTGCGCGAGGCTCAGCAGCCGTTCCGCTATGTCTGCGTTACTCAAGGTCAGCCTTTCAGCTGCGGCGCGGCGCGAACCCGCCGGATTGCCGATGGCGATTTCCCGCTTCCCTATTTGCCGGCTGCCCGGGACTTCGCCGGGGAGACTTTACGGCGAGCGACATTCACGGAAGCCCTGCGTGCAGTTTTGCGATGCGTCGCTTTAGCCGTCTGCGCCGGTGAATCGGTGCGACCGGCCGCCATGGCGACAACGGCATGTTCCGTGTCCGCAGGGATGCCCTTTTTTATCAGTTCGGCTTTGCGGGCCAGCATCTTCCTGCCGAGGGCCTCGAAGTCGATTTTGAGTTCAGCGGCTTTGGGAAGCATCTCGCTCTCTTCTTCCCCGATGTGATGGCGGACGCTCTCTGAGAGCACAGTGAATTTCGCGTCCTGATGGTCGGCCGGAACGCCGCGGTCGAGTTCGGCAATCAGGACTTTTGCGATGTGGTGCTCCTCATCGGCTTCGTTCATTAATTGGTTGCCGACGTGGCTGCGAACGGCTGGGTAAAAGATCTCTTCTTCAAGCAGGGCATGGATCTTCAGTTCGGTGACGGCCTGGCGGACAATCTTCTTTTTCGCTGAACCTTTGGCCTTTTCGAAGGCCTTGAAAAGTTGTTTCACTCTTTCGTGGTCTTTCTTCAAAATTGCGATTGCGTGGTCTTCCGGAAGCAGCCAGTCAAACATGTCGATTCTCCTCAGAGGGCTATAGGTTCCTGTGAACAACGTAAGCAAGCGAACAGCCACAAGGCCTTTAACAGGCGTGGCGGTCGCTTAAGAGGCGGCTTTCTTCTTTGAAGGGATCTTCGCGCCCGACTCTCTCGCTTCGCTCAGCGCGATAGCCACCGCCTGTTTGCGGCTGGTTACCGTCTTACCGCTGCCCGATTTCAGCTTGCCCTCTTTGTGCTCCTTCATCACCTTGTGGATTTTAGATTTTGCCTTGCTTGAGGAGGAGGCTTTTTTCACCCCTGCTTTCTTTGCCATACCCAGCGTCGGGCAATTACTTCGCCAAACGTGCGGAATCGCCGAGTCCGATGTTGTCTTAACGCAAAATCGTATTTAAACTTTCGGGTGTGGCCGACCTTACCGCGTTTCCCAATAACCTCGACGAGAAGAAGTGTCTGTGCACCGCGATTATAGAAACGCCGAAGAAGCGGCGGAACAAATTCGATTACGACCCGGATTCGAACCTGTTTAAGCTGGGCGGACTCCTGCCCGAAGGCATGATGTTTCCCTTCGATTTCGGCTTTATCCCTTCGACTCTGGGCGAAGATGGCGACCCGCTGGATGTAATGGTTCTTATGGATGAGCCGGCTCACGTAGGATGTCTGCTGGACGTACGCATCATAGGAGTGATCGACGCCGACCAGACGGAGGATGGCAAGACCGAGACGAACTGCCGGCTGCTTGCCGTGGCTGTACACTCTTACAGCAATGAAGATGTCAAATCCATCAAGGAGTTGCATCCCACTCTGCTCGACCAGATAGAGCAGTTCTTTGTGTCTTATAACAAGTTGCGGGGCAAGAAGTTCAAGGTCAGGGGCCGCGGTGGTCCGGATAAGGCCATGGCGACCCTGAAGGAGGGAATAAAGGCTTACAAAGCCAGGAAGAAGAGCTGATAAGAAAGCCAGGACCGCACAGGCGCGGACTAACCGGATTAAGCGGGAACTTCCCGTTTCGCGCAGAACTTTTCGAAGGAGTCTTTGAGCACCTGAGCGATCTGGAAAGCATCGCGGCGTTCGATGTCCTGGCGGTGCATCATGAAAACCGGCTTGCCGTTCCGGAAAAGCGCAATCGAAGGGGATGACGGGGGGTATTCGGAAAGGAGGCCGCGTACATGGGCAACCGCAGCGTCGTCACCACCGGCGAAGACGGTGGCCGATTTATCCGGGCGCACGGGATTTTGGAGCGCCATGCCGATGCCTGGGCGCGCTTTACCGGCCGCGCAGCCGCAGACGGAATTGATCACCATCATGACGGTGCCTTCCCCGGCGAGAACGCGATCGACATCGGCGGGGGTGCGAGTCTCTTCGAGGCCGTAACGGGTCAGGTCTTCACGCATCGGAATCAACAGTTGTTCGGGATATGGCATAAGTCCTATTTTCCTACACGGAACCCCGGGGTGGGGCGACATTGATGGATTACGGGAGCCAAATAGCACGGACGACCAGCCAGACCGCCCCAGCCACCGCGCCGAGGAGCGCCTGATACTCCCGATTCTTTTTGTAAAGCGCGGGGGAAAAGCGATCGGGGCGAAACTGGTCGGGCCAGCGGGGAAGCAGAAGCGGGACGCGGGCGGCAAACGACTCGTAGCCGGGAAGGATCTCCATCAGGTGCTGCTCTTCCAGCTCAATGGCAGGGAGGTAGACCGCCAGGAATAATGCCGTGAACAGGATCGCGAGTCCCATGCTCCGGGCGGCTGCGGCTAATCCGAGAGCGGTAATAAGCGTGCCGAGATACAGGGGATTACGCGTGAAGGAATAGGGTCCGGAGACGGCCAGACGTTGGTCTTTGGCAAGGTGTCCGGCAGCCCACGCGCGCAACGCGAGTCCGCACGCTGCAAGCGGCAGGCCGATGGCGAGCGATTTCACTGTGGGATGTGAGAAGCATGCGAAGGCGGCCACCATCGCAAAGCCCGCGGGGACACGCAGTCTGGCTACGCGATCGGCGTAAGTTTTGGCGAACCAGTGGCGACGCATCAGTTGTGGGAACCCGCAGGGCATTTCACTTTTGCTTCGAGCGCGGCGAAAACCCGCTCCGGAGCGATGGCGCGCATCGACGCTGCGATCACTGTGCCACGCCTGTGGGTAGAGTGGGCGCCGGGGACGCGGAATACGTCGAAATTCCCTCCGTAAGGTCCGTTGCGCACGGGGTCTGTGGGGCCGAAAATGGCCGCACCCGATTTGTTCAGCGCGGCGGCAAGGTGGAGGGGGCCGCTATCGACACCGATCACCAGCGTGGCGCGGCGGGTGGCGTCAATCAGACCCGCGATTCCGCTTTCATGCGCGAGCGTGCCCTGCACGGGGGGAACAGTTCCGGGCGCGCCATTCAGCACGAGCGGCATACCGAGTTTCGCGCGAAGCAGCGCGGCGAGTTTTTCATAATATTCGAGCGGCCACTGCTTCGAGGTCCAGCCGGCCAGAGGACTGGCCAGCGCGAAAGGTCCTTCGGGCAGGCGGCCTTCGGGGGCGCCGGGAGGCAGGGGGAAAATACGCACCAGATTGGAGGCGCCGGCGCCGGCCGCGAGGTCGAGCGCCTGATCCACCACATGCACAGCGCTGCTGGGCAGCCGGGCCGAATAGAAAAGACCGGCGAGACGCTCGCGCACCACGCGGGCTCCGAAACCGGCGATGCGCTCGGGCCGGGCGGCGTGGGCAATCAGCGCCGATTTGAGAAGCCCCTGGAAATCCACCGCGAGGTCGTAACGCTCGGCGCGCAGTTCGTCTTTGGTGCGCCGCCAGGAGCGCGGGTCGTCTTTGCGGAAGAGCACAAGCCGGTCGACGAAACCGTTTCCTTCGAGCAGAGGAGCCCATCTGGGTTCGACGACCCAGGTGATGCGCGCATCCGAAAAACTGTGCCGGAGCGAAGCCACGCCGGGGAGCGAGTGAATGATATCGCCCATAGCGCCCAGGCGCACTATAAGGATGCTGCGGATAGGGTTCACCTGGCTCGATCTTTCAGATCTGGGCAACTCAGTAGTCTACCGTGTTCCGGTTGAAGCGGGAGTAATTTTTCCGCGGCCTGGACAACGTTCTCAGCCGTGACCCGGGTCATGCACCGGTGGTCGATGGGGCATTCACGTTTGAGGCAGGGCGCGCATTCGACGGATTCGCGCAGGGTGCGGGCAGCCGGGCCGAGCGGACCTGTGGCGGTTTCATCGGTGGGTCCGAAGACGGTTACAGAGGGAACGCCGAGGGCGGAGGCGATATGCATGGCGCCTGAATCGTTGGAAAGGAACAGGCTGCACGCGGCGGTCAGATCGATGAATTCGCTCAGCGCCGTCGCGCCCGCGAAACTGCGGCCACCTGCAAGACGCGCCACTTCTTCGCACATGGTCTTTTCGGCAGCGGACCCAAAGACGGCAACGGAGCCTCCGGTCTCGACGGTGAGCCGCCAGGCCGCCTCGGCGAAGCGCTCCGGGAGCCATCGCTTGGCGGATCCGTAGGCAGCGCCAGGGCTTACGCCTACAACCGGGCGTTTCACACCCAGAGAATCGAACAGCTTTTCACCGCGGACGCGCCGGTCCTGAGCCCCATCCAGCCTGATTTCGGGTACTTCGGGGAGGGCGTCGATCAGACCCGCGCGCCGCAGCAGTTCGAGGTAGTAGAAGCGCTGGTGCCGGGGCAGTTCACCCTCGCGCGGGACGGGTATGGCATCGCTCAGGAGAAAGCTGCGGCCGTCACGCGCATAACCTATAACCCGCTTCACGCCGGAGAACCGGACAATCGCGGCGCTTCCGAAGGAATTGGGGAAGAGTATGGCAAGGTCGAAGCGGGCTTTGCGCAGCCGCGAAATCAAAGCGAGCTTCGCGGCCCAATCGAAGGCTCCCGAGCCGCCTTCGAACGTCATGACACGGTCGACGGAGCGCTCGCCCTCGTAAAGGGCGGCCACCCATGGTTTGGCAAGAATAGTGATTTCCGCAGCGGGAAACTGTCCGCGCACGGCGCGCAACGCGGGGAGCGACATGATGGCGTCCCCGATCCAGTTCGTGGCGCGGATCAGTATTTTCAAAATGAGACCATTCTCCGGTTATCCGCGACCATGGTGTTGGGATGGCGACGCGGTAACACTTGCGAAGTTAGTCGGGTTCCCCGGCGGCTTTGGCCATCGCGAGGTCGGCCAGTTTGGACGCGTCCGCTTCGGAGGGGCCATTCCCGAGGGACGTTTCCCCTATGGGTTGTGTTTCCGGCTTGTGGAAAGGTTGGCCGAGAGGTTGATCGACAGGCTGCTCAAGGAAAATCCTGAGCTTCGCTTCGGAGCCCTCGAAATGGTATTCCAGAAAGTGCAGGAGCGCCATGCGGCGCAGTTTGTCGCGGGCCACTGTCGGGTAATAGCGGAAGCCGCGCCCTTCCTTCCGGCGCGAAACGGCGCCGCGGCGCGCCAGCCGGTCGAGCAAAGTCAGGACGGTGGTGTAAGCGAGCGGCCTGGTTTGCGAGACAACTTTACGTACGTCCTCGACATTCCCCTCCTGAATGTCCCACAAAGCGTTCAGACACATCATTTCCAATGGCGGAGGTAATTCACGATCTCGACCCAACGCTATTTCCTTTCCTCGTGCAGCGCCTGTTGTAACTTCGCGCCAAATATGGAGTTGGCGGCAGACGCGGGTTTGTAAGCTGGGGCCGCTGGCACGGGTGAGCGGCCGGGGTATACCGGAGTACTGCTGTTTGAAGCCGGGCTGTCGAAATCGGAACTATCGGGTAAGGGATGGTTATGAAAAGTCTGAGCGGGAGCGCAAGGTTCTTTTTCGGCTAACGGCTCCTGCGCCGCGGATATAAGTTCGGTCTTCGATTCAAGATATTTGTGCTTGCGCAGCGCGGCGCGTCCGAGCGAGGGGCTGTAGGCGGAAAAATAACCTTCCGCCTGCGGCTCGCGCTCAATCTGGACGCGCATGCATTCCATCTTGGAATCCATATCGTCGAGATAGTGCAGGAGCAGCGCTTCGGGAAAAACAGGGATCTTCGGGGAACCGAATTCCAGCTGGCCGTGGTGGCTGAGCACCATGTGTTCCAGCAGATTCCGCAGCGTGACCGGGAAGTCGGGAAAAGCGCGCAGCTTGTCGGCGATCATGCGGATCGCGATCGCGATATGGCCCAGCAGCTGGCCCTCAGGGGAATAGCCGAAGCCGCGCTCGTAACTGAGTTCGTAAATCTTGCCGATATCATGCAGGACGATGCCGGCGGTCAGGAGGTCGGGATCGATGCCCAGACCGGCGTAGTGGCCGCCCACCAGCTTCGAAAGCCTCAGAAGCGACAGCACGTGTTCCAGCAACCCGCCGCGGAAGGCATGGTGAATGGTTTTAGCCGCGGGAGCGACTCTGTACCGCGCAGCGATCCCGGGGTCGTCGAGGAATGCGTTGAGGAGATCGCGGATGTGGCCGTTGCCTGTGCCCGACACGATGGCGCGCAACTCCGACCACATGATCCCGGGGTCGTGGAGAGACGCGGGGAAGAAATCCCGCGGATCCACTTCACGGTCTTCGAGGCGGCGCAGCTTATGGATCGTGAACTGCGGCCGGTTGTTATAGAGCTGCATCAGCCCTTTGACTTTCACGAAGTCGTCGCGGTCGAACGTCTCGACAATCTCGGCGACGTTGTCCCACATCTTGCAATCGATCTCGCCTGTGCGGTCCGAAAGCACGAGCGAAAGATAAGGCTCGCCTGTCCGCTTCTGCCGGACTTCCTTCGTACCGACCAGGAAAACGGAAGTGGAGATTTCGTCGGGTTTCAGTTCGCGAACGAAAACAGTCTTCATTGAGGCTTAACGGGAACGGGCGTCTGCGGTATGGGCGCGGTAGTGGGGGGCGGCGCGGGGCTGCTCTCCGCGGCTTTCCCGACATGTCCGTAAGGAATTATGTGCAGCAGTTTTCTGTGGCCGCGGGCCGCGACGTTTTCTTTCGTGGTGGTCTCGGGCTTCAGTTGCGCAGCATCCTGCCAGCTGGTGTCTTTCCCCGGCGCGGCGCCGCTATCGACATAGCCCGGCTTGATCTGCAGAAAAGCGTTCTGGCGGAGCTGCGTCAGGTACACGCGGACTTTGGGACCCACCATCGGCTCCATCAGCTTGTTCTGAATTTCCTGCTGAACTTCGTCGAGGCTCGCCTGTCCGGCGGCGAAATGCTCGTCCACCCGGTAGATCTCAAACCCGGCGGGACGGCGGATGGGATCGGTGACATAGCCTTTGGCCTGCCTGAACACGATGTCCTCGATATCTTTGGCCAGGTCTCCGCGTTTGAAGGCTCCGAGCGCGCCATCGGCGGTGGCCGTGGGAGCGTCCGAATACTGGCGCGCCATATCGTTGAACTTCGCGTCACCCTTACGGATGCGGTCGACCAGGTTCCCGGCTTTCTTCCCGGCAGCCGCTACTTTCTCCGGACTGCCGTCGCCTGCTGAAACCAGAATTTCACGCAACTGAACCATTTCCTGGCGGATGAATTCCGATTTGTGCTCGTTGTAATATTTCTCGATATCGGCTTTAGGGATGTTCACGTTGCGGTAGACTTCTTCGCTGATCACGCGTTCGGTGAGCAACTTATCGGTCATCAGCTGCCTGAAGTCTTCGAAGCTTTCCCCGCTCTGCTCACGCAGCCACTCGTGAAATTTCTCGGGCTCTGAAATCTTGCTGTTCGACTGGATCTCGGCGATACGGCGATTCACTTCCGCATCGACACTGATGCTGAGTTCTTTGCCTTTGGCGACGAGCAACAGCTGGTCGACCTGGTCGCGCAGGCCATCGGCGAGGCGCGCATTGACGGCTTTCTGCAGAGCGTCGCCCGTCAGACCCTGCTGGCGAAGCTCGGCCTCAATGGTTTCGCGCTGCTTCTCCAGTTCCCCGCGCGTAACGATTTTGCCATTTACTTTTGCAACGATCTCCTCCACCACGTTGATCTGAGGAGCAGGGCGGTCGGCAGCAAAGACTCCACAGGCGAGGAGTAAACCTGCCGCAAAAACGGCTCCCGCAGGGCGCAACATTGAGGACATATGTAGTTAGTATTGCAAACGATGTGTCACGGTGGGGAAGCCCTGTGTCAACAATTCCCAGTCCTCAGTTTCCAGGAGTTTTTGTCGCCGATGTACGCCTCAATACGGATATCCATCTTCAACAGCCTTATGGCAATTTGAGCGTGCAGGCGTTTTCCATTTCCCCGGAGGGCCGGGGGGGCGCGGTGCTACACTGCAGGGTTATATGGCATCGCGCAGCGTCAATAAGGTCATCCTGCTGGGGCATCTGGGGCGGGACGCGGAAACGAAGTTCACACCTGGGGGCGCGGCGGTAACCCGGTTTTCGGTGGCGACGAATCGGCGCTGGAAGGACAAGGACTCGGGCGAGTGGAAAGAAGAAACCGACTGGTCCAACGTGGTCCTGTGGCGCAGCGAAAATCTGGCCAACTACCTGACTAAAGGCAAGCAGGTTTATGTCGAAGGACGCCTGCAGACGCGCAGTTACGAAGATAAGGATGGCAAGAAAGTCTACTCGACTGAAGTCATCGCCGACGACGTGATCCTGGTGAGTGGCGGGCAAGGCGGGCAGGGCGGGCGCGGCGGCGATGAATATTCGCCGCAACCGGTTTCGCAGCCGAGGGGCGCGGCCTCGCGCACTCCGGCTCCGGCGCAGGACGATACGTTCGGCCAGGGTATTACCGACGATGACGTTCCGTTTTAGGCGTGTGTTGGCGGCATAATCGGCAGCGCTGATTTTAAACAACGGAAGGTTAAGTGGTAACCGAGGAATGATTAAAACGAAATTGACGTTTCTGAGACCTGCGATGGTAGCTGCCTCCGCTTTGGGGGCCGCGGCGCTGCTGATCGGGGTGGGCTCTGCCGGACACGCGCAGACGCAGCCGCCGGCGGCCGCAAAGGCCTACAAGACGGCGGGCGAGGTTTTCAAAAACGTCACGACGCCGGCGCTCAGGAATCTTTCGGTAGACGACTTTCTCGCCACAATGGGCGTTATCTCGGACGATCTCGGGCTCGATTGCGCGGATTGCCATCCGGGCGCGGGCAGCGACCGGGTGAACTGGGTTGTCGATACGCCCCAGAAAATCACGGCCCGCAAAATGATCAATATGGTCGGCACGATCAATAAGGAAAATTTCAGTGGCGTGCAGCAGGTCACCTGCTGGACCTGTCATCACGGCCGCGAAACGCCCGCGACCAGCATCAGCCTCGATAAGCTTTACAGCTCGCCGAACGACGAGAAGCTCGACTTCGTGGCCCAGGCGCCGGGCCAGCCCACGGGGGCGCAGGTTCTCGACAAATACATCGCGGCACTGGGCGGCGCGGATAAGCTCGCCGGTCTGAAGAGCTGGGTTGCGACGGGCATCAGCGAAGGATACGAAGGGCTTGGCGGCGGCGGCAGCTTCAGGATTTATGCGCAGGCGCCGGATCGCCGCAGCGTTCTGATTACCTTTAAAGACCACCCGGAACGGGGCGACAGCTCACGGGTCTATAACGGCGAGGTTGCCTACAACAGAACGCCGCGCGCCGCGGTGGCCGAATATGAACTGCACGGCAGCGAACGCGACGGAGTTCGCGTAGACGCGCTGCTGGCGTTTCCCGCCCAGATAAAATCCGCGTTTACGGGTCTGCGGACGGCGACGCAGGACATCGGGGACCGGGATATGCAGGTGGTGCAGGGCAGCGGACCTCACGGCGTTCTTGTGACCATGTACTTCGACAGGAAGACGAATCTGCTGGCGCGCGTGATCCGGTACAGCAATACGCCGATTGGGCACGTCCCAACGCAGACCGACTACGCGGATTATCGGGAAGTGGATGGAATCAAGTTCCCATTTTCTTACACGTTTTCGTGGCTGGACGGAAGGGACACATATAAAGTGACCGACCTGAAGGTGAACGTTCCGGTCGATCCGGCAGTGTTTAACAAGCCGTCGGGTAAATAGGCCGCCGGTGGATGGCGGCGGCCCGAAGCTTACGCTGTAGTAGAGGCGCGCGCGGAACTGGCGCGAGTGGCCCAGGCCCATGCGGTTTCCACGATGCGGTCCAGTTCCGAATGGGCCGGCTTCCAGCCGAGTTCCTTCTGCAATCGCGAGGAGTCGGCCACCAGCAGCGGCGGATCGCCTTCGCGGCGCGGACCCATGGTGAAAGGCACGGTTTTTCCTGTGACGCGCTCCACCGCGCGCAGAACTTCTTTCACGGAATAACCGTGACCGGTACCAACGTTATATTTCTTCGACTCGCCGCCGCGGCATAGAGCGTCCACGGCGGCAATGTGGGCCAGAGCAAGGTCGGTCACATGGATGTAATCGCGGATGCAGGTTCCGTCGGGCGTATCGTAATCGTCGCCGAACAGCGTCGCGGGCTTGCCGGTCTGGACGGCGCGGAACAGCAGCGGGATCAGGTGGGTTTCGGGCTCGTGGTCTTCGCCGGCCCGGCATTTCGGATCCGCTCCGGAGGCGTTGAAATAGCGCAGGCAGACGCTTCGCATGCCGTGGATGCGGTCGAACCATTCAAGCATTTTTTCGACCATGACTTTCGTCTCGCCATAGGCATTCACCGGCGCGCGGGGTTCGGTTTCGGGTATCGGCACTTGTTTGGGCATGCCGTAAACGGCGGCTGTCGAAGAGAAAACGATTTTCGAGATCCCGGCCTTCTGCATGGCGGTCATCAGAGAGAGGGAACCGGCGGTATTGTTCCGGAAATAGACTTCCGGAACCTGCATCGATTCCCCGACGGCGATGAAGGCCGCGAAGTGGATCACGGCATCGCAGGGCTTTTCGTCCATGACGCGGATGAGTCCGTCGGTATCGAGGAGATCGACAACCCGCAGCCGCGCCGGGTCGACCGTGTCGCGATTGCCGCGTGAAAGATTATCGACCACCACGACGTCATAACCCGCATCGAGGAGTTGAAGAGTTGTGTTCGAGCCGATGTATCCAGCTCCTCCGGTCACCAGAATCCGTTTGTTCACTGCTTCGATTGTAAGAGGCTTCGGCGCAAATATACAACAGAGCCGCGGGTGCGGGCGACCTCAGCGTAACGCGCCAGCCAAATGCGGAGTTCCGGGTAGCGCGCCATTGACAAGGCGGGGTTGTAGAGGCTCAAGCCATCGATGAGGACATCGGGATTCGATGCGGCAAGCTCCTCGCGCGCCTCATGCGATCCCGAGGCGAGGACGACGGTCGACTGGGTGAGGTGCCGGTCCGCCGGCACTCCGGTGAGGGCCTGCGATTCGAGAAAGCGGGTGGCCGGACGCAGCCCGGCGTAGATGTAATCCTCGGGTCGATAGCCCCAGACGTAAAGCGACCCGTTGGGCGGAGCGTAGCGTACGGCGAGCTTTGAAGCGGCGCGGCTGTCTTCATCCATGGCGAGGTCGCTCCATCCGGCGAGGTGGAGATAGCGTGGTCCGAACCGCGCGACGGGGACGATCATCGTTAGGAGGACGATCGCGAACGCCGTACGCGGGCGGAGCAGCGACAGGCCGCGCGCGGCCGGGATCGCAAGCGCGGGCAGGAGGAGAAAGTAGTACCGGGGGAAGAACCTCCATCCCAGGGTGACGCCGGTTAAAGCCAGGAAGATCCAGACGGCCAGTCGCCAGTTGCGCTCTTTTCGGAAGAACCACGCCGCGCCCGCGGCCAGCACCGCGTGGAAGCCCAGCCAGTCAGCCGTGCGCACAAGGCCGTTCCAGACAGGGTGGGCCGCCACAGGGCTGGCCGCATACTGCGCCGGCCATTCCCAGACCTGATTGAGGTAAGAGGCAAGGGCGCCGCTGCCGGCCAGCCAGCTGAGAGCGGCCAGGTTCGGTAACGCGAATCCGGCCAGGAGCGGGAGCAGAGCGCCCTGCGCGAAGAGGGCGCACGCCGCCAATACGAAGACACCTTTGGCGTTGAATAAAAATCCTATGCCGGCCGCGGCCCCGCTCCAGAAAAACTGGCGGCGTTTTGCGCAAAGGACGGCCGCCAAGTTCGGAACCAGAAGCAACAAATCGGCGGCGAGCGGCAGGACCGCGGAGTGGGTGTCGAAAGTCAGGAAGAAAGCAAACAGGCCCGCGGCCCGGTATGCTTCCCGCTTCGACCAGAAGCTCGCAGCCAGCGCGTAACCGAGCAGGCAGGCGATGAACGCATAAATGGCCCCGGCGACGCGAAGGAGCCAGCCGGCCCGGGCTCCCCAAAGCAGATAGACAGCGGGGACGAGGGGTGGTTTGTCGAACCAGATGTCTTTGTAGAGAGTCGCGCCGTGGAGGATGCGCCGGGCGGCGGCGAGCGGGAGGTCTTCCTCGGTCCATAGAACCCCCGCATGGCAGAGGTGGGCCGCGAGGAGGAGAGCGAATAATCCGGAAAAAAACAGAAGAGGGCGCAGGATGTTTTAGTATGGAACAAAGCGGGCGGCGAATAAAAGACGAATATGACGATCAGCGAGCAGCTTGCCCCTCTTCGCCGGACTGTAGCCCGGATAGACGACAAATACGGTGCCTTATCGTCAACGGCTTCTTCCGGGTCGCGCCCTTCTCCCGAGACGGACCCCGCGGGGTTTGTGGAAGAGTTGCTGACGGGTGAAGTGGTTGAGACGCCGCTCGGCAGCCATTTTGAAACCGAGAAACTTTATGGAAGGCGCCAACGCCATGGCAGTTACGATATTGCCGAGCTGATCGATCTGCCACCCGATTTTCTGGCTTCGCTCTCGGCCGGGGAAATCTCAGGCGCGCATCCAGCCACATGGGCTTTCCTCGATACGGAAACCACCGGTTTGGCGGGGGGATCGGGCACATGCGCATTTCTGATCGGCGTCGGCTGCATCGATGCGGAAGGCTTTCGCGTGCGGCAGTTTTTCATGCGCGAGTATTGCGAGGAGCGTTCGATGCTGCACTCGCTCAGCGCTTACCTTGCGCGTTTCGATGTACTCATCACTTACAACGGCAAGACGTTCGATCAGCCTCTGCTCGAAACGCGCTATACAATGGCGCGCGCCCGGCATCCATTCAGCCGTATGGCGCACCTCGATCTGTTGCACGGCGCGCGGCGTCTTTTCAAACTGCGGCTTGAAAGCTGCCGACTGGTGAATCTCGAACGCCGGATTCTGGGGCTGGAGCGTGAAGCGGATGTGCCCGGGGATTTGATCCCGTATTACTACTTCGAGTATCTGCGCACGCGCGTGGCTTTCCGGCTGATTCCGATCTTCCACCACAACGTGCTGGATATTGTTTCGCTGGCGTGTCTTACGGGTCTGATCCCGGCGGCTTTCCGGGACCCGGAGAGCGCGCAGACGGGGCTTGTCACTCTCAAACACGGGACGGACCTGCTGGGCCTGGCGCGCTGGCTGCAGGCATCCGGACGACTGGAAGAAGCGCTTCGGTTGACCCGGCGGGCCGTCGATCTGGGCCTCGACGACCGGCACCTTTTCGGCGCTCTCTTTGAAGCCGGACTGCTCGAAAAGAAACTGGGGCTGGCGGATATGGCAGTGGCGACGTTTACGGATCTTTCGCTCTCGCCGAACCCGTGGCGCTGCAGAGCGTATGAGGAGTTGGCGAAGCACTACGAGCATCGGGAGAAAAACTACAGAATGGCGCTCGAATGCGTGCTGGCCGCGAGGAATGCGCAGGACGCCGAGTGCCTGAGGCTGCGCCAGCGGCGGCTGGAGAACCGGTGCGCCAAACGCAGCGGGCAGCGAAAGCTGACGATCTCGGCGCGGTAAGTCCATTGAACGGGATTCGGCCCCCGCATTGCTGCGATATGTCGCGTGAACGCGAACCTGTGGACCATCCTTCGGCGTACTTTCTCCGCATGGAGCGATCACAACGCGATGCGACTCAGCGCCGCCATGGCGTTTTATGCGATTCTTTCGCTGGCCCCGCTGGCTGTGTTTGCGATTCTGCTGGTGGGCGTGATATTCGGCCACACGGCGGCCCAACAGCAGATCATCGCGCAGATGCAGTACGCGATCGGGGACCAGGGAGCGGATGCGGTGCGCGCGGTGCTGCAGAATCCGCCGAAACCTGCTACGAGCCTGCTCACCTCCATTTTTGGAATTGCCACCCTGATTTTCGGGGCGTCGGGCGTGTTCGGCGAGTTGCGGGACGCGCTCAACACGATGTGGGACGTGAAGGCGAAGAGCGGTAATGGTCTGCTCCGACTGGTGCGGGAGCGGTTTGCCACTTTTGGGATGGTGCTTGGGGTGGGATTTCTGCTACTGGTTTCTTTGATGCTGAGCACTGTGACGGCTGGCGCCGGAAAGTTCTTTGCGGCGATTCTGCCGGTGCCCGAGACCGTCGTTCACATTGGGAACGATGTGGTTTCGCTTGCCGTGATCGGGCTACTGTTCACGCTGATCTTCAAAATTGTGCCGGATACCCCGATTGCCTGGAAAGACGTGTGGATCGGTGCGCTGGCGACCGCATTTTTGTTCACCATCGGCAAAGTGCTGATTGGCCTGTATCTCGGGAAGGCGGCGCTGGCTTCGGCGTACGGGGCGGCGGGGTCGATGGTCGCGGTGACGGTGTGGGTCTATTATTCCTCCCTGATCTTTTTCTTCGGGGCCGAATTTACGCACGAGCTCGCGGAGGGGAAAACCGACAGCGGCGACCCGGATCGCTCCGATTCATTAACTCTAACGGGTGCGCACGATGGTAATTTTAGCCTGCCCGTAGACGGTCGGAGCGGCGGCGCTTAGAGCCGTAAGCGTGACGATACCGCCAGCGGGCACAGCGTAGGGCGCGGTATACATGCCGCCGGCTGTAACAGTACCCACTGTGCCGTTCCCGCCCGCAATGCCGTTTACTTTCCAGGTGACGGCGTAGTTGGTTGAGCCCCTGACGGTGGCGGTAAAGCGGAAGGTTTGTCCCGCCCGGAGAGCGACCTGGGAGGGGGAGACCGCGACTGTGACGACAGCGGCCGGGGGCACGGGAGGAACC
Source organism: Acidobacteriota bacterium (assembly GCA_030776225.1). Classification (GTDB taxonomy): domain Bacteria; phylum Acidobacteriota; class Terriglobia; order Bryobacterales; family Bryobacteraceae; genus BOG-234. The sequence continues at coordinate 10,773 of JALYHT010000140.1, read as the reverse complement.
GCCGCGGGCAGTAACGTGACGCTGGCAGTGCCGAAAGCCGTTGCTGTCGAGTTGCTGGCAGCCTCCACCACAACCGTAGCGGGCGAGGGCAGGGCCGCAGGCGCGGTATAGAGACCAGAGGGGCTGACAGAGCCGGCGGCGGCATTCCCGCCCGGCACGCCGTTGACCGACCAGGACACCGTGGTGGCGGAGGAGTTTCTGATGGTGGCAGTGAATTGCTGAGTGGCATTGAGGGTAACGCTCGCGGCCTGCGGCGAGACGGTGACCGTGACAGCGCTCTGCTGCGCCTGGCCGGAATTGGGACTGACTGCGAGGGGTGAGACATCCACCGCTTCAAAATCGGAACCATGCAGTTGTGTCAATGCGTGGAGGTCAGTGTTATCCCAGCGCGAATCGGTGGCGCCGGAGATGAACCAGGAGGAGCCGTTGTCGGCGAGCATCATCCCGTATTTCTTCAGAGCGCGCAGGATGATTTGGTTTGTTGGTGAAAAACCCGAAATATCTTTATTTGCTTTCAAACGGAAGCGGGCGCCCATGGGAGGATACTGCGCCCCTGTGAGACTGGACGCGAGATGGCGGGCGGGCCAGACGTAAGCGGCCTGGGTATGCGGCACGGTGAAGCGCAGGGCGTGGTTGATGGCGCCAGCCGCGATCTCGTCGTAGCGGACCAGGCCGGGGAAAATCGGCAGGCCCGCGGCGTCCGCTGAAGTCCAGCCGGCCGGACGCAGGGCATCGGAAGCCAGATTGTAGATCGCGCCCGAACCGGCGTTCCAGCTGGCAGCCTGAGGATACGCATAGAAGAGCTCATACAAAATGCAGTTGGTGGTATCGACCGCTATGGCATGACGGTCGCCTGTGCTGGCGCTGCCTCCTTCTATAGGCGCATTCAATGGGACGGCGTAAGGGCCGGGGTCGCTTTCATCGGCATAGCTGAAAGCCGCCGGGTATTTCGTCTGGGTGCCTGGAACCGTTATAAACGGTATGCCGTACGGATCCGGCCCAAAATCCGGGTGGAGGGGCGACGTGGAACCAATGGTCGAGACCCAACTCGATGAAGAAGAGGAAACCGGCAGCTGATCGACAGGCGTGTTCCAGATGTTGTCTGCCGGTAAAACGGGACACGCGCCAATCGACGGCGCCTGGGACCACGCGGCTGCAGCGCAGGCGGCAGTCAGAGTGATGAGTTTAAAGAAGCGTTTGTGGTGGGAGATCAAGGAAACCTCGTGGGCCTTAAGTACTGTAAGTACTGAACGTGTTATAGCACACAAACTCTCCATGCGTAGAAGATGAGATCGGTTCAGTACACTAGCAGGTTGCCGGGTTATTCCAGATGATGCCTGACCTTATAGCGGCCGGACGCGCTTTCATGGAAGCGGAGGCGGAAGCGATCGCCTGCGCGGCGGGGCGCATCGACGAGGCATTCTTATCCGCCGTGCGGCTGATCGAAACGCATCGCGGCAAGGTGGTAATTAGCGGCCTCGGAAAATCGGGCTTTGTGGCCCAAAAACTGGCGGCAACCCTGTGCAGCACGGGGACCCCGGCGGTGTTTCTGCATCCCGTGGACGCGCTGCATGGCGATGTGGGAATTTATGCGGCCGGCGACCCTACGATTATCTTTTCGAAAAGCGGAACCACGCACGAACTGCTGCGGCTGCTGCCCGTATTGCGCGGCCTGAACTCCACGCTGGTGGGCGTCGTTGGAAACAAAACGTCGCCACTGGCGCGCGAGGTGGACATTGTTCTCGATGGCTCAGTGCGCGCGGAGGCGGATCCGTTCAATCTGGCGCCCACAGCGAGCACAGCTGCAGCGACAGCGCTCGGGGATGCGCTGGCGCTGGCGGTCAGACAGGCGCGCCGCCTTACCCCGGAGCACTTCGCCCTGCTGCATCCGGCGGGACAACTGGGCAGAAATCTGCGGGTAACCGTGAGGCAGGTGATGCACGCGGGGAGCGAAGTGGCCTGGGCCGCCGCCGAAAGCCCGATGCGAGCCGTGATCATCGCCATGAACCGGTATCCGCTGGGAGCGGCGTGCGTGGGTCTGGACGGCAAACTGCACGGCCTCATCACCGATGGGGATCTGCGGCGCGCTCTTGAAACGATAGAAGACATTCGCGACGTGAAAGCGGGGGATCTGATGACCGGAAATCCCATCACGGTGGCGCCGGACGCCACGCTGGGGGAAGCCATGAGGCTGATGGAAGACAGGCCTTCGCAGGTCTCGGTGCTCCCGGTGGTGGAAGGCACGCGGTGCTTAGGTCTGGTGCGACTGCACGACCTGTACCAGACCGAGCTACTTTAGAGAATCAAATGAACTGGGATAAAGCGTCGTACAACTCGTGGGCGGGCGGAGTATCGAACCGTGAGGCCAAAGAAGAACTGGGGCGGCGGATCGCAGAGCGCGTAGAGGACGGGCAAACCATCGGCGTGGGTTCGGGTTCGACGTCGGCGATTGCCATCCAGGCAATCGCGAAGCGAGTGAGCGCGGAGCGACTGCAGGTCAGCGCTGTCTGCACGTCGGCTGAAGTGGCACTGTTGTGCGCGGCATGCGGTCTGCCGATCTCCTCGCTGCTGCAGCGCCGGCCCGACTGGGCCTTCGACGGCGCGGATGAAGTGGACCCCGACAGGAACCTGATTAAGGGGCGGGGAGGCGCCATGTTCATGGAGAAAATCGTGATGCAGGCGTCGCCGCGGAACTTCATCCTGGCGGATCGCTCGAAAATGGTGGCGCGCCTGGGGGAAAAATTTCCGGTTCCGGTGGAAGTGCTGCCCACGGCCATGCGTGTGGTGGAATGCGAACTGGGGCTGCTGGGAGCGACCGAGACTGCGCTGCGGATAGCGGTGAAAAAAGACGGACCTGTGATCACCGAAAATGGAAACATCATTTTCGATGTCCGCTTCGGGGAGATTGGGAAATCGCTGGAGCGCGATATTAAAGCGATTCCAGGGGTGATTGAATCGGGCCTCTTTATAGGCCGGGATGTTGAGGTGCTGGTCGCCGGCTAACCGTTACTTATTGGAGTGTGATGAATCTGCTGCCAAAGGACGAAAAATTTTTTGAACTCTTCGAGCGGCACGCCGCCATTCTGTGCCGCGCCTCGAAGCTCCTGATCAGCGGGCTCAAGGGCGGTTACGAAGGCGTGTGCGGCATTCAGAAAGAGATGACCCGCATCGAAGACGAAGGGGACCACGTGGTGCACGATATTTTCGGCCGCCTGCGCTCCACTTTCATTACGCCCTTCGACCCGGAAGACATTCAGGCCCTGGCCACCAAGTTCGACGACGTTCTCGACGGTATCGACGACGTGACGTTTCGGATTGTGGCTTACCGGCTCAATCCAGTGCCTCCCGCCGTGCTGCTGCTGGCCGAAAACGTGTCCACCTGCTGCCTGTATCTCTCGGAGGCCCTCGCGGCTTTGCACAATAAGAGGCCGGTGGTGGAGCTCTGCATTGAAGTCAATCGTCTGGAGAACGAGGCGGATAAGCTGGAGCGCAGTCTTCTGGCGGAGCTGTTCCGCAACGAAACCGACCCCATTGCGCTGATCCGGCAGAAAGAAATCTACGAGCTGCTGGAGGCGACGACCGACCGATGCGAAGACGTGGCGGACGTTATCCAGAACGTCTCGGTGAAGAACAACTGACCGGGCGATGAATTCGTTCCACCTGGTTGTTCTCATTATCGGCGTGGCGTTGATCTTCGACTACATTAACGGTTTCCACGATGCGGCAAACTCTATCGCGACCGTTGTTTCGACGCGCGTGCTCACCCCCGGCGTCGCCGTGGTCTGGGCGGCGGTCTTCAACTTTCTCGCGGCTTATCTGCTGGGAACCGGCGTCGCCGCCACCATCGGCGTGGGATTTGTAAACGTCAGGCTGGTCACGCCCTGGGTCCTTTTGGCGGGGCTCGCCGGGGCCATTGTATGGGATATTTTCACCTGGTATCTGGGACTCCCCACCAGTTCCTCGCATGCCCTCATCGGCGGTTATGCGGGCGCGGCCTTCGCGAAGGCCGGCATTGCGGGGCTGATTGCCGGGAAATGGGCCGTCACCGTCATCTTCATCGTTCTCTCCCCACTGATTGGAATGGTGGTCGCATACGCATTGATGGTGGCGGTTTACTGGATTTTCCGCCGGGCTTCTCCGTCGCAGATGGATCGTCATTTCCGCCGCTATCAGCTCGTGTCCGCCGCCCTGTTCAGCTGCGCGCACGGAACGAACGATGCGCAGAAGACGATGGGCATCATCACTGCCGTCCTTGTAGCCGGGGGAATACAGAAGGATTTTCACGTCCCCTCCTGGGTGATCGCGGCTTCGAGCGGCGCTATCGGGCTCGGCACTATGAGCGGCGGCTGGCGGATTGTGCGCACCATGGGCACCAGACTGACGCGGTTGCAGCCGCGCAGCGGTTTCTGCGCGGAAACGGGCGCCGCGATCTCTATCCTTTTCGCGACTTATCTCGGGCTTCCGGTTTCGAGCACCCATGCCATCGCGGGCGCCATCGCGGGAGTGGGTTCCATTCAGCGAACACGGGCTGTGCGCTGGCACGTCGCCGGGGGCATCGTTACCGCCTGGGTGCTGACGATTCCGGCGTCGGCGGTGGTTGCGGCGCTTTTGTACTGGACGGTTCGGTTGATCGTTCGGGACGTTTGAGTTTATTCGGCGCGCGCCAGGGCATCGGCGGAGACGCCGGCGGTTCCGGCCCACGCATGTTTCGAGGGTGCGAAGCTGAAAGCCCGCCTCAACCAGGTATTGCCTCGAGGAGCGTTTACCGGGATTTCCGTCAAGCCGTGCCCGCCGAGAATTCCCGGCCGCAGAGCGTGTTTAGTCGCAAGCAGGTTCAGATCGGCGTAATCGAGCGACGCGGCTTTCTCCAGCCCAAAAAAGTACATCACGGACGCATCGCTCGGATTGTGCGTGAGGCCGAGAAGGTGTCCGATTTCATGGACCGAATCGAGAAACATCTCTCGCTTCGAGAGCTTAAGACTGGGATTGAAGGCGATCCATCCCTGAAACGCCGGATGGTCGGGAAGCTGGGAGCGGGCGCTCATACAGGCGCACCAGTTGAAAATGGAAGGTGTCCCATCGACCAGCTGGAGCGAGCAGTCCGTGGAATTGACTTCGTGCCAGTCAAGATCGAGAACCTGTGACCAGAATTCGAGCGCTCTTTCGAACTGCCCGGCGAGGGCGGCATTAGATGTTGAGATTCTGACGCCGACGTTCACGTGCCGCGCACTCAACAAATCCGAGCTACGCCGGCAGGGCGCATATTTACCGCCCCAGTTCGGTGCGGGCGGGCCTGGCGCAATTGGTTCCGCAGTGCATAAGTGGGCCACCGCGAGGAGAAAAGCGAATGTAACAAAAACCTTCACTGTTTCTACAAGCGTATTGTATCAGATATTACGGTTCTCTTGTTGATAATGTGACAGCGGGCAGCACTACGGCGCGGTTTACCCTGGCGGGGGCTGGTTGAGCGCTCGATACTGCTTGCCGGGAGAGAGCGGAGCTGGCCAGCATCAACGCCGCAAACAGACCCGCATCGATAATTCGATTCCGCACTGAAAAATCCTCCGTTGTCAGACCTTAACCAAATTCGGTCGCGCCGACAAGATTGCCAAAGGTTTATAGTCGGCAAAGATGCGGCGCGAAGCGCGTTATGCGCGGGCCGCGCGCTGTAGTTCCGCGGCGTGCTTCAGGGCTTCGGGCGTCAGCTTCTGGCCGCTCAGCATACGGCCGATTTCTTCCGTGCTGGCCGCTGGGTCGAGTTCTTCAATCCCGGCGACGGTTCGCCCTCCGCGTTCGGACTTTCCCACTCGATAATGATGCTCCGCGAAGCAGGCGAACTGCGCCAGGTGAGTTACGCACAGCACCTGATTCTCGGCGGCAAGGGCTTTCAGGCGGCGGGCCACGCCCTCGGCCGCGCGGCCTCCGATGCCGGTGTCGATCTCGTCGAAAACCAGCGTTCGGGGGCTGGAGCCCGCACTCTTCTTCAGCCCCACCAGACAGGTCTTGAGCGCGAGAGCGATTCGCGAAAGCTCGCCGCCCGAAGCGACTCGCTCCAATGCCCGCGGCTCTTCGCCCGCGTTTGGGGACACCAGGAACTGCACGCTGTCCGCGCCGTTGGCGGACCATGCCGCCGCGCCCCGTTCGATGCGAAATACAGTGCGCTCCATGGCGAGAGGCTTTAGTTCTTCTTCCACGCGTTTGGCAAGTTGCGCAGCGGCCTCCCTGCGCCGGCTCGTGAGTTCCGAAGCCGCCTGCTCATATTGAGCGCCCAGTTTACGTTCCGAGATTCGCAACTCTTCCAGGCGTTGCCCGGCCGTCTCGACCTCTTCCGTCTTTCGCGAAACGTCTTCGAGAAATTGCAGGATCTCATCCACCGAGCCGCCGTATTTGCGCTTCAGTTTGTCGATGGCGGCGAGGCGCGTTTCGATCTCCTCGAGCCGCGCGGGATTCGCCTCCACGCGCCCCAGGTAATCGCGCAGCGAATCGGAGACATCCTGTATCGCGATCAGCGCCGGTTCCAGCGCCTGGCGCATTGCCGTCATCTGGTCGTCGATCTTTGAAAGCTCGTCGAGCTTCTTCGCCACCCCTTTCACAAGCGACAAGGCGGATTCGGGCGATTCGTACAAGGCTTCGAACGCCGCCCCTGCTGTGTCCGTCAGGCGTCCGGCATTCTGCTGCACGAGGCGCTCGGAGTTCAGTTCGAGATCTTCGCCGGCGCGCAGGGCGGCACTATCGATTTCGCTGCGCTGAAATTGCCAGAGATCGAGCATCCGGAGCTTCGCCTGATCGGCATTCTCGAGTTCTGCGATCTCGGCGGCAACCGCCTTCCACAGCTCAAACCGCTCGCGCACTTTTGCACGCAGCCCACTTGTCTGGGCGTAGGAATCGAGCATGGTCAACTGAGCGGCTGGGTCGAAAAGTAGCTGCTGATCGTGCTGCCCGTGTATGTCTCCCAGGTGCGGCGCAAGGTCCTTCAGCAGCGCCACCGATGCCAGGCGATGGTTCACATACACGCGGCTCTTGCCATTCGACTGAATTTCCCGGTCGAGGAACAATTCGCTATCCCCGGTTTCGAACCCCGCCTCTTCCAGAATCTTCGCGGCTCCGGGACCCGTCTCAAACACCCCGGAAACGCGGGCGCGCTCTTTTCCGGAGCGGATCACATCCGAAGATGCGCGGCTGCCGAAGAGCAGGCCGAGCGCATCCACCACGATGGATTTGCCGCTGCCGGTTTCGCCGGTCAGGAGGTTGAGGCCTGCGTAAAAGCGCACGCGCAGGCGGTCCACCACCGCGTAATCCTCGACCACCAGTTCATGCAGCACTCGACCGATTATAGAAGCAGGCGGCGGAGAGATGACAACCGAAAATTCCGGGAGACTTTTCGGCTTCGGCCCGCGTCTTTATCCCTGACGCAACTCTGACGAAACGTAAGTATTACCGGGTCCGCGTGATAGATTTGGGATTGGGGGAGACACGTTGCCAGATGCGCTCGCGGCTCTTTTTTTATTACAAACGAACATTCTGGATCTCGTCAGCCATGGAAACGCAGTCAGCTATGCGGTTCTGGGCTTCCTTCTGCTGACTTCCATCTATTCCTGGACTTTAATTTTCGCGAAGCTATCTACCCTGGGGTCGGCGCAAAAGACCGATATGCGCTTTCTGCGGGCGTTTCGCAAGGCTTCGGGTCTGGAAGCGGTGATGGTGGCCAGCGAGCAATTCCGGCCCTCGCCGGCCGTCGCCGTGTTCGACGCCGGATACGAAGAGGTCAGCAGGCAGGTGAAGGCGCGCGGCAGCATTGCCAACCGGGAGGCCATTTCGCGTAGTTTGCAGATCGGGGTCAACGAACAGGTTTCGCGGCTGGAGCACGGTCTCAACTGGCTTGCAACCATTGCCTCCGTCTCGCCTTTTATCGGCTTGCTGGGCACTGTGCTGGGCATCATCCGTGCGTTCCAGAACCTTTCCGGCGGCAGCACCAGCCTGACGGCGGTGGGGCCCGGCATAGCGGATGCGCTGATTGCAACAGCAGTGGGTTTATTTGCGGCGATTCCCGCCGCCATTTTCTACAACCATTTCGGCCATACGCTCAAAGAAATGGGCGCGCGCATGGACGACTTCTCGCTCGAATTCCTGAACCTGATCGAGCGGAGCTTTGGAGACTAACGCGTGGCGATCCACGTTGGCGGCATGAACGGCGGACGCAGATCGCGCGGGGCGCCGGTGCTTGCGGAAATCAACGTGACGCCCTTCGTCGACGTGGCGCTCGTGCTGCTGATCATCTTCATGATCACGGCGCATGCGATGGATTCGGGGATTGACGTCAACGTTCCGAAAACTAAAACCGTCGCCACGAGCACCAGGGATCTCCCCATCGTGACCATCACGAAAGACGGCGAGGTTTATCTGGGGAAAGATGCCGTCAATATCAATACTCTCGGGTCCGCCATTCGCAGCAAATACCCGGGGCAGAGCGCGGTTTATGTCAAAGCGGACGCCGCCACTCCCTGGGATCCGATAGCCAACGTCACCAGCGTGCTGGGCGACCAGAAGCTCAATGTCAGCTTCGTTACCCGGCCCAGCGATGAGGCTGGAAAGCGCCGCTGAAGCATGCCGACCGGCGTCTATCCCGAGCCCTCCGGCAAGGCATTCGCCAGCTCCGTGATCACCCACGGCATTGTGATCGGCGTGATCGCAACTTCGGGATTGTTCAGTCTTGCGAAGAGCAACTTCGGGTCTCCTGAATCCAGCAGCGGGACGGTCGGCGTGCAGATGGTGAAAACAATTCCGATTCCGCAGAGCGAAGGGCCGGTCAACGCACTTGCCAGCGATACGAAGTCTATAGTTCCCCAGGCCCCCGCTCCCGTCAAGCTGCAAAAACAAGTCAAGGCTGAACCGGAGAATGCGATCGCTCTCCAGGACAAAGCGCAGAAGAAAAAGCTCTCGCTGCAACAGCAGATGGCGGCCTACTATAAACCGCCCGCCCGCTACAAAAGCAACCAGGTTTTTGCCCATACCCCCCAGGCCGCCAGTTCCGCTATGTTTGGAATGAAAGGCTCCTCCGGAATCGATCTCGGGCCGGCCTCGGTATTGGGAGAGCGCTGCGGGGCTTATGTAGATCTCATGACGGACCGCATCTCGCAGCATTGGAACCGGGCGAGCGTGTCGGCTTCCCCTTGGCAGAAGAGCCAGATCAGTTTCAGGATCGCCCAGAACGGTGCGGTATCAAACGTGCAAGTAGCGCAGCCCAGCGGCAATTATCTTCTCGATACGTCCGCGCAAAGGGCGGTGATGGATGCGAGTCCCCTGCCTCCTTTGCCGGCGCAGTGCCAGCGTAGTGAAGTAACGGTCGATCTCTGGTTCCAGTTGAAACTATGACGCGAGAAGCATGATACGGAAAAGCATGACGATGCGGAAAAGCGAGCCGCGGAAAACGAAGACAAAGCTGTTGGCGGTGGCGGCGCTGGTAAGCCTGTTTCTGGCTTTGGCCGCAACCCTCTTTGCACAGGACATCACGGCGTGGATCAACGGCGCCGGCGGCAAACCGGCACTCGCTGTCATCGATTTTCGCGGTTCGGGTTCGCAGCCTTACATGGCCGCGTTCAATTCGACGCTGTTCAGCGATCTGCAGGGTTCCGGACTGTTCGACATGAAGCCGAAGAGCATGTTCCCCCTGAACAATCCGCAGCGACCGGAGGACCTGAAAGCTGAAGACGGCGGTCAGGGTTTCGCGCTCTCCGACTGGGGCGGCGCGCCGGTCAACGCCTCGCACTTGGTTTTCGGCTATACGGCCGCACAGAATGGCGCGCTGGTGCTCTACGGGAACGTGGACGACACCCGGCAGCGCAATCCTCAGGCCGCGCAGTTGATGTCTTCGCGGTATGTCGGCTCTCTCGATGAAATGGGCGCGGTTCACGTCGCGCATGAATTTGCGAACGACATTATTCAGAAGTTCGGCGGCTCGGGCAGCCTGCTCGGCAGCAGAATCTATTTCGTCAGAAGCAGCGGCGCCCGGGGAGAGATCAAGGAAATCTGGGCTATGGACTGGGACGGCGGCAACCAGACGCAGTTGACGAAGTACAGGTCGCTCTCGCTGACACCGGCGGTATCGCCGGATGGATCGCGACTCGCCTTCACCAGCTATGCCAAAGGAAGTCCGCGCATTATGCTGCTGGATACGCTGTCCGGGCGTCCGTTATCGTTTTACAATCAGGAAGCTTCGTTGAATGCGACCCCCGACTTCAGTCCGGACGGCAGGCAGATTTACTATGCTTCGACGGCGGGCGGCGTGGCGCAGATTTATGTGGCGGCGCTGGACGGCCAGGGATTTCGCCGCGTGACCCGCACCGACAACATCAGCGTCGAGCCGAAAGTGAACCCGAAAAATCCCGGACTGATGTTGTTCGTGGGCGGCCAGAGCCATCCGCAGATATACCGTATGTCGACTAACGGTACGGGCGTGGAGCGTGTCACGAACGGCGCCGGAGAAGCAACCAATCCCGCGTGGAACCAGGATGGCGAGCACTTCGCGTTTTCCTGGACCAGCGGTATTGCGGCGGGCAACTGGAATCTCTTCGTGATGGATATCGGAACGCATGAATATATCCAGCTGACAAAGGGCGAAGGGCGCAATGAGAACCCCGGTTGGGCGCCGGATTCGCGACACCTGGTTTTCGCGTCCACGCGCTCGGGTAAATCGCAGATTTATACCATGCTGGCGAACGGAACCCAGCTGAAGCAGTTGACCAGCCAAGGCGATAATTCAAGCCCCGTCTGGGG
>JALYHT010000139.1 GCA_030776225.1 Acidobacteriota bacterium | reverse complement strand
AGATCGAGCAGCGGATGATAACGCGCCATGAACGCCTCGCCATCTTTATTCCGCAGGATGGCGCCCTCCCCGCGCAGCGCCTCCGAAAGCAGGAATCTCGGCGCCCCTTCCACATGCAGCGCAGTCGGATGAAACTGCACAAATTCGATATTGCTGATCTCAGCCCCCGCGCGCCAGGCCATAGCCACACCGTCGCCGGTCGCCACATCGGGGTTTGTGGTCTCTTTGAAGACCCGGCCCAGCCCGCCCGTAGCGAGCAGCACCGCGCTCGCCCGCACATCCCGAAGCGTGCCGGTCTTGCCCTCGAAGATCACCGCTCCCGCCGCTCTGCCGTCCGAAGTCAGCAGATCCGTAATAGCGGCGTAGCTCTCGAACCGGATGTTCGGGATCGATGCCGCTTTGCGATAAAGAGTACGCGCGATTTCGCGTCCCGTGGAGTCTCCATGCGCATGCAGAATCCGGTTGCGGCTGTGCGCGCCCTCGCGCGTGAAAGACAACTCCTGCCCTTCCCGATCGAACTCCGCTCCCCACTCGATCAGGTCCTGAATGGCAGCCGGACCTTCTTCCACCAGAGTGTGTACAGCTTCGCGATCGCACAGGCCGTCGCCGGCATACAGCGTGTCCTGTTCATGCAGCGCGACCTCGTCGTCATCGCTCAGAGCCACCGCAATCCCGCCCTGCGCATACTCCGAAGAGGATTCCCGCAGCGAATCCTTCGCAATCACCAGTACGGTTCCCGATTTCGCCGTTTCAATTGCCGCGCGCAACCCGGCGACGCCGGCGCCAATTACGAGAAAGTCGCAGTCCATCGCCATTGAGATTCTACAATGTGACAGAATTTTAAGCGCTTGATGCTCTTTCGCCTGCCGGGCGGCGGGCTAATGTTGACGGAGCGAGCGCAAACCACTAATCTCTAGTTTTACCGGGGGATTTGTGGTTATTCGCGGATGAACATCTCTGTTAAGAGTGAATACGCGCTGCAGGCGATTTTCGATCTTGCTGCAAACGCCGGAGTTGAACCGATCAAAATCGCCGAGATCGCGCGGCGCCAAAAGATCCCCCAGAAGTTTTTGGAGTTGATCCTGGCCAGCCTGAAGCAAGGTGGTTTTGTCGAATCCCGCCGCGGCGCTGACGGCGGCTACATGCTGGCCCGCCGACCCGACTCGATTACTGTAGGGGAAGTGCTCCATTTTGTGGAAGGACGCCAGGAAGAGCGCGCCCGCCTGCGCAAACAGTCCGATTCTCCTTTCACGGACTTATGGCAACGCGCCGATCAGGCGCTCAATGAAGTATTGAATTCCACAACCTTCGCGCATCTTGTCCGGGAGTGGACCGAAAAGCACAATCGTTTTGTACCAAACTGGGAGATCTAATAAATGTTCTACGACGATAATTCCTACAGCATCGGCCATACCCCGCTCGTGAAGTTAAACCGAGTCCTCGATGGCGCGCCGGTCACGGTGCTGGGTAAAGTGGAAGGCCGGAACCCCGCCTATTCTGTGAAGTGCCGGATCGGAGCCTCCATGATCTGGGACGCCGAGAAGCGCGGGCTCCTGAAACCGGGCAAAGAGCTGATTGAACCCACGAGCGGAAACACGGGCATCGCCCTGGCCTTCGTCGCCGCAGCCCGGGGGTACCCTGTAACGCTCACCATGCCCGAAACCATGTCGCTCGAACGCCGCAAAGTCTTGGCCGCACTGGGCGCAACGCTGGTGCTGACGGAAGGCTCGAAGGGCATGTCGGGAGCCATCGGCAAAGCACAGGAGATGGTTCAATCCGATCCGGACCGCTACGTGTTGCTTCAGCAGTTCGAGAACCCGGCCAATCCCGAGATTCACTTCAAAACTACGGGACCGGAAATCTGGAACGACACCGAGGGGAAAATCGACATTCTCGTGTCCGGCGTCGGCACCGGCGGCACGATCACGGGCGTGTCCCGCTACATCAAGAATGAAAAAGGCAGGAAGATCGTGTCCGTCGCGGTCGAACCCGTCGCCAGCCCGGTGATCAGCCAGACGCTGGCGGGCCAACCGCTCAAGCCTGGCCCGCACAAAATTCAGGGCCTGGGCGCGGGCTTCGTTCCGAAGAACCTCGATTTAAGCATGTTGGATCGGGTGGAACTCGTGACCAACGAAGAATCGATTGAAATGGCGCGGCGGCTGTCGAAGGAAGAGGGAATCCTGTCCGGAATCTCCTGCGGCGCGGCAGTAGCGGCAGCGGTGCGGATGGCACGCGAGGACCAATACAAGGGCAAAACGATGGTCGTGATCCTGCCCGATTCCGGTGAAAGATACCTGAGCAGCGTCCTTTTCGAAGGAATGTTCGAAAATTGACCAGCGGGCGCATGTAACCCTCACCCGGACATGCGCCGGCGCTCCTGCGCGAAGCCTCTCAAGGAGGCCTACATGAACAGGTCTTTGACTTTTTCGAACAGACCTTTTTCGTGCGGCTCGTTGTTAACCGGCAAAGAGTCCGAGAGTTCCTCGAATAATTTCCGCTGATCGCGTGTCAGTTTGGTCGGGACGCGGACGTCGATATGCACGACAAGATCGCCGCGCCCGCGCCCCTGCACTTCCGGCACGCCCCGGCCTTTGACGCGAAGTTCCGTCCCGTTCTGCGTGCCTTCGGGTATCACCAGTTCGTGCGGGCCTTCAAGCGTGGGAACGGGAATTTCATCTCCCAGCACTGCCTGCGCGATATTAATCGGCACCGTGCAGTGCAGGTCGTTGCCCTGACGTTCGAAAATCGGATGTTCCTTAACGGTGAAAAATATGTACAGATCGCCATTGGGACCGTTGTTGGCGCCAGGCTGTCCTTCACCCGGTACCCGCAGCCGGTTGCCGTCGGCTATCCCCGCCGGAATGGTCACGCGGAGCTTCTTGTTCACCTGCCGGTAGCCTTCGCCGCGGCAGTCTTTACAAATCTGCTTGACGATCTGCCCGATGCCCCCGCAGCTCGAACATGTGCGCCGCACGGAGAGAAAACCCTGCGAATAAATCTGTTCGCCGCGCCCGTTACAGGCCGGACAGGTAATGCTGCCGCTGCCCGGTTCGGCGCCTTTTCCATGGCAGCGTCCGCAGGCTTCCAGTTTTGGAACCTGAATCTCCACAGCTTTGCCGAAAGCCGCTTCTTCGAAACTCAGGGTGAGATCGAAGCGAAGATCGTCGCCTTTTGCGGGACGCGACCGCCCGCCCCCGCGCTGCTGGCCGAAGGCATCCCCGAAGCCGAACACCTGGCTGAGAATATCGGTGAGATCCATCGACGATGGATCGAAACCGCCGCCCATGCCGGCTACGCCCTGGTGGCCATACGCGTCGTAGGCGGCACGTTTCTGGGGGTCGGAAAGTACGCCGTAAGCTTCTGCCGCTTCTTTGAATTTTTCTTCCGCCGTGTGGTCGCCCGGGTTGCGGTCCGGGTGAAACTGCATGGCCAGTTTACGGTAAGCGGATTTCAGTTCCTGCTCGCCCGTGCCGCGGTCAACGCCCAGCACTTCGTAGTAATCGCGTTTAGTCACCGGCATTCTTATGTTTACTGGATCAGGAGCGGACCGCGACCTTCACCATGGAAGGACGCAGCAGCTTCCCTTTGAAATTGTACCCGCGCTGGAATTCGCCGAGGATCGACCCCTCAGCGGAATCTTTCGTTTCGACGCGCTCCACAGCCTGGTGCAGATGTGGATCGAAAGTCCTGCCCTCTGTCTCGAGCGGTTCCAGTCCCTGCTTCTTCAACGTGTCGTACATTCGCGTGTGGATCATCTGCACGCCTTTGACGTACTCGGGATCGCCGCCTTCAACCTTCATAGCGCGGTCGAAATCGTCGAGGATCGGCAGGACTTCCTTGACGAGTTCCATGCCGGCATACTGAACGTATTCCGAACGTTCTTTTTCGGTTCGTTTGCGGAAGTTATCGAACTCCGCCTGGCGCCGCAGCAGCAGTTCTTTCAATTCGTCGCGTTCCGATTTCAGCCCGTCGCGCTCCATTCGCAACTGATCGAGCTGTTCCGATACTCTGTCCGCAGGCTGCCCGGCCACGTTTTCCGCAGCCATTTCATCGATGTTGAATTCGTTATTTTCCACGTTCATACTGGGGGGCGCCGTCCTCGGACAAGCGCAACTTCAGGTTAGCATCGGGACGAACTTTGTCCAGGTCAGGACTGCAAGGTTTCAAACGTGCGGCCGATCTGCAGAACGGTTGAAATCACCTTCTCATAATGCATCCGCATCGGCCCCAGCACCGCGATTCGCGCGCGGGCTCCCGACGGCAGGTCAATCGTCACCCCAATCAGACTCAGATCGCTCATGGCGGGATGCGCGTCTTCAAGGCCGACATGGACGCCCACCTGGCCTTGCGAGGTTTCAAGGAATCGGTCGAGAAGCGCCACCACGTGTTTCTTTTCTTCGAGTGCGCGGAAGAGCTCGCGCATACGTTCACGCGTCAGGTGGAGATCGAGGCCGACGAGCCACGATGCGCCATCCATTGAGAGCTGCGGGTCCTGATCGGTGACCAAAAGGCCTTTATGGCAAAGCAACGTAAGTTGCCGGAGCACGGCGTCATAGACCGCCCGCTCTTCTTCGATGCGCCGAAGCAACTCACCGCGCGCCTTCTCAAGCGTCCAGCCGGCAAAGTTTTCGTTGACGTAATTGCGGAGCTGAATCAAGTCGTCCTGCGTCATCGCCTGGTCGAGAGTCACCACGCGATTCCGGACCATGCGGTCGCCTGTGGCCACGATCATGAGTACCCGCCGCTCGGACAGAGCGATCAGTTCAAGATGCTCAAGCTCCTGTGCCGAGGATGGCAGCGCGGCGGCGATTCCCACATTCCGTGTAATCTCGGTCAGCACGCGTGAAGCGATGCCGACTCGCTCCTC
This sequence comes from Acidobacteriota bacterium, assembly GCA_030776225.1. Taxonomy (GTDB): domain Bacteria; phylum Acidobacteriota; class Terriglobia; order Bryobacterales; family Bryobacteraceae; genus BOG-234. The sequence continues at coordinate 14,190 of JALYHT010000139.1, read as the reverse complement.
CAGGCTTTCTCCAGACTGCATCTCTCTGAAAATACGATCCTGATCGGCGGAACAAAGCGGACTGCCCGAGACGTTACCCGCAAAATCCTGAAACGCCTTGCCCGTGGGGATGCGGCCAGCCGACGTGTGCGGCTGGGCAAGATAACCTTCGTCGGCCAAATCCGCCATCACATTGCGAATGGTGGCCGGACTCAGGGCCAGGCTGCGCATGCGCGAGATGGTTCGGGAACCGATGGGCTCGCCAGTGTCGATATACGCACGGACGATCGAATGCAGAATGACCCGTGCGCGCGGAGACAACTCTTTTCCGGACAGGAGCATTCGGCTGGTTTATTCCTCTCTATTAACTATACTGATATGCAACTCGTCCCGGCAAGGCGGCTTGATACCAAGGCCATACGGGGCGAACCGGCACACAAAACCAATCTGATCGCGTCTGGATACGATTCCCGGATTTGCGCACGGACTTATGCGGTAGATATACTATTGGTTTCATTCAACCGCTGGAACGCGGTGCTGGTTCCAACCTCGCTTTGAGTCGATACTACGCACTCGTAAATTCAACCCGGAGAATCCATGGCCGAAATCCACAAACATAAGCATTTGTTCACGTCTGAATCAGTCACAGAAGGTCACCCCGATAAAGTTGCGGACCACATCTCCGACGCTGTTCTCGATGCCGTTCTGGCGCAGGATCCCACCGCGCGCGTAGCCTGCGAAGTCCTGGTCACCACCGGCATCTGCGCTATTGCAGGGGAAATCACGACGACGGCAACGATCGACGTCCCCGCCATCGCCCGCAAAACCATCGCCGATATTGGCTATACGGACGCGGCCTTCGGCTACGACTCCAAAACCTGCGGGGTGCTCAATCTGATCCAGACTCAATCGCCCGACATCGCGATGGGCGTCGACACCGGCGGAGCGGGCGACCAGGGCCTCATGTTCGGATATGCCTGCGATGAAACCCCCGAGCTGATGCCGCTCCCGATTCAGATGGCGCACCGGCTTTGCGAAAAACTTTCTCAGGTGCGGCGCACAGGAGTCCTCAAGTACCTTCGGCCCGACGGCAAGAGCCAGGTCTCCGTGGAATATGTGGCCGGCAAGCCTGCCCGCATCGACGCCGTAGTCATCTCGACCCAGCATGGAGACGATGTTTCGACCGAGCAGCTGCGGGCCGACGTCCGCAAGTACATCATCGATGCCGTGATCCCGCAGAACATGGTGGATGCGAACACCAAGTACCACATCAACCCGACAGGCCGGTTCGTAATCGGCGGACCCCACGGAGACACCGGTCTCACGGGCCGTAAGATCATTGTCGATAGCTACGGCGGCATGGGCCGTCACGGCGGCGGCGCGTTCTCGGGCAAAGATCCGACAAAGGTGGACCGCTCGGCCTGCTACATGGCTCGTTACATCGCGAAGAACATCGTGGCTTCGGGTCTGGCGAAACGCGCGGAAGTGCAGCTCGCCTACGCAATCGGTGTTGCGGAGCCAGTCTCCGTGATGGTGAACTCCTTCGGCACCGGAACCATCCCGGAAGACGCGATGGAAGATCTCATCCGCGCTAACTTCCCGCTGACCCCGAAGGGCATCATCGACCATCTGAAACTGCGCAGGCCCATCTACCAGAAGACCGCTGCGTTCGGCCACTTCGGCCGCACGGACGATTCGTTCTCATGGGAGAAGACGGATAAAGCCGAAGCTCTCGCCAGCGTTGCCGGCAAGCTCGCGGCCGCGGCCCGGTAGTTAATTCATCAGGCAGGAAAAGGCCGGTGGGCGTCTCATGGCGTCCGCCGGCCTTTTTGTTTTATATGTGCGCTTGCGGGTGTTTCCTCATCGTGATCGTCGTGGGCGCGCTGGTCTACAGCGTGATGCACGGGCTTTGGCCGGCAGTGGCGGCGGTGTTGCTATTCGCCGCGGTCATGGCCTGGTTTGGGCGCAGGGCGGCTGCCTCGCGGCCCCGTCGCTGACTTAGGGCAGGCCAAATCATATGATGCATCGTCATGCAAGCATTAAAATATGCCAATTTAAAGAATCGGAGCGTAAGTTTTTCCGGACGTTTGGGCGGCGTCCAGACGACCACCCTGGATTAACCGAATTGGAACTATAAAGAATAGAATCCGCTGGCGTTTTTTGACCCTTGATCCGGAGTGTCGTTTGGGACGGCACGGGGGGCACGAGGACAGACACCGGCGTCTTCCGGTTTCGATCACTTAACCCGCTACTTAAGCTGCAGGTCGACCCTGGCCTCGGTATGGCTGTCGAAAGAACTCAGGATTTTGGCGGCGCTCGATTTGCCATTCGATTCGGCTTTCAGTTCGTAATCCACCTCGGTCGTCAGGCCCTGAAAAAAATACTGGCCGGTATCTTTGGCTATGAAGGAGCGCACCTGTAGCGTCCTGGTGTTCTTGAGCTGGACCACTGCGCCCGGAACCGGAGCGCCCGAAGCATCGGTCACGATGCCGCTGACGGCCTTCTGCTGAGGCTCTTTGCTTTTCTTCTGGCCGAAGGCGGCAGTTGCAAAAGCTGTTACCAGCAGAATGATCGCAAATCGTTTCAGCATGTGTCTCAAGGTTAAACCAACTGATTTCAATCCCACGAGCTTTATACGCCCCCTGCCGGCGGAAGGTTCCGCGCAAAAGACTATGTCTTCGAGAAAGCGGGAGTGGTTTTATCGGGCGCATAGCAGATGTGGTCGAGCCTGCACTCGGCGCATCGGGGCTTTCGCGCGATACACAGGGCGCGGCCGTGGTGAATGATCTGGTGCGAGAAGAGAATCCAGCGCTCGCGGGGAAGGATTTTGATCAGGTCCCGCTCAATCTTAACGGGATCGCTGTGTGTGGTCAGATCAAGGCGCCGGGAGACGCGTTGCACGTGCGTGTCGACGACCACGCCCGAGGCGATGTTGAAGGCGGTTCCCAGCACCACGTTGGCCGTCTTGCGCGCGGCGCCCGGTATGGTGATCAGCTCTTCAAGAGTGCGGGGCACACTGCCGCCGAATTCGTTCACGATCTTCTTCGCCGCGCCAACGACGGATTTCGACTTGTTGTTGAAGAAACCGGTGGAGCGGATGTCATTGGCCAGAACTTCCGGTCTTACCGCCGCGAAGTCCTGAGGCGTGGGGTACTTTGCGAAGAGGCCGGGCGTGACTTCGTTGACGCGCTTATCGGTGCATTGCGCGGAGAGGATCGTGGCGACCAGAAGCTCCCATGGATTGCGATGCGTCAGCGCGCACGTGGCGTCCGGGTACATCTCACCAAGAATATTCAGAATTTGATCAACGCGAGCCTGGCGGTCGGCTTTCGTTTTTGGTTTCGCGATTTTCGTCATTCGTAGCGCAGGACCTCGACTGGCGCGATTCGCGTAGCGTTGCGAGCGGGATAGATGGTGGCGAGCAGGCTGACGCCGAGGGCCACGGCTGCGATCCAGAGCCCATCGAGCGGCTTCGGCTCGAACGGCACGTAACTCAGAGCGTAAACCGATTCATCGAGCGGGACCCAGTGGTGCGCGCCTGCAAAGTAGCAGAAGGCGTAGCCGACCGCCAGGCCGATCACGATTCCGACAGAGCCGATCATCGCGCCCTGCATCACGAAGATGCGACGGATCTGGCCACGCGTTGCGCCCATAGACATGAGAACCGCAATGTCTTTGTATTTGGTGAGCACGATCATGATCAGCGTAATAAAGATATTCAGAGCTCCGACAAGAACAATCAGCCCGATTGTGATGAACGTGACCACACGCTCCAGTTGCAGGGCGTGGAAGAGCTGCTGGTTCTGTTCTTCCCAGGTAATGGTGGCATACCCAGGTCCGGCGATGCGCGCGGCTTCCTTCGCCATGGCTGGTGCAAGGTCCGGATTGTCGAGGCGGATTTCTATCGTGTTGACGACGTCTCCCGCGGAATGGAGTTTCTGGACGGAGGCTCTGGACGCGTACGCCCAGTTGTCATCGACATCGAAGAAGTCGGTCTGGAAAATTCCGGCCACGCGGAACCGCTGGCTGTGGGGGGTGGGTCCGAAGGGGGTCAGGTTGCCTTCGGGATCGATCAGAGTGGCGATGCCGTTCAGGGTCAGGCCCGCGTCCTGAGCGAGTTTGCTTCCGACGATCAGACCGGGCAGGCCTCCATCATCTTTCAGGAGGTCGAGCGAACCGCTCTTCAGATGTTTGAGAGTGTCGCTGGCGGAGAGTTCATCGCGCACGTCGATGCCTTTGAGGGTCACGAGCTTCCTCGTGAGCGGCCCGGCGAGGAACACCGGGTCATAGAGCACCGGCGCGACAGCGACGACGTGCGGCGCCTTACGCAGTCTGCCGGAGAGATTCCGCCAGTCGACGATACCCGTCAGCACTTCTTTGTTCAGCACGTTGACATGGGCGGTCGCGGCCAGCATGTTGCGCTTCAGGGTGTTCTGAAAACCGTTGTTCACCGCGAGCGAAACAATCAGGGCGGTGACGCCCGCCGCGACGCCTGTCACCGAGATCAAGGTGATGACAGAGATGACCTTTTCTTTGCGGCGCGCGCGCAGATAGCGGCCCGCGACGAATAATTCAAAACTAGCCATCCAGTTTTCGCAGCTTGTCGAGAATGCCGATTTCGCCTTCGGGCCTGAGCAACGGGAACAGGATCACATCGCGGATGGATTGCGAGTTCGTCAGCAGCATAGCGAGGCGGTCGATCCCGAGCCCTTCGCCGCCGGTGGGCGGCATCCCATAGGCCATGGCGCGCAGGTAGTCTTCATCCATCTGGTGGGCTTCTTCGTCGCCGCCTTCACGCATGGAGATTTGAGCGTCGAAGCGGCGGCGCTGTTCCATGGGATCGTTGAGCTCTGTGTAAGCGTTGCCAATTTCCATGCCCGCAATGATGATTTCAAAGCGTTCGACCAGCTCGGGCTCCTCCGCCTTGTTCTTCGAGAGCGGCGAAACGTCCACAGGGAAATCGTAGATAAGAGTGGGCTGGATGAGCTTCTTTTCGACGTGCTCTTCGAATAGCCGCGCGAGACCGCCATGCGGGTTGAGCCAGTCCGGATCGCGCACATTGTCGGGGGACGGTTTGTCAGCGCCTTCCCAGTGTTCGACAACTGCTTCGCGCATCGAGAGGCGGCGCAGGGAACTGAAATCCAGCTGGTGATCTCCCCAGGGAACGACGGTACCGCCGGTAGCATCGATCGCAAGTTGCCGCAGGAGCTCTTCGCTGAGATCCATCAGGCCTCGATAGTCGGTGTAGGCCTGATAGAACTCGATCATTGTGAACTCGGGGTTGTGGCGCGTGGAGACGCCTTCGTTCCGGAAGTTCCGATTGATTTCATACACGCGCTCAAGGCCGCCAACCACCAGGCGCTTCAGGTAGAGCTCGGGCGCGATGCGCATGTAGAGATCGATGTCGAGCGTGTTGTGATGCGTGACGAAGGGGCGCGCGGCGGCCCCGCCATAGACGGGCTGCATCATCGGGGTTTCGACTTCGATGTACTGACGCTCTTCGAGCTGGCGGCGCAGCGAAGAGACGATCTTCGCGCGCTTCAGGAAGATCTCGCGGCTGTCCGGGTTGGAGATCAGGTCGAGATAGCGCTGGCGATAACGAATCTCCACGTCTTCGAGACCGTGCCACTTCTCGGGCATGGCGAGCAGGGTCTTCGAGAGGAATTCGAGCTTTTCGACATGCAGGCTGAGCTCGCCGGTGCGCGTGCGGAATACGTAGCCTTCCGCGCCGACGATGTCGCCGATGTCAAGGAGTCCGAAGAGCTGGTAGTCCCGTTCGTCAACGCCGTCTTTGCGGGTATAGCACTGCAGCTTCGAGCCGTTCTGCTGGATGTGCATGAAGCCGGCCTTTCCCATGCGCCGGATGGTCTGAATGCGGCCCGCGACTTTGATGCGGGGAACGTCTGCCAAAGAGCCGTCCAAAGAACCGGGAACCAGTTCTTCTGCAGTTTTGCCGCTGTAAAGACGGTGCACATCGGGAACCGTACACGTGAAGTCGAAGCGCTTACCAAAGGGGCGGTAACCGAGAGCTTCGATCTCACGCACGCGCGCGGCGCGCTGTTCAAATAATTCGTCTTCCAGCGACAATATAAAATCTCCTGTAAGGGAATCAGTTATTATAATTCTTCGTCAACAGCATACCCACCCTTGACCCGCTCTATCTCCATAATTATTCCGGCCTTCAATGAAGAGGGCAGGCTGCCGGGCACGCTGCGGCGGGTCGAACAATACCTGTGCGAAAGCGCGTGGGATTTCCACGAGACGCTGGTGGTAGACGATGGCTCGACGGATGGCACGGTGGCGGCGGCGATGACATTTGCCAGCTGCAACCCGCACATCCGGGTGCTGCGCAATCCTGGCAATCGGGGCAAAGGTTACTCGGTGCGCCACGGGATGCTGGAAGCACGCGGGGACTGGCGCCTTTTCAGCGATGCCGACCTCTCGACGCCCATCGAAGAACTGGAGAAGCTGTGGAGCGCCGTGGCGCAGGGCAACGATGAAATCGCCATCGGTTCGCGAGCGCTCGACCGTTCGCTGATCGGGGTCCACCAGCCCGGCTATCGGGAAACGATGGGGCAGTTATTTAACGGCGTGATGCGCGCGGCTACCGGTTTGCCCATAGCCGACACGCAGTGCGGGTTCAAACTGTTTCGCGCGGACGTGGCGCGGGAGCTCTTCTCGCGGCAGCGTCTGGAGCGCTTCGGGTTTGACGCCGAGGTGCTTTTCATCGCCTTCAAGCGAGGCTATACGATCGCCGAAGTACCGGTGCGGTGGAACCATGTGGATGGCAGCAAAGTGGGAATGCTGACGGGGCTGCACGCGTTCGGAGAACTGGCTGAGATCCGCCTGAACAGCATGCGCGGCCGCTATCGCTGAGATGGATTTCATTCACAAATTCACGCCGGGGCGGTTGCCGGTTACTGTGTTGCTGCTGCATGGGTCCGGCGGGGATGAGGACGATCTGCTGCCAATTGGCAAGGGGTTGGCGCCGGGCGCGGGGTTTCTGAGTCCGCGCGGTAATGTGGTGCAGAACGGGATGTGCAGGTTCTTTGCGTTTCCCGGTGCGGAGGGTTTCGATGCGGAAGAAGTGAAGACCCGTGCCCGGGATCTTGCGGAGTGGGTGGGGCGCATGTGCGGGGAGTACGGGATCGATGCCTCGCGGCTCTATGCGCTGGGGTACTCGAATGGGGCGAACATCGCGGCAGCCCTGATGCTGCTGCATCCGGGAACCATTGCGGGGGCTTGTCTGTTTCGCTCGCGAGCGGTCGTGACGCCCGCTATACTGCCACAGCTGAAAGGCGCGCCTGTGGTGATCTCAGCAGGGCAGACGGACCATGTAATTCTGGCCGCCGATGCGCAGCGGCTGGGGCGGCTGATGAGCGAGGCCGGGGCGACGGTGGATTTTGTGCTGCAGAATGCGGGGCACGATCTGACACCGGCGGATTTCTCGCTGGCGAAGCAGTGGTTCGCGCGGCTGCTGTAGCCAGGAGCCGGAATAAAGCCGGGAACATACGACGGCGTGGCGGAGTCCTATAATTGAGGCAGTTCTCAGACACCGTCCGGGAGAAACCTTGGCAGGCAATTATTACCTCAACCTGAATTCAAACCTGACTGTCGAGCAGGAAGCGCTGCTCGAAGACCACCGGCTGATCTCCGGACTGCAGGCGGGTGACGAATTCGCTTATGAGCAGTTGATCGAACGCTTTCAGTCACCTGTCTACAATCTGGCGTACCGGCTTTTGAACGACCAGTGGGATGCCAGCGACGTGGCGCAGGAAGTGTTTCTGAAAATCTTCCGCAACGTCGGCAGCTTCCGGGGCGAGAGCAGTCTTCGCACCTGGGTTTATAGAATCGCGGTAAACGAATCGCACAACAGGCGGCGCTGGCTGTTCCGTCACCGCCGCGGCGAAACCGGCATCGAAGACAATTTCGAGGATTCCGAATCCCGCGAGAAACCTTTGATGGATGCGGGGGAGACGCCGTTCGACTTCACCATGAACCGTGAAGCCCAGTTCCTGCTGGAGGACGCGCTCGCGGAAATTAACCCGATTTTCCGCGCCGCACTCGTCCTGAGGGAGGTCGAGGATATGAGTTACGAGGAAATCGCCGATGTTCTGGAGGTTTCGATGGGGACCGTAAAATCCCGTATCGTGAGGGGCCGCGAAGCCCTGCGCAGAAACCTTGCGGCTCGTCTGGAACCCGCCGCAGCCGTACAACTGGTTCCGAGGACCGCACGGTGATAGAAGAACTCAGCTGCAAATGCGTCCGAACCGCGCTCTGGGACTCGGCCGCCGGAACGCTGGACGAAACCGACAGTCTCATGATCGATCTGCATTCGGCCGAATGCCCGGAGTGCCGGCTGCATCGCGCGGAAGTGCGCTCGCTGCGTACGGGGTTGAAGAATCTTCCGGCAGCGGGCGTCACGCCCCTGTTGAGCACGCGCCTGAAAGTGCTCGCATCTCGTGAACGATCGCGGAGCTTGTTGCGAAGGGACGTGGCGGCGCGCATGGAAGAGCTGAAATCCAGCGCGAAACTCATATTGGATAACCTGCTCAGGCCGGTTGCGGTGCCGGCGGCGGGCGGTCTTCTGGCCTCTTTCCTTTGCTTCGGAGTCATTGTGGATAATCTGCACGTGCATCCGGAATGGCAGCCGGGCTGGAATGATATTCCGGTTGGTCTCTTCAGCCAGGTCACGCTGGACGACGCTTCGCCATTCTCGGTGAGGGGCAAGGATGTGATCGTGGAACTCACGGTGGATCGCAACGGCGTGGTGAGCGATTTTGAAGTGCCGCAGTGCAATGACACCGGCGCTAAGTCGACCAGCCCTGAGGAACTGCAGGAGATCGGCAACCTGGTTCTCTATAGCAAGTTCAGCCCGGCAACCGCATTCGGCAAGAAGGTGACGGGGAAGATTCTCGTCAGCATCCATCACATCAACATCCGAGGCTGAACTGGGCCAGCGACTCGGACAACACTTTCTCATCTCGGGCAAGGCACTCGAACGGATCGGGGCGGCGGCTTGTGGTGATCGCGCAGAGCTGGCGGTCGAGATCGGCCCGGGGCGGGGCGCGCTCACTGAAATCCTGCTGAAACGCGCCGATCGCGTGGCCGCTATCGAGCTCGATCCCGAACTGGCGGCGCACATACGCGAACGCTGGCGGGAGGTCGAACTGCTGGAAGGCAACGCTCTCGAAGTGGACTGGTCCCGGTGGGGCGCGGGGATATTGACCGGCAACCTGCCTTATTACATTGCGACGCCGATTATCTCGCGATATGTGCGGGCGCCGGGGCTGTTGCGTTCAGCCGTGTTTCTGATCCAGAAAGAAGTGGCCGAGCGCATCACGGCGAAACCAGGAACGCGCGATTACGGCTACTTTTCGGTGGAGTGCCAACTACAGGCCAGAGCCGAATACCTGTTCACCGTGGCGCCAGGCGCATTTCGGCCGCCGCCCAAGGTGGATTCGGCGGTGATCCGCCTGACCCCACTGGCTGAAAAGCCAGCCGATATGGATGGGCTTCTGAGCTTTGTCTCGATCTGTTTCCGGCAGAAGAGGAAGACGCTGAGAAATAATCTGCGCGGCGCGTATGACAACCCGCCGGAAACCGCGCAGCGGGCGGAAGAACTGGCGGTGGCGCAGTTCGTGGAACTCTACAGGGAATTAGGTAAGCCCAAGGGCAGCGCGCAACACGATCCACGTCTTTTCGACAGGGCTGAGTGAAATGCGCCGGGTCAGTACGTCATAGTGAGACTCGGCAAGATGATCGAGCAGCCGGGAATAAATTGCGATCATAGCCCAGAGCGAAGGGCGGCTCTTTGGTTCGATCAATTCCAGCAGCGGCGCGGAATCTCGGTAATAACTGCGCGCGCGCTCCATCTCGAATTCCATGAGCCTGCCGAACTGGTCGGTGCGGCGGGCATTGCGCAGATCGTCGACAGACACGTTGAAGCGGGTGAGATCCTCAGCCGGCAGATAGACGCGGCCGAGCCCGGCATCTTCGCGCACGTCGCGCAGGATGTTGGTGAGCTGAAAGGCAATCCCGCACTTTTCGGCCAGCGGCAGCGCCGCAGACGAGGTGAAACCGAAGATGTGGATGGTGGTGAGACCCACCACGGAAGCGACGCGGTAGCAGTATTGGTAAAGGTCGTCGAAGTTATCGATCGTGCGCGGCGTCAGATCGGACGCCACGCCTTCGATCATTTCGTAGAAATACTCGTGAGGAATCGAAAAGTGGGCTACGGCATCGAGGAATGCCGGCCAGGTCGGGTTGTCGTCGGGGCGTCCGGCGAGCGCTTCAGTCAGGGCATCGCGCCAGCGATCGATGGCGGTTCTGGTAGCTCCGGGCTCGTCGCTCAGGTCGTCGCAGTAGCGCATGAACGCGTAGACCGCGCACATGGCATTCTTCTTCTCGGGTTCAAGAAGAATGAAAGAGTAGTAGAAATTACGCGCGCGCGCTTTGGCGACAGCCCGGCAATGCGCGTAGGACTCCTGCAGCGTCATGCGGCCGCCGATTTCACAAACGCCATGCGGGCTATGACGCCGAGCAGGAGGCTTACGCGTTCGGCCTTTGAAATTTTGGGGCGGCGGGACAACACGTCATAGCCTTGTTGCTCGATCTTATCGAGTACGCGCATGCCGCCCCGGCTGAAGAGTTCGAGATCCACCGCCAGACGCCTGTTCACCATGCGGTTCAGCGGCAGGCCCGCAATGAAAAGTTCGCGGGCGTACCCGACGGCTTCCCGCATGATGGCGACGAAGCGCCCGTCGAACCTGTGGGCGAAGAGTTCGTCCACGGTGTAGTTGTGCCGGGCGAGGAGATCGAGGGGCAGGTAAACGCGGTCCTTCAATTGGTCGACCGTGACGTCCTGCCAGAAGTTGGCCAGTTGCAGAGCCGTACAGGTCTTGTCGGAGAGCGCCTGCCGTTCGGGGTCGGAGTAGCCGCAAAGATAAAGAACCAGGCGGCCGACAGGGTTCGCCGAATAGACGCAGTAATCGAGCACTTCGTCCCAGGTCTGGTAACGGCTGACGTGGCGATCCTGCACGAAGGCGCGAATCAGATCGGCGAAGGGCTGTTTCGGGATGCCGTACTTCGCAACAGTGCTTTTGAGCGCAACGAAGACCGGGTGCTCCGCTTCCCCCGCGTACATGCGATCCAGTTCCCCGCCCCAGGCGTGGAGCTGGCGCAGACTCTCCTGGGCGTCGGGAATTTCGTCCGCCAGATCGTCGGCCGAACGACAATAAGCGTAGACGTTGTAGAAGTCCTGATGCAGGTGTTTCGGCAGCAGGAAGCTGACCACGTGGAAGTTCTCGTAATGGGTGGTCGCGAGCTTCCGCGTATACCGTTCCGCTTCGACGACAGTCATGGCACGATGGCGGTTTTCAAAGGCCCGCTGCCTTCCATCAGACGGAACATGACTTTCGACAGGCTTTCGAGAGGCTCTTCGGCCTGTACGAAAGACTGCGCCGCGACGCCGCCGGATTCGATGATATCGAGCGCTTCGCAGAACGCTCGCGGCGTGTGGTGGAAGCTGGCTTTGCAGGTGATCTCGGAGTAGTGAAGCAGGTTGGTATCGAGCTCGACCCGCGTGCCGCCGGGCGGGCCGCCAAAGAAGTTGACAATCCCTCCGCGACGCAGCATCTCGACGGACCAGTTCCATGTTTCGGGCCGGCCAACGGCTTCGATCACGACGTCGGCCCCGCGTCCGCCGGTCAGCTCGCGTACCGCGGCGACGGGGTCTTCGGTTTCTTCGGTTGCGATGACGCGGTCGGCGCCGAGAGCGAGGGCATGGTCGAGTCTGGAGCGGCGGCGCCCGATAGCGATAATCTGCGCGCCGCGCAGTTTCGCGAGTCTGACGAACATGGAGCCGATGGGGCCGACGCCGATTACGGCCACGGTATCGCCCGCTTCGAGTCCGGTGTCTTCCAGGCCTTTCACGACACAGGCCAGAGGCTCGGCCAGCGCGGCATCGCGATAGTCGAGATGCGGGGCCAGTTCATAGGTATTGCGTTCGACAATGCGCGCGGGGATGCGAATGAATTCGGCGTAGGCGCCGTTGTTGAAGAGCAGATCTTCGCAGAGGTTGACCTTGCCTCGCTGGCAGTAGAAGCAATGCAGGCACGGCGCGGAGTTGGCCGCGACAACCCGTTGCCCGATCTGGAAACGCGTGACGGCGTCGCCTGTGGCAACGACGTCGCCGGCGAATTCGTGTCCGAAGACGGCGGGCGGCACGATCATGCGGGCGTGATAACCACGGCGGAAGACTTTAACATCGGTCCCGCAGGTAAGCGCAGCGCGGACGCGCACGAGGATGTCCCCCGGCCCTAACGCGGGAACCGGAATGCGTTCGAGCTGGATGTGCTCCTTGCCGTACAGGATGGCGGCGAGCATGAGGTCAGATGCCATTGGACGAGCCTGAGAGCTCCTGCGGACGAACGATAATCTTCAGCGGATTTTCGCCGGGGAATTCGCCGGGGTGTGTTGCCAGGCGGAATGCAAACCCGATTTTATCCAGGGGAACGCGGTGCGATATCAGTAGATTGAGCGGCAGTTTACCGCTGAAGACGAGATCGGCGCTTTCCTTCTGAATATCCACAGAGGCGCTGTAGGACCCGAGCAGGGAGCGTTCACCGACACAGATGCCGGCGCCGGAAAGCTCGATGCGTTCCTTGTCCGAAGTCTGGGCGAAAAGCATGATTTTGGCGCCGGGACGGGTGGATGAGACCGCTTCTTCCACCACGCCTTTCACATTAGTGGCAACAAAGACCATATCGGCGCCGCGACCCTGGGTGAGCGATTTCAGTTTGGCGGAAACGTCTTCCTGGCCCGGGTGCATGGAGTAAGCCGCGCCGCAGAGTTTCGAGAGTTCGAGGCGCCGGCTAATGGTGTCCGTGGCGACGATGGTGCAGCCGCGCTGCGCCAATAACATGGTAAAGAGCAGGCCGATGGGGCCCTGACCCTGGACCAGAACGACATCCCCCGGTTGCGGGTCGCACTGGTGAACGGCTTTGAGACAGGTGTTCAGCGGTTCGACAAATGAGGCAATTTCGAACGGCACTTCGGCGGGAATTTTTTCGACGCCGCGTTCGACGATCCAATCCATCACACGGACGTATTGCGAGAAGCCGCCGCCGGCGGGCTCGAAGCCGGCCGTCACACCCACCTTTTTGTAAACGGGACACTGCGCATACAATTTTCGCTCGCAGTAAAAGCAGATGCCGCAGGGGATGTGGTGGAAAACGATGACCCGGTCTCCGGGTTGGAACTTCGTGACATTCGCGCCCACATGAGCGACAACGCCGGCCGTCTCATGGCCGTAGATGCGCGGCGGGGCGAGCAAATCGTATTCGATTTTTTTAAGATCCGTGTGGCACACGCCGCAGGCTTCCACGCGGATAAGAATTTCGCCAGGCCCGATTTCTGGCGTGGGAACGGCGTCGACCGTAACGATGGAGTTTCCGCGATACACGGCGGCTCGCATCTGGCCCGGCGCCGATATTCGAGAAGTCTCAGAAAGTTGTTGCGGCAAGAAAGTCTCCCAGTTTCTTTGAAGCGAGGGCAGTGCGTTGTTGCAAACGGATCAGTTCTTTCAATTTTACCCGCGGGCTGGAGACGGCTCCGGCAAGCAGGCGTGGGATGCTGAAGCGGCCATCCGGCGTGAGGGCTGCGTTGAAATCATTCGCAAAGTCTTCGCTGGCCAGGTCGCTGACGGCGCGTATGCAGGAGAAAGGCACGTGCAGGTCTTCGGCGGCGCGCGCGACTCCAGCAGATTCCATTTCCACTATCGACGCCCCGGTTTGGCGGAGGCCATGCTTCGCGGCGGCAGTTTGCGCGACGCGGTCTACACAGGCAACCTTGACGGTATGTGAGATCGGCGCCTGCGGAACGTAAGCCGGCCACGATTGAGTGGCGGTCGCAACTTCGGTGGCAACTACTATGTCGCCGATTTCCAGAGTCTCGTCGAGCGCCCCGCAAAAGCCAACATTACAGATGCTGGAAACCCTGGGTGCGAGCAGGGTGGCGGCAAAGGCGCGATCCGCTCCGGCTCCGTTGGCGATCGCGAAGACCTCGCGGCCCTTTGAGCGGCCGGAACGCGCGAAGTGAACGGGAAGGCGCAGGGGCGTGATATTTTCCCAATGGCTGAGCAGACCCGTGAGCTCGCGGGGGTCGGCGGCAATGAAGAGGATTGAGCTCATTGGCCGGAGCATCTTTGGC